>JANXUD010000028.1 GCA_025352045.1 Gammaproteobacteria bacterium | reverse complement strand
ACCGGGTTGAGGCTGGCCGCATGCACCTGCACCAACAGGTCGCCGGGGCCGGGCTGCGGCTTGGGCATGTCGGCCGCGTGCAGCGGTCCGCCGAACCGGTCGATCACGAATGCCTTCATGCGATCCCTCCTTGTCCTCGGTGTCAGCGCAGCAGTCGTCCGTGCGCTGACCGCGGCGCTAAGACCCCGGAGCAGCCACGACCGCCGGCATCTCGAACTTGATCTTCGCCAGCTGCTCGGGCGCGATGCCCATCTTGCGCAGCTGCGGCAGCCAGCGCGGGTCGCCGTGGATCGGCTTGAAGAACGGATCGTTCTGAAGCGAACTGATGCCAGGCTCCTGGTTCGCGACGCTGCGCGCAATCCAGGCGAAGGCCTGGTCCGCATCGCCCCAATAGGCGTAGTTGGCGGCGATGGTGTAGGCGCTGTCATCGCTGTGCTTGGCGATCAGGTCCGCCTGCGCGCGCTCGGCTTCCTCGGTCCGGCCAAGCGCGCGCAACACCACCGGCAGGGTGCCGAGGTGGGCAACTTCGTCCTGCTCGGCCTGGACTTCCTTGAGGGCCGTCACGTAGTCGTGCTTGCCGAGCATCAAGGCCGCGGCGATGCTCGCGTGCGCGCCTGGATAGTCGGGACTCAGGACCAGTGCCGTGCGAAAGGCGGAGATGGCCTCGTCGAAGCGCGCGGCGGCCAGCATCAGTCCACCCTGCCGGGCGAAGGAGATGGCGCTCGAGGGATCCATGGCCATGGCCTTGGCGCCGAGCGCGATGGCATCGTCCGCCCGGCCGATCGCGCCGAGCCAGCTTGCGGTATTGCTGATCACGGAGAAGTTGCCCGGGCTCTGCGCGAGCGCCTTCTGGAACAGCACCGCGCCTCCAACCTGGTCGTTCTCCATGCTCGAGACGAGGACGGCGAGTCGCGACGTGGTGACGCCGTCGGTCGAGTCGAGCGCCTGCGCCTTCAGAAGTGCCTCCTTGGCCAGTTTCGTGCCGGCGGCGGGCGGGCGGTCGGCAAACTGCGTCTGGTTGATGTAGGTGCGCCCGAGGCCGCTCCAGGCACGCGGATCGTCCGGCGCGATCGCCAGTGCCTGCCGGTAGAGCGCCTCTGCGTCCTTGCGCGCCGCCTTGGTGTTCTGGTCCAGCACCGACTTGGCCTGCAGCATCAGGGCGTAGGCGCGCGGGTCCACCGGACGCACCGTCGGCGCCGCGCCGAGCAGGGTGAGCTTGAGCTTGTCCACCACTGTCGCCGCGATCTCGTCCTGCACCTTGAACACGTCGTCGAGCGTGCGGTCGTAGGTTTCCGACCACAGGTGCGAGCCGTCGCTGCCGCGGACCAGCTGCGCGGTGATGCGAACGTGGTCGCCCGACTTGCGCACGCTGCCCTCGAGCACCGCGGCGACGTGCAGCTTGCGGGCGATTTCCTGGATGCCGATCTCCTTGCCCTTGAACTGGAAGCTGGAGGTGCGCGCGATCACGCGCAGCTTGGGCACCTTCGCCAGCAGGTTCAGCAGCTCCTCGGAAATGCCGTCCGAGAAATACGCCTGTTCCTTGTCCGAGCTCATGTTCTCGAACGGCAGCACGGCGATGGATGGGTCGGCGGCGAGGTCGGGGATGCCACTGGTTGCGGTTGCCTGCGCGGCGATTGCGCCAGGTGCCGCGGTCGCCACGGCAGGTGATTCGGCGGGAGTGTGCTTGCCGCCCCAGTACACGCGTGCCGCCAGCGCAACCAGCACGACGACCGCCGCGACAGCCGCCCACGCCAGCAGGCGCCGGGGCCGGCGCGCCGCGCCAAGCAGCCGCGTGGCCGTCACCGAGCCGCTGGTAGTGGTGAGCAGGGGCTCCAGCTGCGCGCGCATGTCCTCGGCGGTTTGCCAGCGCTCGCCGGGCGCCTTGGCCAGTGCGCGCATGATCACCGCGGCCAGCAGCGGTGGCACGTCAGGCCGTTGCTCGGCGATCGGCGCCGGCCGCTGGGTGATGTGCCGGGTCAGGATCTGTTCCGTGCCGCCGCCGTTGAAGGGCGGCTTGCCGGTGAGCAGTTCGTAGGCGACCACGCCGAGCGAGTACACGTCGGTGCGGTGGTCGAGGTTGGGATCGCCCGCGGCCTGCTCGGGCGACATGTACTCGGGCGTGCCGATGGCCAGGCCCATGCTGGTGCTGGAACGCCGCGCGCCCGCGTCGCGCACGGCCTTGGCGATGCCGAAATCCATCACCAGCGCGTGACGGCCGGAAATCATGATGTTTTCCGGCTTGATGTCGCGATGCACCACGCCGTGTTCGTGCGCGAAGGCCAGCGCATCGGCGATCTCCGCCGTCATGCGCACGACGTCGGGCACCGGGATCCTGTCGCCGGCTTGCAGCCGCTCGCGCAGCGACACGCCGTCCACCAGCGGCATCACGTAATACAGGAAGCCTTCGGCCGCGCCCGAGTCGTACACCGGCACGATGTGCGGGTGGTGCAGCTGGGCGGCGATCTCGATCTCGTCCTCGAACCGGCCCGGCCCGACCGCCGCGGCGATGTCGGGCCGCAGCACCTTGATCGCCACGCGGCGGTGGTGCTTGAGGTCTTCGGCGAGGTACACCGTGGCCATGCCGCCGGCCCCGAGCTCGCGCTCCAGGCGATAGTGGTCCGCGATTGCAGCGGCTAGACGTTCAGTGGTCGGATCCAAGGCGGCGCGTCCCCACGTTCCCCGTACAGCTAGGGTAGCAGGGCACGGGCCGGCGTGCAGTTGGCCCCCGGCCGGTCAAGTCCCGGCGCTTTCCTCCGCTCCTTGCGGCGCCGGAAAATGTTCCGCGAACCAGGCCTGCCACTGCGCCAGTTCCTGGTCGGCTGCGGCGTCGCCGCCGTCGCCATACGAGTAGCGGTTGATGCCGACCATCACCGGCCCGCCCATGCTCACCGTGCCGAAGGCCGCGATCCCCGGCCGAGGCGACTCGGCGCGCACCAGCGCGTCGTAGGGCAGGGCGTGCAGGTACTCGAGCACGCCGCCGAGGGAAGGCGCTCCGGCGGCAGCGGACCAGCGCTGCCCGACGGCCACGCCCTGCAGCCCCAGCGTGCGCATCAGCTTGTCCCACACCTGGGCCTCGGTGCCCGTGGCCGGCACCATCAGGGACTTCAGCGTCGCGCGCTGGCCGCGGAAATGCTTGAGGTACAGGCGCAGCGTGGCCAGGAACGCGGACCAGCCGGAGTCGAGCGTTTCCAGCTGGTTGTCCCAGTCGTCGCCGCTGGCGAACAGGCTCTGCACGATGCGCAGCGTGCAGGTGCCGCCGGCGCGCGCCTGGATCGTCCACTCGCCGGCGATTGGCGGTGCGTCGGGCATCCAGTTGTCGGCTTCCATCACCAAGCGGTGCGGCGCCTCGAACGCGGTGACGCGCGCCTTCGACTCGAAGCCCGGACCCCAGGTCATGCGCACCAGCGACGGCTTGCCGTCGGCTTCGTCCACCACGGTCGGCACCGCCCACGCGGAGATGCCGGGGCCGGTGGCGATGGCGGCCCACACCTGTTCCGGCGTGCCGTCCACCTCGAATTCCACTTCGACCGAACGGCGACCTGAGGCTTCGACTTTGACGCTCATGCTGGCTCCTTGGATGTGGCTTGCTTTGCGATGGGGTAGGCGACGACCGTCAGGCGGTGCGTGCGGCCGCCGGGGGCGGAGGTGTCGTGGTACTTCGCTGCGAGGGATGCAATCGACGCGGCGAGTTCGGCGCTGAACGCGGCACGGTCGGTGGCCGATCTGAAGCGGATGTCGGTGTCCACGGCCAGCGTGGCCAGGCGCTTGCCGGTGGCGTCTGCGCGGCGCACCAGCTCGCCGACCTCGCGCACGACGCGCGCGCCCAGCGCGACGAGGTAGCTTGCCGACAGCTTGTCCATCCGCCGTGACGGATCCGCGGCAACTGGGCCGAGCGCGCTCGGCGACACCACGTAGGACGCGGCCGTGGCGACCAGCAGGCGTTCGGTCAGGCCGCCCCATTTGCGCTCATGCGTCTGCGTGACCAGTCCGTGTGCTTCGAGCGCATTGAGGTGGTAGTTGACCTTCTGCCGGGCCAGGCCGACGCGCGCGGCCAGCGTGGCGGCGGAGGTGGGCACCGACAGTTCCGCCAGCAGCCGGCTGCGCGTGGGCTCGAGAGCGACAGTCGCGGTTTGGGGGTCGTCGATGACTTGGACGTCGAACATGGCCGCCATCGTAGGCATTGACAAGATTAGTTGTCAAGGGCCGCGTTCAGCACGGAACGCGGCGTTTCCGGTCGCCAACGTCCCTCACTTGCTCGTAAATAATTCACACACGATCAAGTGGCATGTCCATCTCGCGTATGGTCGCGAGTCGCGAACCCCATCGAGCCTGTGTCCCATGGCACTCCTGGTCCTGATCGTCCTTGCGTTGGCTGCGCTGCTCATCCTGGCGGCGGCGAAGAAGAAGTCAGACGCCGGACCCTCCGGCGCCATCGGATTTCCCTACCAGGCGGCAGGGCCGCTGTTCTCGCCCGCCGAGCGATCGTTCCTGGGTGTGCTCGATTCCGCGGTCGGCCATGGCTTCCGCGTGTTCGGCAAGGTTCGCGTGGCGGATGTTGCCGCGTTACGACCGGGCCTGGACAATGCAGCACGACAGGGCGCCCTCAACCGCATCAGCGCGAAGCATTTCGACTTCGTCGTGTGCCGCACCGGCGACCTGGCCGTTGTCGCGGCCGTGGAACTCAATGACAAATCGCACGCCAGCCTGCGCGCCCAGGCGCGCGACGACCTGTTGGTGAACGTCTGCCGGGTCATCAACCTGCCGCTGATCGTCGTCGCCGCGAAATCGTCCTACATGATCCCGGAGCTGCAGGCGCAGTTTTTGGCGGCGATCGCCCCATGAGTGGCTGGCCGGCCCCCGCCCTGGTCCCGGCCAAGGCAGTCGCTCGACGACACGCTGATCAAGATCGCCGCGGGAGTGATCGTGGCGACGGGTCGAGTCGTCTGGATCGCGACGCAGGCGCGTCGTAGACTCCAGCCATGGCCTCCCTCGACCTGCAAAGCTGGCTCAGCCTGATCTCCACCGTGGCGATCGTGCTGGCGCTCGCGTTCGCGGGCCTGCAGGTCCGGCAGGCGAACCGCTCGCGCAGCGACCAGGCCGCGGCCGTGCTGATCCAGAACACGCAGGTGGACAGCTGGACGCGGGCGATGCAGAACGTCGCCACGCTGCCGATCGGCGCCAGCGCGGAGCAGGTCGATGAGTGCGACTGGGCGGCGAATGCACTGATGGACTTCGGCGTGCGCCTGGAGGCGGTCGGCTACATGGTGTTCCAGCGCCTGGTCTCGCTGGAGATGGCCGACAAGCTGCTCGGCGGCGTCACCCTGATGTTCTGGAACCGCGTCCAAGGCTGGTTGCTTCGCGAGCGCGTCCGCTCGGGCAACCCCAACATGTTCGAATGGTGCGAGTGGCTGGCCGACCGCATCCGCGATCGCCGCGCCGCCACGCCACACCAGCCGGCTCAGATCCAGCACGCCGACTGGCGCTGACTGCATCGCCGGCCAGCGCCCCGCTTTTGAGTCGCCGTCGCGGCTGTGAAGACGCGGGCATTGCGATATCCTCGCAACTTCGCCAACCAGGGGCCGCCATGAAACTTCGTACCGTCGCAGCCGGCTGCGCCGCCCTCCTGCTGGCCTTCTCGGCCAGTGCACGCTCTCCGGATGTGCCGGCCGCGGCGCCGAAATACCCCGCCTACCCCAGCGAAACCCCCGACACCTTTACCCCGACCGCCGACGGCCACGACTACGTGCGCCGCATCGCCGAGATCCCCATGCGCGACGGGATCAAGCTGCACACGGTCATCCTGGTGCCCAAGGGCGCGCGCCACGCCGGCATCCTGCTCACGCGCACGCCCTACGACGCGAACACGCTCAGCGCCAACAGCCACAGCGGCAACCTGGCCGCGTCCCTGTACGGCTACGACAACGCCACCGACGTGATCGTGGACGATGGCTACATCCGGGTCATCCAGGACGTTCGCGGCAAGTACGGCTCGGAGGGCGACTACGTCATGAACCGGCCGGTGAGCGGCCCGCAGAATCCGACGCCGGTGGACGACGCCACCGACTGCTACGACAGCATCGACTGGCTGGTGAAGAACGTGCCCGAGTCGAATGGTCGCGTCGGCATCCTGGGCATCTCCTACGATGGCTTCGAGCCGCTGATGGCCCTGGTCCATCCGCATCCGGCGCTGAAGGTGTCCGTGCCGATGAACCCGATGGTGGATGGCTGGATGGGCGACGACTGGTTCCACAACGGCGCCTTTCGCCAGCAGAACATGTCCTACATCTACGAACAGGTGGCCACGCGCAAGAACGACGAAAAGTGGTGGAGCAGCTACAACGACGAGTACGACCTGTTCATGCACTACGGCTCGGCCGGCGCGATGGGCACCGCGTACGGCATGGGCCAGCTCGGATTCTGGAACAAGCTCGTCGCGCACCCGGACTACGATGCGTTCTGGCGCGACCAGGCGATGGACCGGGTGCTGGCAGCGCAGCCCTTGAAGGTGCCGGTGATGCTGGTGGCCAGCCTCTGGGACCAGGAGGATATCTACGGCGCGCAGGCGGTGTATCGCGCGATCAAGCCCAAGGACAGCGCGGGCAACATGGTCAAGCTCGTGATGGGCCCGTGGTACCACGGCCAGGAAATCGGCGACGGCAACTCGCTCGGCGCGCTGCGCTTCGGTAGCGACACGGCAAGGTATTTTCGCCAGCACATCCTGCGCCCCTACCTCGCGCAGTATCTGAAAGACGGCGCGCCGGCGGCGGACATCGCGCCGGTGAACGCCTATGAGACCGGTGGAAACCGCTGGCAGCGCCTAGACCGCTGGCCGCTGGCCTGTGCCCAGGGCTGTGCGACGCAGCTGCGCAAGCTCTACCTGCAGGACGGCCATCGCGTTGGCTTCGACGCGCCGGCCGGCGGGGTTGCCTTCGACGAATACACTTCCGATCCCGCCAAGCCGGTGCCGTTCCGCGCGCGCCCGATCCAGCCGATCGGCTACTCCGCACCGATGACCTGGACGCAGTGGCTGGTGGACGATCAGCGCGAGGCCTCGGGCCGCACCGACGTGATGAGCTATATGAGCGAGCCGCTGGCTGCGCCTTTGAAGATCGCCGGCGCACCCGAAGTCAACCTGATGGCGTCCACCTCCGGCACCGACAGCGACTGGGTCGTGAAGTTGATCGACGTCTATCCCGACCAGGTCGCCGAGCAGCCGGAGATGGGCGGCTACCAGTTGGCCGTGGCGATGGATATCCTGCGTGGCCGCTATCGCGAGGGCTTCGAAGTCTCCAAGCCCATCGCCGCCAACCAGCCGCTCGGCTATCGCTTCGCGCTGCCCAACGCCAACCACGTGTTCCTGCCCGGGCACCGCATCATGGTGCAGGTGCAGTCGAGCTGGTTCCCACTGTACGACCGCAATCCGCAGACCTTCGTGCCGGACATATTCAATGCCAAGCCTGCGGACTACCGCGCCGCAACGCAGCGCATCTATCGCGGCGGGACGGCGGGGCAGGGCAGCTACATCGCGCTGCCGGTAGTGCCGGCGCAAGGCAACTGGCGCGGCGAGCCGCGCGGGAAGATTCCCGCGCGGTCTGCGATGGAACGCGGCGATTTCAGACCGCCGCCACCAGCGGCGCCAGCGCTTCGGCGATGCGTTCCTGCTGGGAGGTGTCGAGCAGTTCCTGCAGCAGCTGCAGGAAGCGCGGCGCCTGCACGCCCGAGGCGATGTACTGCCAGCGGTACGCCGCCAGCGTCTCGGCGCCGAGCACGAAGCGCTCGGCGGGGGTGAACCGGCGCGGGACAATGCTGCAGAAGTAGTCGACGTCGGCGCGCGCCTGCACCTGCAGGATGCCGTCCACCGCGCCAACCAGGGCGATCAGGTCCTCGACCGCGGCGTCGCGCTCGGCCTCGGACAGCTGGTCGTCGATGCGGCGCCATTCCAGCTCGTCGAGGATGGCGTGCTGCGATTCCTCGCGCCAATGGAACAGGAACACGTCCTTGTACAGGTCCGACAGGCTGTCGTCGGGCGCGATGCTCTTGCGATAGTGCTCCTGGGTGAACAGCTCGATGTGGCAGGTCAGCGCCAGCACCGCCCAGCTGCTCTTGCCGAGCACCGCGTGGGCCACGTCGTTGGCGTCCGCCGTGCACTGGTAGCCGGCAGGCATCGCGTCGCCGATCATGGTCTCGATGCGGTGGAACAGCGCCTGGTGCTTGATCTCTTCGTCACTGAATCGCACCAGCGCTTCCAGCGCCGCCTGGTCGCCAAACCAGTGGTCACGGCTCAGCTCGAGCATCTTCGCATTGATGAAGCGCTCGCACAGGCCGAAGATGTAAGCGTAGGAGCGGCCCTGGACCTGGCTCATCAGCCGGCGCTCGCCGGCATCCTCCAGGCTCGAGCGGTCGAGGCGGGTCAGGCCGTCGGGCAGGAACTTGTGGTCACCTCCACCGACTACGTGCCCGCGCTGTTGGATCGCGGCGCGGCCCGCGCCAGCGCCGAGGGTCTGCAGATTGCGTTCGAAGTGGCGGACGCGGAGGCACTGCCCTTCGACGACGGCTGCTTCGACGTCGCGCTGTCGAGCTTCGGCGTGATGTTCGCGCCCGACCAAGCGCGCGCTGCCGGGGAAATGTTGCGCGTGGTGCGCGCCGGCGGCCGGATCGGGCTCGCGAACTGGACGCCGGAGGGCTTCGTCGGCCGCCTGTTCCGCACCGTCGGCGCACGCCTGCCACCGCCGCCCGGCATCGAAGAGCCCGCGCTTTGGGGCACCGAGCCGCATCTCGTGCGCCTGTTCGGCCGCGGTGCGCTGTCCATCCACTGCGAGCGGAGGATCTTCAATATGCGCTACCACTCCCCCGCGCACTGGCTGCAGGTGTTCCGCGATTTTTACGGACCCACGCTCAAGGCCTTCTCCGCGCTCGACGCGGATGGGCAGCGCGGACTCGAGGACGACATCATCGCCCTGCTCGGAGAGATGAACGTCGGCGGCGACACCTCGCTGGTGGTGCCGGCCGAGTACATGCAAGTGGTCATCACCCGATAGACATCACCCGATAGACATCACCCGACAGACCCCTGCAAGGAGAACGCCATGACCTTCCCGCTCTGGATGCTGCTGGGCTTCACCGTGTGGACGGCGGCGATTCTGGTCCTGACGATCGGCACCTATCGCTTCAGCCATATCCTCACTGGCCGCGCGGGCATGGCATCCTTTCCCGCGGACGGGCGCGAAGGCGCGGCGTGGTACCAACGCGCCATGCGCGCGCATGCCAACTGCATCGAGAACCTGCCGCTGTTCACCGTGGTGGTGTTCGCGCTGTACGCGAGCGGCATTTCCAGCAGCGCCGCGGACGCGATGGCAGGCATCGCGCTGGCGGCGCGGGTGTGCCAGTCGCTGGTGCACATCTGCACCGTGCAAACGGACCGCGTCGTCTCGGTCCGGTTCACCTTTTTCTTCGCCCAGCTGGCCTGCTTCATGGGCATGGCCGGCATCGTGCTTTCGCACGCGCGCTGAGCAGGACAGCCGGCGGTCAGGCCTCCGGCTCGTCTTCCTTGGGCGACAACTCCACCACCACCTCTTCCATCGCGGCGATGTCGGTCTCCAGCGCGGCGTGCAGCTCGGCCTGCTTGGTCATCAGCGCCTCGAAGCGGTCGGCCTGCTTGAGCTTCTTCAGCTCGCCATCGAACATCAGCCACTGCGCGGTCAGGTGCTCGACGTTGTTCCTGGCGTAGTGGTGCATTTCCTTGAGCTGGTTGACGACGTCCTTGACGTGTTCCAGCGGAGTCTTGGTGTCTGCGGTCATGGCATGCCTCCTTGGCAAGTGCAACTCCACCCGAGGGTACGCGAATCAATCTGATCGCCGCCACAACGGCCGGAAAGGGGGCCCCCAGGCCAGCGCCCAGGGCGCCAGCAGGGGCACCGTGGCGGAGGCAGGGCTGCCCGGTGCTCGGATCTGCGTATCAAGCACGGTACACGCGATGCACGCGGCGCAGCCGCAGCTTGTCGAGCCGCATCGCCGCTGCGATCAGGTCCGACTGCAACGACATGTCAACGGCTCCGCGCGGCGTCGATCTCCCGCGCCATCGCGTCCCGGCTCCGGCGCGCGTCGACAAGTACGAGCTCCGACACCTTCAACGTTGCCATCCAGTAGCGCAGGTTCGGCAGCAGGCCGTCGGCGTGTCGGTAGGTGTCGAGCACTGCGGCCGCTTCGGTTTCGCTGACCGGTGCCGGGCAGTCGATGAGTTCCTGGCGGATGCCTCCGAGCTGGCGGAAGAAATGTTCCCAGATGTACTGCTGCACGGCCCAGGGCGTAATGCCGCGGATCTGCTGGCGGTACACCGGGTCGTGCCACAGGATGTTGGAACGGATCGTGCCGGTCTGGGTCAGGTGGTAATACTCGGCCAGGCGCGTGCGCAGTTTTTCGTCGGCGACCAGCACCAGGTCGCCGCGGTCGCGCATCTCCACGAACGTGGTGTCCTCGAGTTCGAAGGGCATCAGCTGGCTGGCCTGGTACCAGGCCAGCAGCGTCCGCCAGTGCGAGCCGGCGACCAGGGTCCCGTCGTCGGCGTTGGCCATCGCTGCCCGGCCGTAGCCGGACACCTGGTGCCAGAACGACGACACGGCATCCATCGTCTCGCCGTCGGTGACCAGGCTGTCGTGCAGCCGCCGGTAGTCGCTTGCCGCGCGCGCGCGGTCCTGGCGGTCCTGGTTCCAGTTGCTCGCCTGCAGCGCGATCAGGATGCCGGCCACGACGATCACCAGCTCGATCACCGCGGCCGTCCAGTCATGCGCGCGCAGGCGCGCGCCCAGCTTGCTGATCGCCATTGCCGTACTCCCCGATGTCCCCGCCGCAAGGCTACCAGACCGCGCGCGGCCTGGCCTCAGGCGGCCGGGAAATCGAACTGGTACGGCGTCGCGCGGGCGGAACTGCGCGCGCTGAAGCGCTGCGCGAACGCGCGCAGGGCAGGGTAAGGCTCCAGCGGCAGCACCTCGCGGAATTGAAGGTGCTCGACCAGGCAGAACAGCGAAACCTCCAGGAAACTGAGGTCCCGCTCCGGCGGCAGCGTGTCGATCGCCCGCACTGCATTGGTCTCGAGCCAGTCCATCGCGCCCAGCAGGCTCGCGCGAAGCTTCACCTGGTGCGCATTGTCGGCAGGCGCGCCAGCGGCCTTGCCCATGATCAAGCCGACCTCAGTCGCCATGGCGGTGTTTACCAGCTCCTGCGCATTGGACGCGACCGGACGCGGCGGGTCCTCGGGCCAGCTGATGTCCAGGTTGAGTTCGGAGCAGCGCGCCAGCTCGCGACAGATCGGCAGCGAGCCGAACCACTGGCCGGCTCCGGTGACCAGCGTCGGCATCTTGAGCGCGGGATGGCCGCCGTAGTCGCCCGGATCGCCCGACATCAGGTCGCGGATCGGATGGAACGCGATCGCCACCTCGAGTTCGACGGCGAAGATGCGCGGGATGCGCGTGAAGTGCGAGCTGGAGCGGCCATACAACTGCATGCAGCGGACTCCCGGTCAGGACGCCAGCTTAGCAAGCCGGGCCGCATCCGCCATCCCGCGGCCGCGCGGAATTGGGCGTAGGATTTGCTCGCGCATCCGGTCATCCCGATCCGCCTGCGCCACGGGGACAGCGCCATGACCACGACACCGGCTTCGAAGGCATGGCTGCGCCGTGGTCTGGCCGTGCTGCTGGTCTTTGCAGGCTGCATCGGCCAGGCGCAGGCCGGCATCGGCGCCTGCACCACGCTGGTCAACCAGTTCAGCGCCAACGACATCGGCCTGGCCTACCAGTTCGTCAAGGATCACGGCGAATGCCTCGCCGACCTCGAGGATCCCGGCTTCGAGGCGGTTGCCGGCACGCTGACCACGCTCACCACGACCGGTGTGCTCAAGACCGGGCAGTGTTCGTCGATCCTGGGCAAGCCGTCGTCGCAGGCCGCGCAGCAGTTGCTCGCCGTGGCCGACGCCAGCGTGGTCAGCGCCTATCTCGATTGTGGCTGTGCGGTCGCCGAGAGCGGCATCGCGCAGAAGATCCAGGGCCTGGTCGAGGATGTCGTCGCCTGCGCCAAGGCGGTCGATCCCGTTGCCAACGTTGCCGCGGGCACCAGGAAGGCCGGCGAACTGCTCGGCCTCAGCACGCTGTGGGGCATGGCGGGCAGCGACCACGATCCGCGCGCGGGTGTCGGCAATGGCGGCCAGCAGCAGGAGGCCTACGACGTGGCGATGTGCCCGGCGACGGGCGTTCCATTCCCCGGCTGGACGCACGGCTGGGATGGCAGCGCCCTGCAGCCCGGCCTGCGCGTTCGCACCTGCAATTGCCCGGCACCGACGCGTCCGTACGCAGACGGCAAGTGGGTGGACCTGGGCCAGGGCTTTTTCCACGGACCGACTTTCACCTGCCTTACCTGTCCGCCGAACACGGCCAGGGACAAGTACGGCAACTGCAGTGCCTGCATGAACAAGACAGGCCTGGCGGGTTTCGAGACCTGGGAGCCGAATCGCGACGGCAGTGCCTGCGTGATGACGCACGTGGAGCCGATCAATCCTTGCAAGGCCGACGAGCACTGGAACGGCCGGAACGGCCTGGCCGCGATCTGCTGCGCCAGCTGGCAGGCCGTGAGCCAGGACGGCAACACCTGCGGAAGCCGATGCCCCCTGGGCCGCATCTGGGACGGCAAGGATTGCACCGCGTGCGCCCCGGACACCGAACAGGTCGAGAACAGTTGCCAAGCCTGTCCCAGCGGAGCGCATACCTCCAACAGCTCGCCTGTCTGTGTCGCCGATGCCTGTCCCGAAGGCCTGGGACATTTGCCTGGGGCCAGCGAATGCATGGTGTGCCCACCCGACACCCAGCGCAAACAGGGCGGCGTCTGCGAGCCCTGCACGCAGGGCGGGCACTCCAACGGCGGCGACGACTTTTGCAAGATCATGGGGTTCCCCGGCGTGAGCTGTCCCGCGGGCACGGTGCATCCGGCGAACGACGCGATGGCCTGTGTCTGCGCGCCGGGCACCGAGGAAGTCGGTGGCTTCTGCCAGCCCGTGGGTCCCGGACTGCACGCGATCGGCGGTGCAGGCGCCTTGCGCAGCATGGCGCCCGCGGCGACCTGTCCGCCGGAACGCACGAACGTGGACGGCAGTTGCGCGCCCGGTTGCACCGGCAGCACCGTGCCCAATCCGCAGCGTCCGGGCGCGTGCATGGCCTGCCCGGTCGGGACCGCGCCCAACGCGGCCCATTCCGCCTGCCAGCCGGTGATGCACCTGCGCCCGATCCTGCAGCGCATCGGCGGCTGATGCGTGGCGTGACGCGGGCCCCACTTTTGCCTGGGGTGGGGTAACACTGGGCATGTAAATATTTCACAGAGCGTCATGGGTGTCGCACAAACGCGTATCGTCGGGCGTCTCTCCGCACGACCCGGGATGCGACATGCCGTTGGAAGACCACTCGCATTTGTCCGATGCCCTGATGCGAAGCCTGGCCGAGCGTGGCGACTTGCGCACGTTCGCGCGCGGCGACGTGCTGATCACCGAAGGCGAGTTGTCGGACGCGCTCTATATCCTGGTCTCTGGCCAGGTGAAGGTGTTCACGCGCGACGAGCGCGGGCGGGAGCTGATCTACAACATCCTGCAGCCGGGTGAATTCTTCGGCGAGATGTTCCTCGATGGCGAGGCGCGCTCGGCCTCGGTCAAGGCGGTCGACGCGGCGCAGTGCGTGGTGGTTGGCCCGACCGAATTCCGCGAGTTCATGAAAGCCTATCCGGAATTCGCCGAATGCCTGGTGCTGAAACTCATCGCCAGGGTCCGCCACGCGACCGGGCAGACGCGCAGCCTCGCGTTCAGCGGCGTGTACGAGCGCACCGTGGACGTGCTCAACCGCCTCGCGCTGGACGAGGACGGGGTCCGCGTGATCCCGGGCGCGATCACCCAGCAGGAAATCGCCGATCGCGTCGGCGCCACCCGTGAGATGGTCAACCACATCCTCCGGGACTTGGCGCGTGGCGGCTTCATGGATCGGGACGACGAGCGCCGCATGGTGCTGGTCAAGGAACTGCCCAAGCACTGGTGACGCCGTTGCCGGCCCGTGGGCCGGCCCGCGCGCTCAGGTGATGCGCCGCAAGGTGTTGTCGTGGCGCACGGCGTGGTGCCACAGCGCGCCGGCGATGTGCAGGCCGATCACGTAGTAGAACACCGTGCCGACCCAGCCATGGATGCTGCCGAGCTGCTCGTGAAGATCGTGGTTCTCGGTGAGCGGCGAGGGCAGCTGGATCGCGGTGAACGGGATGCCAATCCCGCGGCCGCCGAGCCACACCGTCAGCAGGCCGAGGATGGGCTGCAGCAACAGGCAGGCATAGAGCAGGAAATGCGTGAGTCCCGACAGCCGCGCTTCCCAGGAGGCGATCGGCGGGACGATCGGCGGCGGTGCGTTGCGCAGGCGGTTGAGCAGCCGCGGCAGGACCAGCGCCAGCACCACCAGTCCGGCCAGGAAGTGGCCCTGCAGCACGGCACGCCGCAGCGGCGTGCCGCGCTCGAACAGGTCCACCAGGTTGATCAGCAGGTAGGCCAGCGCGACCAGCCCGAACGACCACCAATGAAAACGCCGGGCGCGCAGCGAGTAGTGCGCGGCGGTGTCGGTCTGGGGCGAGCTATCCATGCGTTGGCCTGTCGGGGATCAGCCCCGATTATGGCCTGTTCCCTCGGTGCCTGGAGGCCACGCGGGGTTTCATCGGCCCGGTTTCGCTGACGATGCGCATGCACGAAGCATGGGAATTCTCCTTTCGATGGGATGGGTGCGCCGCCAGGGTGCGAGGGTCTAGCCGGCGATGTTGGGGGTACAGATCCGCGTGCGCTCCCGGTACCACTTCTTGCCCACGTCGATGGCAATGACCAGGATCACGAAGCTGAGCGCCAGCCTCGCGCCATCGTTGCTGGCCTTGGCCTGCAGGATCGACCCGGCGCTGATCCACCAGGCCAGCACTGCGGCGAAGCCGATGCTGATGACCATCTCGATGTGCCGCGTCAGCGTGGACCAGCGGCCCTTCACCAGCACGGTGACCAGCAAGGTGAACTGGCCCAGCCACAGCAGCACGACGGGCCAGGTGCGCGTCCGCAGGAACTGCGGATCCACGGCGAGAATGTGTGACATCGGATCCGGCATCCGGCTTGCGATCCAGGGCAGGCTGGACACCAACGCCACGCCGCAGCCGAACCAGAGCAGCCCGAAGGCCAGCACGCCCCGGTTGACGCGTTCGGGATCGTAGGTGCGCGTTGACCAGTCGCCGACCTTGATCACGCCCTTCTGCCGCAGCCAGGCCACGGCCAGCGAGGTCATCACCAGGAAGCCGGGCCACCAGAACGCACCGAGGCCCCAGGTCAGCCACCAGGTGGACAGCGGTTGGCCTTCGAACACGCGCGGCAGGGTCAGCACCCACTGCAGGGCGACACCGGCGATGGCCCAGGGCACGAACACGCGTGTCTGGTCGGCGGGGATGACCAGCATGCCCGGCGGCCGATAGCGCTGGGCGACCTCGGCGGGCGTGCCGAATTCGCGCAGCAGGGCCAGCACCATCGCGTCGTCGGCGCCATGGCCGGACGACTCGGCGCGCTCGGCGAGCATGTCGGTCAGCAGGCCGCGCAGCTCGTAACCGATGCCATTGCGATCCTTGCCCGGCAGACGGCGCATCACCTCGACCACATACGCTTCGATGACTGGATTGCGGTTCATGTCTTGCTCCCTTCAAGCAGTTTGGCCATGGTCGCGGCGAGCGCGTTCCAGGAGGCCGTCAGGTCGGCGAGCAGTGCCTCGCCAGCGTCGTTCAGTTGGTAGTAGCGGCGCGGCGGGCCGTCCTCGATCCGCCACTCCGATGCCAGCAGCGCTTGGCTTTCCAGCCGCCGAAGCAGGGGATAGAGGGTCCCTTCCTCGATTGGCAGCCCGCGCTGGGCCAGGGCCTGGCGCAGGGAGTAGCCGTATTGCGCCTCCTTGAGCTGGGTCAGGACCGCCAGCACCAGGGCGCCGCGGCGAATCTCCAGTTCCAGCTTGGACAGCGGTGTTTCCTTGAGCTCCACCATGTTCCACCCCGTAGCGTTTGGCGTACACTACATTGCGGCACACAGTATGTAAAGTACCGATTGGCGCGGGTCCCTCGACTCGTCGTCCGGGCGCCTCAAGGCAGGTTTCGGCGCGTCAGGCAGCCCCGATCGTCCACGCGCTCCGCTGGATCCACGAGCGCGATCCCCCAAACGACATCGGGGCGCCTCCTGGCGCCCCGATTTGTCAGCACTGTGCAGATTGCGTCGTGGCTAGTGCTTCGGCGCCACGCCCGTGCCGCTGCGCTCGCCCTTCTTCGCATGCGCAGCGAGCGGCAGCGCGTCCTGGCCCAGGCCCGCGCCCAGTTCGAGGATGGGCTTGAAGCCGCCGAAGATCATCCGCTTGCCGTCGAATGGCATCGGATTGGCCTTCGGGTCCATGCGCGGATCCTTCATCATCTTTTCCATCCCGGCATCGCGGGTGGCCTTGTCGGGCCATTCGACCCAGGAGAACACGACGGCCTCGTCGGCCTTGGCGTGCACTGCGCGCTGGAAATCGGTGAGCTTGCCCTCGGGCACGTCATCGGCCCAGTTTTCCACGACGCGCAGCGCGCCAAGCTCGAGGAAAATGGAGTCGATGTTGTTGGCGTGTTCGATGAACTTCTTCTTGTTGGCGGTCGGAACCGCCATCACGAAACCGTCGATGTAAGCCATGCTGTTTCTCCCGTGAGCGTCCCGATCGGGACCGGAGCGACACTGTGCGCGCCCGACGGTGAATCCGATGTTGCGATAGGGTAAATATGCTGTTAATCGTGGCGTCGCAACACTGCGCCGGCGCTAGACTGCGACGACAGACCGCGCCCCGGAGCCATGCATGTCCGCCATCCTCAATGTTCAGCCGCTCGGTTTCCCTTGGCAGACGCTCGACCCCTTCCTGTTCTGCGTCTACCACGACGACGCCTATCCAAAGGCCAACGGCCGCTATGGGCCGGATGCCTCGCTGGAAGGACGCAACATCGGATCGGACTTCGAAGGCAAGGACGGCTGGCGCATGTACCACGGCGAGACGGTGCCGGGGTTTCCCGCGCATCCGCACCGCGGATTCGAGACCGTCACCATCGTGCGCAAGGGCCTGATCGACCATTCCGATTCGCTGGGCGCGACGGCCCGCTTCGGCAAGGGCGACGTCCAGTGGCTCACCGCGGGGCGCGGCATCGTGCACGCGGAGACCTTTCCACTGCTCGACGTCGAAGGCCCCAATCCCTTAGAGCTGTTCCAGATCTGGTTGAACCTGCCGGCGCGCAGCAAGATGGCGCCGCCGCATTTCACCATGCTGTGGTCGCAGGACATCCCGCGGTGCGATTTCACCGATGCCGGTCGGCGCAGGAGCACGGTCGCCTGCATCGCGGGGCGAATGGACGATGGCGCCGCGCCGCCGGCACCACCCCCGGATTCCTGGGCGGCGAACGCTGCCGCCGACCTGGCGATCTGGACGATCGCGATGGAGTCTGGTGCGCGCTGGACCTTGCCACCGGCCCGGGGCGAGGGCACGCGACGCAGGTTGTATTTCTTCAAGGGCGATGCGGTCAGCATCGACGGCCAGCGCATCAATCGCCACGCGGTAGTCGAAGTCGCGGCGGGGGTCGCAGTCACGCTTGAAGCGGGCGCGGAGGCTTGCGAGTTCCTGGTGCTGCAGGGCCGCCCGATCGGCGAGCCCGTCGCGCAACATGGTCCCTTCGTGATGAATACGCAGGCCGAATTGCAGCAGGCATTCGACGACTACCGGCGGACGCAATTTGGTGGCTGGCCCTGGCCGGCGCCGGGACCGGTGCACGGCGACGGGCGGCGCCGCTTTGCCCGCCATGCCGACGGGCGCGAGGAAACCTTCGACTTTCCTGGGGCTTGAGGCCGCGTCGCTTACGGGTGCGGGCGCATCCGCAGGGTAAGGCCCTTCAGGAAGTTGCGCAGGATCTGGTCGCCGCAGGCGCGGAAGTTGCGGTGTTCGGGTTGCCGGAACAGCGCAGACAATTCCGGCTTCGACACCGGGAAGCCGGCATCCTCGAAGGCCTGGTGCATGTCCACGTCCTTCAGTTCGAAGGCGACGCGCAGCTTCTTGAGCACCAGGTTGTTGGTGACGCGCGCCGCCACCGGGCGCGGTGGCTGGGTCTCGTCGCGGCCGCGGTAGTGCAGCACCAGCCCGTCGAGGAAATGCGCCAGCATGCGGTCGCTGCAGGGCTCGAAGCCGGCTTCGCCATCCTTCTTGAGGAAAGCCTGCACCTGCTCTGGCTCGATGATGAAGCCCGGATCCGCCAGCCGTGCCAGCCCGAGCACGGCGTTGTCGCTCAAGTCGAGCATGTAGCGCACGCTGCGCAGCACATCGTTGTTGATCATCGGTCCTGCGCCAGGTTGCCTTCGCCTGCGCATTATGCGGCTTGCCTGTCCGCCTTGCCGGCGGGCCGGGGGGCCGGACGCCCGGCGCCGGGGGGCAGTTGATCCCCGCGGTGGCTCGGCGCACAGTCCGCATCAATCCAGGAGCCTCCCATGCCGGAACTTGCCGTCTTCGTCGTCGTCGCCGTGGTAATCGCCTCCGGCCTGCGCATCCTGCAGCAGTTCCAGCGCGGCCTGGTGTTCCGCCTGGGTCGCTACCAGGGCACGCGCGAGCCCGGCCTGACCTGGGTCATCCCCGTGATCGACCGGCTGCAGGTCGTGGACGTGCGCGTGATCACCCAGGACATCGAGCCCCAGGAGACCATGACCAACGACAACGTGCCGGTGAAGGTGCGCGCCGTGGTCTGGTACAAGGTCGCCAACCCCGAGAGCGCCATCATCGAGGTCGTGGACTTCCAGGCGGCTGTCGGCCAGACCGCGTTGACCACGCTGCGCGGCGTGATCGGCCAGCACTCGCTCGACGAGCTGCTCAAGCAGCAGGAAAAGCTCTCGGCGATGCTGAAGGAGATCATCGACAGCGTGACCGAGCCCTGGGGCATCGCGGTGGACCGCGTGCAGATCAAGGACGTCGGCATCCCCAACACCATGCAGCGGGCCATGGCGCAGGAAGCCGAGGCGCACCGGGAAAAGCGCGCTCGCCTGATCAAGGCCGAGGCGGAATACGAGGCCTCGATCAAACTCACCGAGGCGGCCACCAAGATGGCCCAGACGCCGATGGCGATCGAGCTGCGGCGCATGCAGATGCTGACCGAAGTCGGCGCCGAACAGAACACCATGACCATCGTGATGATGCCATCGGAGTTCGTCACCGCCGCGTCGGCACTGGCGCGGCTGGCGGACAAGACCGTTCCGGAGCACACGGGGGAGCAAGCGCAATGAGTGATTTCACCGCGATGGGCAGCCGTTGGGCGCCGCAGGCGCAGGGCCTGCTGCGCATCGTCACCGCCCTCATGTTCATCCAGCATGGCACCGCCAAGCTGCTCGGCGTGCCGCACGTGGATGCCATGGCCGGCGTGCAGTTGATGTCGCTGTTCGGCCTGGCCGGCGTCATCGAAATCGCCGGCGGCGTCCTGCTTCTGATCGGCCTGTTCACCCGCCCGGTGGCCTTCGTGCTGTCCGGCGAAATGGCCGCGGCCTACTTCATGGGCCACGCGCCGCATGGCGCATTGCCCCTGCTCAATGGCGGCGAGCTGGCGGTGCAGTGGTGCTTCGTTTTCCTGTTCTTCTGGGCGTCGGGGCCGGGCGCCTTCTCCGTGGACGGGTCGCGCAAGCGTTGATGGCGTCAGGCGAACGCAGTGTTCGATTCCGGACACTGCTGTTCGGCCGCGTGCAATGCAGTCGTTTCCGGCTCGCCGCGACAACCGGGCAAGTGACTGATCGGTAAGCCAATCGACGGGGATTGAAGTGTGGCACGGCGCTTGCAACATGCCTGGCAGTCATCCAGGAATGCCTGCAGCCCGTGGACCAGCCGATCGACACCCGCGTCCTCGCTCGTCGCCGCCATGCGCGAGGGCTAACCCTTGCCGGCGCCTTCGCGGCGCTGGCGACCGCGGCATGGGGCGTGAACCGGTTGGTCAGCCCCAGCGTGGCGCTTGACCAGCTGCGCGTGTCGGAAGTGCACCGCGGCAGCATCGCCAACACCATCAACGCCGCGGGCGTGGTGATCCCGATCAGCGAGACCCAGGTGTCGAGCCCGATCCAGAGCCGGGTGGCACGCGTCGTCGCGCGGCCGGGGCAGGAAGTGAAGGCCGGCGAGCTGCTGCTGGAGCTGGACGACACCGCGCTGCGCGTGGCGGTGGACAACCTGCGCGAGCAGGTGGCGCAGCAGGAGAACCGCGTCGAGTCGCTGCAACTGGCGATGGACCAGAAGCTCAAGCAGGTGGCCAGCGACATCGAGCTGATGCAGCTGGACCTGGAAAGCGCGCAGGTGAAGCTGGGCCGCTACGAGCGCCTGGGCAAGACCGGCGCCTTCTCTGCCTCCGACCTGGACGCCGCACGTCTGGCCGTCAAGCGCAGCGAGATCGAGCTGCGGCAGAAGCGCGAGTCGGTCGCCGACACGCGCCAGGCCACGGCCACGGACATGGAAGGCGCGCGCCTGCAGAAATCCATCTATGAAAAGCAGCTTGCGCAGCAGCAGGAACTGCTGGCGCAGACCCGCGTGCGCGCACCCTTCGACGGCATGCTCAGCTGGGTACTGGCCGACGAGGGCGCCAGCGTCACCGCGGGCCAGCTGGTGGCCAAGGTGTCCAGGCTGCACAGCTATCGCATCGAAGCGACCGTGTCCGACTTCTACGCGCGCTACCTGTCCCCGGGCCAGGTCGTGCGCGTCGGTTACAGCGGCCAGGTTCTCACCGGCCGCGTGCAGACGGTGCTGCCCGAGATCGTGGACGGCACCGTGAAGCTGCGTGTCAGCCTGGACCAGCCGGGCCATCCCCTGCTGCGCAACAAGCTGCGGGTGGACGTGAACATCGTCACCGACAGCAAGCCCGATGCGCTGGTGGTGGATGCCGGCCCCGCCTTCAACGGGCGCGGTCCGCAGGAGGCCTTCGTCGTCAATGGCGACGAGGCGCGCAAGGTGCCCGTGGACATGGGCCTGGGCGATGGCAAGGACGTCGAAATCCTCTCCGGCGCGCACGTTGGCGACCACCTGATCGTGTCCGACACCAGCCAGTTCAAGCGCCTCGACCACATCCGCATCACCCACTGACCCGCATCCGAACACATTCCAGCCAAGGAACCGCGACATGATCCGACTCGAGAACATCAGCAAGACCTACCAGACCGACAAGGTGGAGACGCTTGCGCTCAAGGACATCAACCTGCACGTGAAGAAAGGCGAGTTCGTCTCGATCATGGGTCCCAGTGGCTGCGGCAAGAGCACCCTGCTGAACCTGATCGGCCTGCTCGATACGCCCGGCACCGGCGCCATCAGCGTGGACGGCGCGCGCGTCACCTCCTACAAGGACCGCGACGTGGCCAGGCTGCGCAACCAGACCTTTGGCTTCATCTTCCAGAGCTTCCACCTGATCAACGACCTGCAGGTCACCGACAACGTCGAGCTGCCCCTGCTGTATCGCAAGGTCTCGGCCGGCGAGCGGCGCAAGCTGGCCCGCGAGGCGCTCGAGCGCGTCGGCCTGGGCGCACGCATGGACCATTACCCCAACCAGCTCTCCGGCGGCCAGCAGCAGCGCGTGGCGATCGCCCGCGCCATGGTCGGCCGCCCGCAGGTGCTGCTGGCCGACGAGCCCACCGGCAACCTCGACAGCCAGATGGGCGCCGAGGTGATGGACCAGCTGGTCAAGCTCAACGAAGAAGGCACCACGGTCGTCATGGTCACGCACGACGAGCGCGAAGCCCGTCGCGGCAGCAAGATCATCCGCGTGTTCGATGGCCAACTGGTCGCCTGAGGAGTCGTCATGTTCAAGAACTACCTGTTGACGGCCTGGAAGGTCTACACCCGGCGCAAGCTGTTCACTGCCATCAACCTGTTGTGCATCACGCTGACGCTGGGCGTGTTGCTGGTCGTGGCTGCCCTGCTGCAGGAGGCGTTCTTCCCCAGCGGCGTGGAAGGCAAGAGCGACCGCTTCGTGCAGGTCAACACCATGGTGTCCGAAGGCCCGGACGGCAACTCGACCCGGATCGGCCCGCTGGGCTACCGGATCATCGAAAACTACTTCAAGACGATGAAGACACCGCAAATGGTCGCGGCCACCACCGGGCCGCGCACCGTGTCGGTGTACCAGGCCGACCGCGTCACTGAAGTGATGCTGCGGCGCACGGATGCCGAGTACTGGAAGATCCTCGACTTCACGGTGCTCGATGGCCGGTTGCCGGGCGCCGAGGATGTCGCGCAGGGACGCTTCGTCGCGGTACTCAACCAGTCCACTGCGCGCAAGTTGTTCCCCGGCGCGAAGGCGGTCGGCCAGCCCCTGAATGTCGGCGGCCAGCAGTTCCAGGTGATTGGCGTGGTTCGGGACGAGATGCAGCTCAATGCCTATGCCGACATCTGGGCGCCGATCACCACCGAGCCCTCGACCGCCTATCGCAGCGAGGAATCGGGCGACTTCGTCGCGCTCCTGCTCGGCGCCAGCCCGGCCGACGTGCCGCGCATGCAGGCCGAGGTCGCGGGCATCGCCCCGCGGGTCCGGTTCAAGGACCCGAAGGAGTTCAACAAGGCGTATTTGTGGGCCGACACCAAGATGGACGTGTTCGCACGCGGCATCTTCAACAATGCGCGCGAGCCCGATTCCGGTGCCGGCACCATGCTGGCGGTGATCTTGCTGCTGATGCTGTTCTTCATGCTGCTGCCGGCCCTGAACCTGGTCAACCTCAACACCGGCCGGATCCTCGAGCGCAGCTCGGAAATCGGCGTGCGCAAGGCCTTCGGCGCCTCGAGCCGGACCTTGGTGGTGCAGTTCGTGGTGGAAAACATCCTGCTCTGCCTGTTTGGCGGCGTGTTGGGCCTGGTGTTCGCCAAGGGCGCGCTGGTGTGGCTGGAGCATTCCGGGCTGATTCCCTACCTGCGGGTGGACATCGCCTGGCCGGTGCTGTTCTACGCCTTCCTCATCGCGGTGACTTTCGGCCTGCTGTCGGGCGTGATCCCGGCCTGGAAGATGTCCCGACTGCATCCTGTCCAAGCACTCAAGGGAGCTGCCTGATGTTCCGTCACCTGCTCAAGCCGATCTGGCGGCGCAAGTCGCGCAACCTGATGCTCAGCCTGGAAATCCTGCTCGCGTTCGTGGTGGTGTTCGCCGTGTCGGCCGCTGGTGCGCGCTACTACCAGCTCTACCACCTGCCGATCGGCTTCGATCCCGCCGGGCTGTGGTCGGTGCAGATGCAACAGACCAGCCAGGGTGGCCCGAAGAACGATCCGCAGTTCTACGACCAGCTGCGCCGCAGCTTGCTGGACCTGCCGGAAGTGGAGAAGGTCAGCTTTGCGTCGTTCCCGCTCTACGACAATTCGACCTGGCGCGGCGACATGTACCGGCCCGAGGGCGGTGCGTCGGTCGAGAGCGACTTCGTCCAGGCCAGCGATACGTATTTCGAGACACTGGGCATGCAACTTGCCGAGGGCCGCTGGTTCAATGCCTCCGACGAGGGCGCGGCCGAGCAGCCCGTGGTCATCAACCGGCGCCTGGCCGACGCATTGTTCCCCGGTCGCTCGGCCGTGGGCCAGCTGATCAGCGACGGCCCGCCAAGCGGCAAGGACCGCACGATGATGCGCGTCACCGGCGTCGTCGAGGCCTTCCGCAACCACGGCGAGTTCATGCCGCCGGTCAACTTCACGATCAAGCGGTTCTCGCCGCTGTCGAGCATGCGCGGCGCGGAGACGGTCGTGTTGAAGGTCAGGCCGGGCACCAGCCGGGCGTTCGAGTCGCGCCTGAGCGAGCGCATGAAGCTGGTTCGCAACGACTGGTCCTACCGGATCTCGCCGGTGCTGGACATGCGCACCACGATGCTGCACGACTCCGTCATCCCGTTGGTGATCCTGGGGGTGATCGCCGCCTTCCTCCTGCTGATGGTCGGCTTCGGTCTGTTCGGCGTGCTCTGGCAGTCCACCACCCGGCGCATCCCGGAGATTGGCCTGCGCCGGGCGATCGGGGCCACCGCGGGCGGCATCTACCGGCAGATCATCGTCGAGCAGCTCCTGCTGACCGGCCTGGCGATCGCGGTGGGCCTGGTCCTGCTGGTGCAGTTGCCGATCACCGGCGTGTTCGGGGAAAACCTGAGCTGGCCGCTGTTCCTGGCCGCCGCGCTGGTGTCGCTGACGGTGATGTCGCTGGTATCCGTGCTCTGCGCTCTCTATCCTGCATGGCGGGCCAGCCGGATGAGCCCGACCGAGGCGTTGCACTACGAATGATGACCGACGTCCCCCGCAAACACCGCGTGCTGGTCGTCGACGACGATGCCTCGGTGCTCGTCTCGCTGGCCCTGCTGCTGCGCCAGTCCGGCTTCGAGGTGCTGACCTGCGAAGACCCGGACCGGGCGCTGGCCATCCTGGCCGCCCACTCGATGGATCTGGTGTTGCAGGACATGAATTTCTCGCCGCAGACCAGCGGCGAGGAGGGACTGGCCCTGCTTGCGCGGATCAAGGAGCAGCATCCGGGCCTACCGGTGTTGCTGATGACGGCCTGGGGCTCGATCGCCCTGGCCGTGAAGGGCGTGAAGGTGGGCGCCGCGGATTTCTTCACCAAGCCCTGGCACAACGCCCAACTGGTCGAACTGGTCAACACCACGCTCGAGCTGGCGGTGCCGGCAACGGCGGGCCGGCTGGATCGACAGGCGCTGGACGCGCAGCTGGACCTGCGTGGGATTATTGGACAACACCCCGAGATCCTGAAGGTGCTGTCCACGCTCGGCCGCGTGGCGCGCACGCGCGCGCCGGTGCTGATCCTGGGCGAGAGCGGCACCGGCAAGGAACTCATCGCCGACGCGATCCACCGCAACAGCCCGCGTGCCGGCAAGCCGCTGGTCAAGATCAACATGGGGGCGATCACCTCGTCGTTGTTCGAGAGCGAGATGTTCGGTCACGTGAAGGGCGCGTTCACCGATGCGCGCAGCGATCGCACCGGCCACGTCGCAAGCGCGCACGAGGGCACCCTGTTCCTCGACGAGATCGGCGAGCTCAACCGCGCCGACCAGGTGAAGTTGCTGCGCGTGCTCCAGGATCATAGCTACCGCCCGGTCGGCGCCAGCCGGAGCGAACAGGCGGACATCCGCGTAGTGTCCGCCACCAATCGGGAACTGGCCGAGGCCGTGGCGGCCGGCGACTTCCGCGAAGACCTGTTCTATCGCCTCAACCTGATCACGATCCGGCTGCCGCCCCTGCGCGAACGCCGCAGTGACATCCCCTTGATCGCCAACCACCTGGTCGCCACGCTGGCCGGCGATTACGGCTTGGGCGAAGTGACTTTGGCCCCGGGCGCGATGCAGTGGCTGGCCTCGCAGTCGTGGCCCGGCAACATCCGGCAACTGCGGCAGACAGTGGAGCGCACCCTGCTGCTGGCGGGCAAGCGCGTGCTCGAGCAGCAGGACTTCCTGGACGCCGAGCCGGGCGAGGACGCGCCCGCGCACACTGACGTGCGCGTGGACGGCCTGACCCTGGAACAAGTCGAGCGGCTGATGATCGATCGCATGCTGGAGCAGCACCAGGGCAATATCTCGCGCGTTGCCAAGGCGCTGGGCCTGAGCCGCGCGGCGCTGTATCGCCGGCTGGACAAGCACGGCCTGGGCGATGCAGGCGACGAGGGAAGCGGGGGCGACGAGGCGTGAACCTGCGCCAGCGCCTGGTCGGCTACGTGCTGGGCACGCACCTGGTGTTCCTGGGCGTGACCCTGTGGTTCTGGCGCCAGCAGCCGTTGGTGGTGGTATGCGTGGAAGTATTGCTGTTGGCGAGCGCCGCAGTCGGACTGCGCCTGGTCGGCCGGGCCATGCAGCCGCTGGAGCATGCGCGCCGATTCCGCGACCTGCTGCAGGACCGCAACTATGCCGCGCGCCTGCAGGACCAGCCCGATGACGAACTGGCTGGCCTGGTGCGGCTGTTCAACGACATGCTCGACGCGCTGTACCAGGAACGCATGAAGCTGGGCGAGCAGCGCGGTTTCCTCGAGCGCCTGCTGGAGGCCACGCCAAGCGCGGTGGTGGTGTTCGATTTCGACGGCCGCATCAGCCTGCTCAATGCCAGTGCGCAGGCGCTGCTCGGACTGCGCGACCCGCTGGGCCATGCCCTGTCGGAGTGGCACGGCGGCGGTGCCGGCTTCGTCGACGGCCTGGATGCCATGGCGCGCAAGCGCGCGCAGGCGCTGGCCGCCGACCTCGACGACCTGCCGGCCGGCGAGAGCCAGTTGCTGGTCGATGTCGACGGTCGCCGCTATCGCGCCCAGCGCGGCCGGTTCTTCGATCGCGGTTTCGGCCGCGAATTCCTGCTGGTGGAGGAACTGACCGAGGAGCTGGAAAGTTCCGAGCGCGCGACCTATGAAAAGCTGGTGCGCGTGCTCGCGCATGAAGTGAACAACACCGTGGCGGCGACCGGTTCGGTGCTGGAATCGGTGGCCGCCCACCTCTCGGCGCAGGGCGGTGCCGACAGCGCCGATTTCGGCACCGCGATCGAGGCCGTGCGCCGGCGCAACACCGGACTGGGCGAGTTCATCGAGCGCTTCACCCGGGTGGTCAAGATGCCGGCGGCGCAGCCACAGCCAACCGACGTGGCCGAAATGCTGGACGACATCCTGCAGCTGTACCGCGAGCCCTGTCGCGCGCGCGGCATCGACATCCGCTGGCTGCGCCGCGACGACGTTGCGCGGCAGGCGCTGGATCGCAACCTGATGGAGCAGGCCCTGCTGAACGTGGTCAAGAACGCGATGGAGGCGGCGGAGGCGACCTCACGCGAGCATGCCGGCCGCGGCGGCCACGTGCACCTTGAACTGGTGGCCGACGACAACCGCCGGCCGCGCCTGTCGGTCATCGATTCCGGCGACCGCCTGGGCGACGTGCCGGCAGGACAGATGTTCACGCCCTTCTTCACCACCAAGAAGGGCGGGCAGGGCATCGGCCTGTTGTTCGTGCGCGAAGTGCTCAACCGCCACGGCCTGTCCTATCGCCTGGCGCCGACCGGGCAGGGCGAGACGCGCTTCGACGTCTGGTTTCCCGGCCCGGGCGAGGCGCGCGCCGCCTGATCAGAAGCTGCGGCTGATGCCGATGCTGGTCTCGTAGTCCCAGAAATGCGCATCCGCGCCCCGGAGCGTCCGGCCCCAGTCGAACGACAACTGGTAGCGATCGGTGAGCTGGTATTCGACGCCCGCGCTGGCCTTGGTGGTGCGCAAGAGCAGCAACTGGTCGTGGTAGAAGATGTTGTTGAAATTCGGCGAGCCATCCGGATTGGCGAAATCCCCGGGCGCGTGGACGCCATTGCCGTAGGAGTTGGTATGGTTGAGCAGCAGGTGCGCGCCGAGTCGGGGCGTGATGTTGCCGCCGAATTCCAGGCTGAGTGCGCCGTGGTTGACGCGGCGGTCGTCCGGGAGGAACGGGTAGGCCGCGTGATCGAGGTTCCTGGTGGACTGCTCGATCGTGTAGGCGTATCCGGCCTGCCAGTACATGGCCTGCCACGGCAGCGGCAACCAGTTGCCGACGTGGACGCCAAGCTGCAGTGCCCGTTGGTGGGTTCCCAACGCGGCGTGGGAAAAGAAGGTGTAGTCGTGGCTCGGCTGCAGGTAGGCGACGAAGGGAGTGACCAGGAACGGCCGTTTGCGCCACTGGTAGCGCAGGCCCACGCTCCAGTCGGACCAGCCGCCATGGTCCTGCCCATCGTCGAGGAAGCGCTGGTCGTTCGGGAACGGGAACCCGCGCGGATCGTGCGGATCGTCGCCGGTATAGCGATTGCGCATGAAGGGCATGCCGACACTGACCGCCCATCGGCCGGACAGGCCGTAATCGAGGTCGAGCGTCAGGGTGCGGGCGATGACCTTGCCGAAAGGCTCCGAGCTGCCATCCGCATTCGTGAGCTTGGTGCTCTGCTTCTGCTGGTAGGTCATCCCGAAGGAACCCTGGCCCTTGCCGGGCACCCAGGCCTGTGCACTGGCTTGTGGCGAGCAGGCGCATGCGGCGAGCAGGAGCGCGCAGAAAGCTGTTGGCCACACGCGATCCGCGGAGTTCCCGTGCATACCCATCTCCCCCACGACGGTCGTCGGAAGCTGCAATGAAGCCTGACTCGCGGCCAAGATTGATCCGGGCAGCGGGAAAGTCAAGAATGAAGTTTCACAGTTTCCCTGCGCGCCCGATCCGCGTGAGCGGCGACAGCGTGGCGCATCGGGCTGGTGTAATATGCATCCCTGATTTCCCAACGGAGAACCGCCATGAAATCCGCCGCCGCCCCCGCCGCCGCAACCGCGCTGGTCCTCGCCATCGTCGCCGCCTTCCCGACCCCGGCCATGGCCGCGCTGAAGGAGGGCAGCAAGGCGCCCGATTTCACGGCGCCGTCCTTCCTCGCCGGCAAGCAGTCCAGCTTCCATCTCGCCGATGCGCTGAAGAAGGGTCCGGTCGTCGTGTACTTTTTCCCCGCAGCGCACACCTCGGGCTGCAACGTCGAAGCGCACCTGTTCTCGCAGGCGATTCCGAAGTTCAAGGCCGCGAAGGCGACGGTGATCGGCGTCACCGCGGGCAACATCGACCAGCTGGCTGCGTTCTCGAGCGAGACCGAGCACTGCAGCGGCAAGTTTGCCGTGGCGGCCGATCCGGGGGCGAAGATCGCCAAACAGTACGACGCCATCCTCGCGCAGAAGCCGGAGTGGTCCGATCGCACGTCGTACGTGATCGCCCGGGACGGCACGATCGTGCACGTGCACTCCAACCTCGATCCCCACGGCCATGTGGAAGAGACGCTCGCCGCCGTGCAGGCGATGAAGAAGAAGTGAGAGCCGGCACGCGCGCCGCCGGCGCCGGAGATCCTGCCTGCCGAGATGCCCTGGCCGATCGACTAGCACGCGAACCGCCGCAGCGCGGCCCGCACGCAGTGGCTCAGTCAGCCCCGGGCGGACCGATCGGCAACGCCAGCCGCTCGCCCTTGCCCGCGTACAGCAAGGAAATTGAAACAAGCTTGCCGTCCGGCGACAGTCGCGGCGCGCGCCTCAGGCCGAGCGACCCCGGCCGTCTCTCCAACGCAAGGGGCCAGGCGTCGGGCCCACCGGGCTGGCGGCGCAGCCAGATGACGGTTCGCAACAGCGACAAGGCGGCAGCCTGGTCGATGCGACGATCCACGTAGCGGGACAACGGATCCTCGCCTCGGATCTCCACAAGCAGGCAACCGAACGGATCGATCGCGACGCGGAACGCGGAGCACGTCGCGGGCTCGGCCACGGCCATCGCATGCAAGGAGTGGTCGGCGCGCGCCTGGCTGAGTGCGCGTGGAGTGCAGAACACCGCCGACTGCAAGGCACTTCGGGCGATCAACTGCCGGCGGTCCACGGTACGCAAGACAATTCGTTCGCGGAGCGTGGTTTCACCAGGAAGCCGGGGGCCGTCGAACGCTGCCAGGGAATACCTGAATTCTTGGCGCATCGCAGGACAGGCGTTGAGCTCCCGATCGGTCGTCGGCCCCAGAGCGGCCTCGCATGGCGCGGGTAGGCGTGCGTGCGCGGGCAGTTCCGAAAGCATTTTGGCCAGGAGCGCAACGTCCTGCCGCACGAAAGCCGTGCTGATGTTGCTGGCGATCAAAGTATCGTTGTCCGCGCCGATTCTGCGCCAGGCCGCAAGGTCTTCGCACAGGCCGCCCATGGCCGGGAGGTGGCGTCCGGCGGCGGGGCAGACATGCCTCAGCCATCCCCTGCCGGGTGCGGCCCAGCGCGCTCGAAGTCCATCCTGCCCCCCGGGAGTCGCGCCATGGTACGACAGCATGCCGGGTAAAAAAAAAGGGCCCCGAAGAGCCCTTCCGTACAAGTGGAGCAAAGCTTAGCGGTAGATCGGCCGGCCGTAGCGGTCGTAGCCGTAGAAACGGCCGCCGTAGCCTCCGTAGCCGCGGCTGCCACTGCCGATGGTGACCGTGATCCCGCCATTGCTGTAGCCGTTGTAGCCGTTGTAACCGTTGTAACCGCCGCCATAGGCGCTGTTGTAGCCGCTGTAGTAACCGCTGTTGTCGTAGCCGCTGCCGTAGGCGCTGTTGTACGCGCCGTCGTAGTCGTCGTAGTAACCGTCATTGCCATACGCGCTATCGTAGCCGCCGTTGTAGGCGTAGCCGTAGCGGTTGTCATAGCGATGGTCGTAGCGGCTGCTGCGGCGATAGCGGCTGTCGCAGTGCCCGTTGTTCGCGCTGTCGGCAATGGCATAGCCAATGGCCGCGCCGGCGACGGCGCCACCTGCCCGGGCATTGCGGTTGTTGCCGAACTGGCTGCCGAGCGCTGCGCCGATCAGGGCGCCCGCGACCTTCGTCCCCGAATCGTCGCGGTATCCCGAGCGGCCACTGCAATTGTCGTAGGCATAGCGGTTGTCGTAGCGATCGTCGTAACGGCTGCTGGTGTTGCCGCCGAAGTAACCGCTACCGGCGTAGCCACCACCGTAGTACTGGGCGCTGGCAACGCTGGACGCGCCGGCAAGCACCAGGGCCGCAGTCACTGCAAGGGTCTTGTTCATGGGTTCTCTCTTTCCGCGCCACCATTGGCACGAGGCAATCATGCGACCTGCCGGGCAAATCGCAATATGGACGCGGTCACGTTTGCTGCCGTTTGCACGGGCCGAGACAGCTGCCAGCAAGCCAGCGCGGAACCCGTTCAGCGGGAGGTCGGTTTCGGACACCAGGCACGCCCTCCAGCCGCGAGGGTCCACGGCCTGGTGCGACTTTGCACATGCGGGCCTTGCCTTACCCTGCGTTCGGGGCCAGGGTAGCGTCCCCCAGCCGCGACGAGGTTCGGACCATGGCGCATGGCTTGCTCAGCCTTGGTGGCACCCAGCAGCGACTGCTGCGGCAACTGCTGATGTCGCAGCCCGGTTGCACCGTCGAGGACCTCTGCCTGCGGCTCAAGGTGACGCACAACGCGGTGCGCCAGCACCTGACGGCGCTGACCGCGCAACGATATGTCGAGCGCGTCGAGTCGATCGCCACGGGCGGGCGGCCGCAGTCGCGCTATGCGATCACGGCCATCGGGCGCGAATTGTTCCCGCGTAATTACGACGCCATTGCCGGCGCTTTGCTGTCCTCGGTGGGTGCGCGGCTTGGCGAGGCGGCGGTCGGGGGCATGCTGGAAGACCTGGGCCGCAGTGTCGCCGCCTCGCAGGCGCCGCTGGCGCCCGCGCCGGGCGAGGAGGGCATGTCGCGCGCCCTGGCGGAGCGGCTCGATGCGCTCGGCTACGAGGCGGTGCCGGCGCGCAATGGCGGCGAGTGGCAGGTCGAGGCGTTCAACTGCGTTTTCCACGCGCTGGCCCGGCAGAACCCGCAGGTGTGCAAGTTCGACCTGGCCTTCCTCGAGGCGGTGAGCGGCGAGAACGTGCAGCAGGTGGCGTGCATGTTGCGCGGCGACCACGTATGCCGGTTCCGCGTCCGCAAGTCCTGAGCAGCGCAGGCGCCGCAGGGCCTTTGCACATGGGTGGATTCCGTCGCCATGTTGCGATCGCTATGGTCCCCTCCACGCGCCGCGACCGCGGCGACGCATCCTTCGGAGAGAGTCCATGAAATTCCCATCCCCCGCATTGGCGCTGCTGGCCGCGCTATCGGCCACTCCCGCCGCCTTCGCACACGAAGGCCATGACGCCACGGCTCCAGCGGCCACCGCGGCGGCAGCGGTCTCGCCCAAGCAGGCCGCGACCCAGGCCGCGATGCGCGACCTGTGGGTCGAGCACGTGTTCTGGATCCGCAACTATGTCGTCGCCAGCCACGCGCACGATGCGAACGCGCAGAAGGTTGCGACCGCCCAAGTCATCGCCAACGCAACTTCGATCGCCGGCGCGGTGGGAAGCTTCTACGGCAAGCCCGCAGGCGACCGCATGCTCAGCCTGCTGGGAGGGCACTGGGGCGCGGTGAAGGCGTATTCCGACGCCACGTTCGCCAATGACGCGAAGGGCCAGGCCGCGGCGACGACGACGCTGCTCGCCAACGCAAGGGACATCGCGGCTTTCCTGGCCAAGGCCAACCCCAACCTGCCGGAGGCGACCCTGGTCGGGCTGCTGTCGGCGCACGGCGCGCACCACATCGCGCAGATCCAGCAATTGGCGCGCGGCGACGATGCGGCCGAGGCGAAGACCTGGGCGGCGATGCGCGTGCACATGTTCACCATCGCCGATGCGCTCACCGGGGCCCTGGCCAAGCAGTTCCCGGCGAAGTTCTGATCCGGGCGCGGTACCGGTCCGGCAGGGCTTGGCTTTTGCGCTCAGGAGTGCTTTCCTGCGTCGTACGACCCCGGCGGGCAAGGGCCCGCCCCGGGTCGACGCCCCCGACTGGAGTGCTGCGCATGTCCTTCGTCCTCACCGCCCTGCTGGCCATCGCCTCGGCATCGTCGCCAACCACCTCGCCGGCATCAGCCTCGCTGAAGCCGGCCGCCGCGCCCGCCACTCTGAGGGTGGACATCCAGCACGCGGGCGACGCCAGTACGGAGACGTTCGCGCTGGACCGCGTGGTGGTCGAACCGCTGCCATGGCCGGGAAACCCCGAGCGTCCGATCGACGACACCAACCGCGGCAACAACAAGTTCGAGGTCGTGGATCCGGCCAGCGGCAACGTCCTGTATTCGCGTGGCTACAGCACGATCTTCGGCGAATGGCGCAGCACCGACGAGGCCAAGGGCATGCGCCGCAGCTTCCAGGAATCGCTGCGCTTCCCGATGCCTGCGAGGCCGGTGGACGTGCGCGTGCTCGGCCGCGATGCCAACAATGCCTTCGCGCCGCTGTGGACCGTGCGCATCGATCCCGGCGACATGGCGGTCGAGCGCGTCGCCTGGCCCGCACGCGGGAAATTGATTCCGATCCACCACAGCGGGGACTCCGCGACCAAGGTGGACTTGCTGATCCTGGGCGACGGCTATGCGGCGAACGAACTGGACAAGTTCGAGCGCCAGGCCAGGGCGCTCAGCGCGCACCTGTTCACGGTGTCACCGTTCAAGGAGCGGGCCGGCGATTTCAACGTCTGGGCCCTGACCGTGCCGGTGCCGGTGTCGGGAGTCAGCCGGCCCTCGACCGGCATCCATCGTGCCAGCGCCGTTGGCCTGCGCTACGACATCTTCGGCAGCGAGCGCTATGCCCTGACCCTGGACAATCGCGCCTTCCGCGACCTGGCCCAGTACGCACCCTACGAGTTCGTCGAGATCCTGTTCAATGGCCAAACCTATGGCGGCGGCGGGATCTTCGGCGAATTCAGCACCGCGGCGGCCGACAGCGACTGGGCCAACTACCTGTTCGTGCACGAGTTCGGCCACCACTTCGCCGGCCTGGCGGACGAGTACTACACCTCGGAGGTCGCCTATGCGCCTGCCGGCGCCGTGCGCGTGGAGCCGTGGGAGCCCAACGTGACGGCCTTGCACGATCCCGCCGCGGTGAAGTGGAGCAAGCGCGTGACCGGGGGGACGCCGATCCCCACCCCCTGGTCGAAGGCCGAGTTCGAGGCCTATGAACGCACGGTGCAGGCCACGCGCCAGCAGTTGCGCAAGGATCGCCGGCCGGAATCGGAAATGACCACGCTGTTCCGCACCGAGCAGGCGCATGAAGGGGAGTTGTTCGACCGCAGCCCCTACCGGCGCGCGGTGGGCGCCTTCGAGGGCGCGAATTACGAGGCGACCGGGTATTACCGGCCGCAGATGCAATGCATCATGTTCAGCCGCGCCGACAGCTTCTGCCAGGTCTGCCGCGACGCGATCAGCGACATCATCGATCTGTATAGCCGGGGACACTGATCCGGGGCCTGGCGCGCAACGGCGCGGCCCCGGCGTCGCACGCGGGTTACTGCGCGGCGGCGCTACGCCGGAACGGCAGCAGCGCAACCGCGTCGCTGGGAAGTGGGGCAAAGGCGTCGCGGCGCGCATCGCTCAGGTAGTGCACGACCGAGTTGGACTGCGGCGGACGCACGCCCATCCACTGCCTGCTGGCCTGGAAGCGACGGCCGCGCTCGGCGCGGGTGTAGAAGTCGAGCGGATCGGCCGCGATCACGGCGGCGGAGCGGGCGTAGTACTCGGCCCGGCGGTCAACACTGGTGCTGGCGTAGGTCATGAGGGTCGCTCCTGTCGTCCGTGATTGGGCGCAGGCCAACAGTACGAGCGCGATCTCCTACGAATCCTTAACCAGGCCCGCTTGCCGAAACGCGTTCAGGCAGTCGACAGCTGCTGGCAGCAGACGCGGCGTTGAGCCATGCCGATGGCGCGCAAACGCCCGCCCCGCTAACCGGACGGGCGCTGGTTTCCGCGGTTGGATCAGGCAGCGGCCTTGAACCCCAGCTTGTGCGCGCGCATCAGGTCGTGGCAGCTGCGCACTTCCGGCATGAAACGCGTGAGGATGATGTGGGCGTGGGCCGAAGTGTTCGGATCGTCAGCGCCTCGCCGACGCGGCTGTAGGCCTCGGTACAGTACTGCTTGCCGGATGGATATCGCCGACGTGCACGACCAGGTCCACCGCCGGATCGGCATTCACCAAGGCGATGAAGGCGGGCGTGGCCTCGAGCTCCGAAGTGTCGGCCGGTGTCGTGCCGTAGGGTGCGTCGCTCGTAAACGGCGAGGGTCAGGACATTGGCCGAGGCTATGTTGGCGGGCGTGCCATTGCCGGCGAGGGCGGGCGTCGCCGCGACCAGGGACAGAGCGAGTGCAATGGACGAGGGCGCTGGAAACCTACTTCATGTTGCCGATGATCGCGCTGGAGGTGTCGCTGTTTTTCTGCATGAGATTGGACAGGGTCGCCATGGCTTTCGAATACCGGTCCATCGCCATCTGCAGGCGGAGCTGGTCCTGCTCGCCCATGTCCGACAGGGAGTCCTTGTCGACCTGCGCGCCGGCCTGCGCATTCTTCTTCGCATCCTCCGCGCCCTTTGCGTCCTTCACGTCCTGCATGGCCTGCGTCCTGGCGCGCATCGCGTCGCGCTGGGCGGCCTTCTTGTCGTTGGTCGCTTTCACTGCGTCCATGACGGCCTTCAGGTCATCGCGCGAGGACTTGGCAGCCTCCATCATCACGATCGTCGCCAGCGCGGCGATGTCGTCATCGCCCGCGGCGCCGAGGTTGGGAAAGCCGGCCTCGCCACCACCGGCCGACGGCAACGACACCGGACCCGCGTCCTGGAACTGCTTGCCGACCAGGCCCTGCATCGCATTCTTGTTCACCGATCCGTCGCCGTTGAGGTAGGCGCCGGGATTGCGCAACAGGTCGGCGGCGGCGGCCTCCAGCGCGGCGGCGACGCCGGGATTGCCTGCGTTGGCGGCGGCGAAATGCGCCAGCGCCCCGTCGATGACCGCGTTCTGACCCTGCAAGTCGGACGCAGGGCTGCCGACGGGTTGCGCCAGGCGAAGCATCGGACGCTGCAGCACGGTTGCGGCGGGCGCGACGGGTCGCAGGGACTGGGCAGCCAACGGGTTGCTTGCCTGTGCCGTCGCCGCCGTGATCGCGAGCGGAACCAGCAGCCACGCCGGGTGCAGGGCGCGCATCACCACACCTCGCAGCGGTCGGCGGCCGGGCGCACCATCGGGGCGTCGGGCTTGCAGTGGAAGGCGGCCTGGAACTCGGGCAGGTTCGACAGCGGCCCGTTGACGCGGAACTTGGCAACCGGATGCGGATCGGTCTGCACCATCGTGCGCTGCGTGGCCGGCCGCGTTTCATCGCCGCGCCATTGGCCCCAGGCCAGGAAGAACTGCTGCTCCGGCGTGAAGCCGTCGATGGTCGGCTCCGGGCCCTTGCCCTCGCGCGACTTCTGGTAGGCGCGGTACGCCAGCTTGGCGCCGCCCAGGTCGCCGATCGACTCGCCCAGCACCAGCTTGCCGTTGTGGTGGATGCCCGGCTCGATGAAGTAGCCGTCGAACTGCTTCACGACGCAGGCGCCGCGCGCCTCGAACTTGGCGTGGTCCTCGGGCGTCCACCAGTTCTCGAGCCGGCCCTTGGCGTCGAACTTGGCGCCCTGGTCGTCGAAGCCGTGGCTGATCTCGTGCCCGATCACCACGCCGATGCCGCCATAGTTGACGGCGTCGGTGGCGTTCACGTCGAAGGCTGGCGGCTGCAGGATGCCGGCCGGGAACACGATCTCGTTGAGCGAGGCACTGTAATAGGCGTTCGATGTCGGCGGCGTCATGCCCCAGCGCGTGCGGTCCACCGACTTGCCGACCTGGGACAGGTCGTCGGCCACGTTCCAGCGCGCGGCGGAGGTCGAGGCGCCGAAGAAGTCAGCTCGCTTGACGGTGACGCCGTGGTAGCTCTTCCAGGTGTCGGGGTAGCCCAGCTTGGCGTTGAAGCCGGCCAGTTTCTCGAGCGCGCGGGTCTTGGTCTGCGGCGTCATCCAGTCCAGGCCCTGGATGGTGTCGTGCATGGCCAGCAGGATGTTCTTCACCATGTCCTGCATGCGCGCCTTGGCTTCGGGCGGAAAGTATTTCTCGACGTAGGCGTGGCCCAGGGCGTCGCCGAGGTCGGCGTCGGTCATCTGCGCGCAGCGGATTGCGCGCGGCTTGATTTGGGCCGCACCGCTCAGGTAGGTGCCATAGAAGGCAAAGTTCTGCATGACCAGCGGCGTGGAGAGCAGGTCGGCCTCGTTGTTGAGCACGGTCCAGTGCAACCAGGTGCGCCATTGCGCCAGCGGGGTTGACGCCAGTTCCTTGTTGAATTGGGTCAGGTAGGCCGGCTGTGCCACGTTCAGAGCGATCCGCGGCAGGTGCGCGGCGTCGAAGTGCGCGCCCCAGTCGTAGGCCGGGGCAAGGGCCTGCAACTGCGCGAACGTCATCTTGTGGTCGGAGTTGGCGGGATCGCGGGACGCGACATTGTCCAGCGTGGCCGCGGCGAGGCGGGTCTCGAAGGCCATCACGGTTTTCGCATCGGCGCCGGCTGCCGTCGCGGACTCGCCGGACAGTTCGAGCATCTTCGCGACGTGGGCCAGGTACTTCGCGCGCGCCTCGACGAAACGGGCATCGGGCTTGAGGTAGTAGTCGCGGTCGGGCAAGCCGAGCCGGCCGGCATCAAGCTGTGCGATGACATTGGCCGGGTCGTGCAGGTCCTGGTTGGAATACAGGGCGAACGGCGCGCCGATGCCGATCGCACCCAGGTGCCGGATGCTGGCGTCCAGCGTCGCCTTCGACTTGATCGCGGCGATCTCGTCGAACAGCGGCTGCACGGGCTTCAGGCCGAGCGCATCCACCTTCGCCTCGTCCATGCAACCCGCGTAGAAATCGCCCGACAGCTGCTGCGCGCTGCCCGCGGGCCAGTCGCTGCGCGCCGACACGCCGGTCAGGATGTCGCGCACGTGTTCCTTGTTGACCTCACCTGATTGCCAGCGGCGGCTCCAGCGGTCCATGTAGTCCGGAATCGTGTTCTTCGCGCGCCAGGCGCCGTTGGCGTAGTCGAAGAAATCGGTGCAGGCATCGCCCTTGCCGTTGATGTCGCCGGGATCGATGCCGTGCAGCTGGCCGGCGGTGGCGGTGAGCGAGAAGGCGCCGAGCAGCACGGCGAGCGACAGCCTGGATTGGCGCATGACGCATTCCCCGACAGAGCGTGAGCCGCCACTATAGCCGGCTCGGGCTCGCTCGCCAGTGCTGGCCGGCGCGGGTGCTACGCTTCCGGTCCCGCCCCAGCCGCAACGACGACCCATGCATCGACCCCAACTCCGCGGCTTGGCCGCCCTCGTCCTGCTGGGCGTCTCGGCGGTCGCCTTCGGCGCCGCGCCGACATCGCCTGTGACCCTCGCGGCCCCTGCGTCGACCCTCGATCCCGTCGAGGCGCGCCTCGTCGCCAGCATCAAGGCCGACCATGACCGGGCGCGAAGCCTGCTCAAGGAAACAGTGGACATCAACAGCGGCACGATGAATTTCGCCGGCGTGAAGCGGGTCGGCGCGATCTTCGACCGCGAGTTCAAGGCGCTGGGCTTCAAGACTCGCTGGGTCGACGGCGCGCCGTTCAACCGCGCCGGGCATTTCGTCGCCAGCTTCGGCAGCAAGGGACCAAAAGTCCTCCTGATCGGGCACATGGACACGGTATTTGCCGCGGACAGTCCCTTCCAGGTCATGCAGCTCGACGGTCCCGAGGCCGGCCGCGGGCCGGGCAGCACCGACATGAAGGGCGGCGACGTGATCATGCTGACCGTGCTGCGCGCGCTGCGCGCCAGCGGCCAACTGGACCGGATGCAGGTGCGCGTCTTCCTGGCCGGCGACGAGGAGGACCGCGGCGAACCGGTCGCGCTCGCCAATGCCGACCTGCTGGCCGCCGGTGACTGGGCCGACATCGCGATGGGCTTCGAGAACGCCAGCGGTGACCCGCGCGAAGCGGCGACCTCGCGCCGCGGCGCCAGCGGCTGGCGGCTCGAGGTCACCGGCACGTCCGCGCATTCCTCGCAGGTCTTCCAGCCCGAGGTGGGCTACGGCGCCGTGTTCGAGGCGGCACGCATCCTGGATGGCTTTCGCCAGGCGCTGTCGGCCGAGCCGATGCTGACCTTCAATCCCGGCGTGATCGTGGGTGGCACCGACGTCGCGCTGGACCACGACAATTCGCGCGGCACGGCCTTCGGCAAGTCCAACGTGGTGGCGCAGTCGCTGCGCGTGGACGGCGACCTGCGCGCGATCTCGCCGGAGCAACTGGCGATGGCGCGCAAGGCGATGCAGGACGTGGTGTCGCGGCACCTCGCCCGCACCGACGCGACCCTGGTGTTCGACGACGGCTACCCGCCGATGGCGCCGACGCCAGGCAATGCCCGGCTGCTGGCGGTCTATGACGGCGCCAGTCGCGACCTCGGTTTCGGCCCGGTCGCCGCGCTCGATCCGCGCCGCGCCGGCGCCGCCGACATCAGTTTCGTCGCGGGCCGGGTGGACATGGCGCTGGATGGACTGGGCCTCAAGGGCCCGGGCAACCACACCGTCGAGGAAAAGGCGGACCTGGCGACCCTGGATTCGCAGGCGATGCGCGCCGCAGTCACGCTCTACCGCCTGGCGAAAGGACCCGGCTAGGCGCGCTCTGCTTCCAAGGTCGCGAGCAGTTTCTGCAGGGTTTCCAGCTCCGCCGGCTTGACCAGGTGGTGGTCGAAGCCGGCATCGCGCGCGCGCCGGCGATCTTCGTCCTGGCCCCAGCCGGTGAGCGCCACCAGTGACGACCGTGCGTCGGGGAAGCGTGCACGGATGGTGCGCGCGACCTCGTAGCCGTTCATGCCGGGCATGCCGATGTCGAGCAACACCACGGTCGGCCGCCAGGCGTCGAAGGCGGCGACCGCCGATGCGCCATCGCGGACCACGCGGACCTCGGCGCCGAGCAGGTCCAGCACCATCGCCAGGCTGTCTCCGGCGTCGTGGTTGTCGTCCACGACCAGCACGCGGGTGCGCGCCAGCGCCGCGGAATCCACGCTGGCCGCGGCGGTCTTTCCACTGGCGGCGACGACCGCGTCGGCAAGCGGCAGGCGCACGGTGAACTCGCTGCCCCGGCCGATGCCGTCGCTGCGCGCCTCCAGCGTGCCCTGGTGCATTTCCGCCAGCCGGCGCGCCAGCGCCAGCCCGATGCCGAGGCCGCCCTGGCTGCGGCCGCTGTCGCGGTCGCCGCGGCTGAACATCTCGAACATGCGCGGCAGCTGGTCCGGCGCGATGCCTTCGCCGTCGTCCTGCACGCTGATGGCGACGTGCCCGTCGCGACGCTGCACGTGCACGGCGATCCGTCCGTTGTCGGGCGTGTACTTGGCGGCGTTGCTGAGCAGGTTGGCCAGGATCTGGGCCAGCCGCACCGGGTCGCCCTCCAGCCAGAGCGACTCGGCCGGAAGTTGCACGCTGAGGGCGTGGTTGCCGCCGCGGATGAGCGGGTCGCTGGTCTCCACGGCATTGCGCACCACGGTGGCAAGCTCGATCCGCTCCTTGCGCAGGGTGAAGGCGCCGCGGCTGATCCGCGACACCTCCAGCAGGTCGTCGACCAGGCGCACCAGGTGGTGCACCTGGCGCTCCATCATCGCGTGCACGGGCGCCGACTCGCTGGCATCCATGCCGCCGCGGCGCAGCAGTTCGAGGGCATTGCGCAGCGGCGCCAGTGGATTGCGCAACTCATGGGCCAGGGTCGCCAGGAATTCGTCCTTGGCCCGGTCGGCCTCCGACAGGCTCACGGCCTGCTCGCGCACCGCCTGTTCGACCGCCTGGCGTTCGGTGATGTCGCGGGTGACGCCGGCGATCGCGACAACGTCGCCGTCCGGCCCGAGCACCGGCGCGAAGATGTAGTCGTACATCCGCGTGCCATTGGTGCCGGTGAACGGGATCTCGCTGCGGATCGGTGCCCGGGTGGCGATCACCCGGTCGATCTCGGCATCGTGCATGTCGGCGTGCCACTGCTCGTAGCCCAGGTCCATCCAGGTCTTGCCACGCACGTCCTCCACGCCCCAGACGGTGCGCAATGCCTGGTTGGCGTAGATGGCGCGATGGTCCAGGTCGAAGACGTAGAAGAAGTCCGGAGTCGCGTCGAGCGTGGTCTCGTACATCCGGCGCTGGCGTTCCGACTCGAACACCAGCCGTTCGCGTTCGTCCAGGCTGGACAGGTCGGCGGCGGCCTCCCGCTGGTTGCGCACTCGGGGCTCGTCGACCTGCTGGACGATGTATTCGACTGCGCCGTCCTCGCCCAGCACCGGCGAGTTGACCGGCAGCCAGTAGCGCTCCTCGAAGCCGCCGCCGCGCGCCGCCGGGCGCAGCACGTCGTAGCGCTGCAGGCCCATGGTGTCGGCCTGGCCGGTGGCGATCACCCGCGCCAGCGAGGCGCGCAGGCTCGCCGCGGCCCTGGTCGCGGGGTCCTGCGGATTGTCCGGGAAGACTTCGAACAGCGGCCGGCCGAGGATGCCTGCATCGGTGTGCGATGCCCCCAGCAGTTCCTCGCTGGCGGCCACGATGGTGAAGCCATCGTCGGCACGCAGGACGAGGAACTTGCCGCGCAGGTGCTGGAAGACGCGCTGGAGATCCATCTCGCTCACCGTCGGGGTTGGGCCATGCGCTACCTGCCGCACGCCGGGGGAGCGATCGCGACGCTTGACGCCCGCGGGTCCGGGCGCAGCGCCATCATTTTGGTCCCAGCGACGGTGGGAATCCAGCCTGCTGGCAGGCAATCGACCCCGCCCGGTTGCCGGGCGCGAGATGGTTTTCGAAACTGCGGACAGGTCCGCAATCCGCCGGGGCGGGTCAGTTGGCCGGCAGGCAGGCCCCGACCAGCGCCGAGCGCACGTCCTGCGCATCCCGGCCGACGGTCGCCACCGCGCGCTCGAGCTGGTCGCGGGTGGTGTCGAAGACGACCAGCCAGTATTCGGCCTCGGCCGCGTCATCCAGGTCCACCCGCAGGTAGTGCGTGGGGGCTCGCATCGGCGCCATGCTTCGCATCCGCCCGGTCTCGAGAGGGGTCATGCGGGTTGGGATGCGCCGCGGTGCGGAAAGGTTGCAAGGCCCGTGGTGTCGTTCGATCCGGGCACGGGACGGTGTTACGCGACCACGGACGCGTCCGCCGGCCCGCCGCCATCGACGCCGATGAAGCGCAGGCCAACGCCAGGCTCGGTGGCGATGTAGCGCGGGCACGAAGCATCGTCGCCCAGGCGGGTGCGCAGCCTGGCCGCGAGGATGCGCAGGTAGTGCGTGTCATCCACGTGCGTGGGCCCCCAGAGGTCGCGCAGCAGTTGCGGCTGGGTCAGCACTCGGCCGGCGTGGCGCAACAACATTGCCAGCAGGGCCCATTCCTTGCGGCTGAGCGGGATCGGCTCGCCGTCCAGCCAGGCGTTCCGCCGGCCGACATCCACGCGCAGGTGGCCGTCATCGAAGGCGGCGGCCGCACCGGGATCGGGCTGCTGGCGCAGAAGCGCGCGCAGCCGCGCCGACAGTTCCTGCACCCCGAACGGCTTGCCGACGTAGTCATTCGCGCCGGCATCGAGCAGGGCGACCTTTTCCGACTCGGCCGAACGCACGGACAACACCAGCACCGGCACGGTGGAAAACGCGCGCAGTTCGCGCAGCACCTCGCGCCCGTCCATGTCCGGCAGGCCCAGGTCCAGGACCACCAGGTCGGCGCCGGTGGCGGCGAGTGCATCGAGCCCGGCGCGGCCGTTCGCCGCCTCGGCGACGCGATAGCCCTGGGCGCGCAGGCTGATCGCGAGGAAGCGGCGGATCTGCGCCTCGTCGTCGATCACCAGGACCCGCGGGGCCTCGGGGTGGCTCATTCGCCGTCCTCGCGCGCCAGTCCCGCGGGTGGCTCCTCGGCGGGCAGCCACACGCGCAGGCGCGTGCCGATGCCGTCCTCGCCGGCCAGGGCTTCGACGCTGCCGCCGTGTGCGGCGATGATGCCCTGGCAGATGGTCAGGCCCAGGCCGGTGCCGGCTGGGCGTCGATCGCCGCGCTCGACCGAGTAGAAGCGCTCGAAAACCTGTGCCCGCTCCGCTTCGGCGATGCCCGGCCCGCGGTCCGCCACGTCAATTCGCCAGCGCGCGCCTTCGCGCAACGCAACCACGGCCAGGCCGGCGCCCGGCGGCGAAAACCTGGCGCCATTCTCGAGGATGTTGAAGAAGGCTTGCTCGACCAGGGCCGGCTGCACATGCAGCAGGGGCGGCGGGGACGGCAGCTGCAGGGTGACCGGCAGGTCCGGGAATTGCCGGCGCAGGCGCGGCAGGACCATGCCGAATACTTCGTCCAGGCCGACCCATTCGCGCTCGATCGCCAGCCCGCCGTGTTCCAGCCTCGTCATGTCGAGCAGGTTCTGGATGTAGCGGTCCAGGCGCAGGCCTTCGCCAAGGATGTCGCCGGCCAGGGTGGCGCGGTCTTCGCGCGAGAGCTGGTCCTGGTACAGGCGCAGGCTCTCCGCGCTGCCGATGATGGTGGACAGGGGCGAGCGCAGGTCGTGCGAGACCGACGACAGCAGCGCGGCGCGCAGCCGCTCGGTTTCGGCGGCGAACCGCGCCGCCTCCAGTTCACCGGCAAGGCGGATACGCGCCAGGGCCTGGGCAACGCCGCGGGCCATCGCCTGCGCCAAGCCGGCGACCTCGGCCGGGATGGTCGGCAGCGGATCGGTGAAACGGAACAGCACCGCGCCCAGCGCACGCTCGCCGGCCGCGAGCGGAAAGCACCACCAGCCGAAGTCCAGCCGGGTCGCATGGCCGGCATCGATGTCGGCGATGTCGTCCAGGCAGGCTTCCGCCGCCGTGCGGGTGACCCGATCGAGCTCGATCCGTCCGGGGAATGTCTGCGCGGCACCCAGTCGCCGGCTGGCCTCGTCGTAGGGCAGGAAGGCGGCATCGCCACCGAGCGCCGCGCTCAGTCGGGCCGTGGCGACGCGCCCGACGTCCGCTTCGTCCACGGCCCCGGTGAGCTGCTGGCCGAGCATCTGCAGCGCCTCGGTGCGGGCCTTGGCTGCGCCGAGCAGCAACACCTGCTCGTGCAGGCGGCTGGCAAGCCGGCCGCAGACCAGGGCGGCGAGCAGGAAGATCGCCACCGTCGCCACGCCCTGGCCCGCCGCGATGTACAGGCTGTAGCGCGGGTGGAAGAAAAAGAAATCGTAGGCCAGGAAGCACAACACCGCCGCATAGGCCGCCACCGACAGGCGGGTCCGCACCGCCGCGAACAGCACCGCAGTAAGGAAGAGCAGGGACTGGTCGCGGAAACCGAGGCCGCGTTCCAGGCCCATGCCAGCCAGTACCGCAAGCGCAGCCAGCAGGCTGGCGTACGCGAGTTCGCGCAGCACGGGCATGCTGCGTGCGGAGCTTGCGGGCGCGTCGTCGTCGGGCATGGCGCATGGTCGGATGATTGGCCCGCGAATGCCAGCGCCGGGCGGGCGCGCGGGCATAACAAGTGCGTAAATTCCCTGGCGTTTTTTCGCTGCGACCGGTCGGCAAAGCCAATACTGCGCGCCATCGCGGCACCGTCGCCGCCGTTGGATCCTGCATGGACACGTCCTTTTCCAATCCCTCCGCCGACAGCGCGGCCGGCGCCGACAGCAAGGCGGGCGCCCGCCACGCGGCAGGTGCCCGCCGCATGCTTCCGCTGGTGGTCGGCGCCATGGGCGTGGTGTTCGGCGACATCGGCACCAGCCCGCTGTACACGCTGCAGCAGGCCTTTGGCCCGGCCTACCACCTGGCGCCCGATCGCGGCAATGTGCTGGGCGTGCTGTCGCTGGTGTTCTGGTCGCTGGTGCTGGTGGTGACGGTGAAGTACGTGCTGATCATCATGCGCGCGGACAACCGCGGTGAAGGCGGCATCCTGGCCCTGACCGCCGTCGTGCAGCGCAGCCTGCCCCTGGCCTCGCCGCTGGCCTATGGCGTCGGCATCCTGGGCGTGTTCGGTACCGCGCTGTTCTTCGGCGATGGCGTGCTGACCCCGGCCATCTCGGTGCTGTCGGCCATCGAGGGCCTGCAGGTCGCGGCGCCGTCGATGGCGCGCTACGTGCTGCCGCTGACGCTGGTGGTGCTGGTGCTGCTGTTCTCCATGCAACGCCGCGGCGTGGCCGGCATGGGTCGCCTGTTCGGGCCGATCACGGTCGCGTGGTTCCTGGCGATCGGCGCCTGTGGCCTGGTGGGCATCGCGGGCAACCCGTCGGTGCTGCTGGCGCTCGATCCCACCTGGGCCTTGCGCTTCTTCGTGGTGCACGGCGTCACCGCCTGGCTGGCGCTGGGCGCGGTGGTGCTGGCGATCACCGGTGGCGAAGCCCTGTATGCCGACATGGGCCACTTCGGGCTGCGCGCCATCCGCTTTGCGTGGCTGGGCATGGTCCTGCCCTGCCTGCTGCTGAACTACTTCGGCCAGGGGGCGCTGATCCTGGACAACCCGACGTCGGTCAGCAATCCCTTCTACCTGCTGGTGCCCGCCTGGGCGCAGTCGCCGATGGTGGTCCTGGCGACCCTGGCGACTGTGATCGCCTCCCAGGCCCTGATCTCCGGCACTTTCTCCGTGGTGCGCCAGGCGATCCAGCTGGGCTACCTGCCGCGCATGCGGATCATCCATACCTCGTCGGCCGAGATCAGCCACGTCTATATCCCTTGGATCAACCGCGCGCTGTTCCTGGCGGTGATGCTCACGGTGCTCGGCTTCCGGAGCTCCAGCGCGTTGGGCATCGCCTACGGCGTGTCGGTCACCGGCACCATGCTGATCAGCGCGGTGCTGACCATCATCCTGGCGGCGTCGAAATGGCGGGTGCGGCCGCTGCTGCTCTGGCCGGCGGCGCTGCTGTTCCTGACCATCGACGTGGCTTACCTGAGCGCGAACCTGGTCAAGTTCACAGAGGGCGCCTGGTTCCCGCTGCTGCTGGGCGTGCTGGCCTTCACCATCATGCGCACCTGGCGCCGCGGCCGCGACCTGGTGCGGCAGCAGGTGGATCGCGACAGCCTGCGCATCGAGCACTTCGTGCAGAGCATCATGACCGAGCCGCCGGTCCGGGTGCCGGGTATCGCCGTGTTCATGACGCCGTCCAACGACCGCCTGCCACCGGCGCTCTTGCACAACCTCAAGCACAACATCGTTCTGCACGAGCGCAACGTGATCCTGAGCGTGGAGACCCTGGGCGTGCCGCGCGCCGAGACGTCGGAGCGGGTCGTGTGCACCGACCTGGGCCACGGCTTCTGCCGGCTGACCCTGCGCTTCGGCTTCATGGAGGACCCTGACGTGCCGCGCGCGCTGGCGCGCTGGGATATCCCCGGGCCGCCGCTGGACCCGATGCGCACCTCGTTCTTCGCCAGTCGCGAGTCCCTGGTGGCGCGCAAGGACCAGGGCATGCCGCTCTGGCGCGATACCCTGTTCCTGTTCCTGGCGCGCAACGCCACGCCGGCCACGGAGTTCTTCGGCATCCCGGGCGACCGCCTGGTGGAACTGGGGATGCGCGTGGCGATCTGAGCCGCGCCTAGACGCCGATCACCCGCAAGACGGGATCCACGAACAGCGGCGACGACAGCGCGAGCAGGCCGAGCGTCCACATGCGGCGCAGGCCGTCGGAGGCCTTGCGGATATCGACGAAGCTCTCGACCAGCACGAAGAAGCCCTGGAAGACGAAGAACAGCGCCGCCGAAATCGCCGCGATCCAACCGACCGAGGCCAGGAACACCCAGGCATGCAGCAGCCCGCTGGCGACGAAGGCTGCAAGCAGGCCGACCGTGGCGCCGCGGCGCTTGGCGATCGGGCCAAACACATACGCGTCGAGCCAGCCGCTGACCGGCCGGTTCCAGCGCCGGTTCCAGAATTCGCGGATGGACAGGGCCAGCAGCGGGCGATCCTGCAATGGCGGCACCTCGATGCCGACCAGCCGATGCCCGATGCGCAGGGCGCCGGCAATGGCTTCCATGCCGGCATAGACGACGGCGCCTCCCAGCAACAGGCGCAAGGCCTGCATCCAGATCGGCAGGGCGCGAGGCAACACGAACAGCAGGGCGAGCGCGCCCACCGCGAGCGCCGCGTGCCCCAGGGTCCAGGCCAGCAGGCGCCGGTCGAGCCCGGGCGCGACGACGCTGGCCTTGTCCACGTCGAACGGCGCCAGCGCGTGCCAGGTGCGCAGGCGCGGCGGCCAGCGCGCCGGATCCTCGCCAACGCGCAGCACCTTCACCAGCGCCAGCAGGCTGAGCGCCGAGGCCAGTGCGCGCGGGATCGCCGCGGCGGGCATCCAGAAGGGAAGCGCGATCGCGCCGATGAGCAGCGCGACCGTTGCGGCCAGGCGCAGCGGTGTCCGCGCCATGCATTGCACCGCGGCAAGGACCAGCAGGACTTCAAGCGCGCACCACACGACGATCATCCGTGACCGGTCCCGGCCCCGTGACGTGGGGCCAATCGCTGCACTTTACCGGCCGGGCACGGAACCCGGCCTGTCCGGCGATCAGTGCGCGGCCTGTTCCTTGTCCCAGCCCGCGCGGATCGCGACGCAACGCGCATCGCCTTCCCGGGCCTCGACCAGGCTGCGGCGGGTGCCAGCGCTGAGGCCGGCGCCAGCGTCGATGGCGGCCTGCAGGCGCGCCACGCTGGCCGCGGTGCAGGTCGCCGGGATCATGGCGCCGGCATAGCCGCGCATGAAGACCCGGTCGGCCTTCGCGTCGATGGCCGCCAGCCTGTCGAGTCGCTGGGCGGCCGTCGCCTCGTCGAGTGCTTCCTGGCCGCCCGGGTACAGCCCGTTCATGGCCACGCGCAGGCGCGAGAATGGTTCCGAGCCATCGAGCGACTGGATCTTCGCCAGCCAGGCCTGCTTGCGCGCGGCATCCGGCCGGGCGAGCGTCGCGCCCAGTGCGGACAGCTGGCCGCTTTCGCTGGCGTCGCGCTCGAGTTCCTTCGCGATCAGTTCGTCGGCGCCGGGCACGTTGTTGCGATTGAGTGCTTCGAGGATGGACCAGCGCATTTCCTGGTCGACGTCCGCGCCACCCGTGTCCACGCTGCCATCCAGGATGCCGCGCAGCTCCGCCAGCGCCGCCGGGCTGCCGGCGATCGTGACGTAGTAGGACAGCCATGCCTGGCTCCGGTCGCGGTCGCCGTGGCTCGCGAGCACGCCGGTCCACAGCGTGTCCTCCATGCGCAGGGTCAGCCGGTCGGCCGCCGGGCCGCCGAACACGCGCAGGTAGCCGCGCGCCGTCGCAAGGTTGGCGAGCGCCTGGCGCAGCAGGGTGTAGTCGGTTTCCTTTGGCAGGTTGACCACGGTCGCGTCGACATAATCCTCGAGGCTGATGCGCTGGTCGTCGAGTCCATCGCTGATGCCCTGCCACAGCATCGAGCGCAGCAGCGGATCCTCGGCCTGGGCCAGGTGGGCGTGCGCGGTGGCGAACGACGCGGGATCGAGCACGACCTTGGCGAAGCCCCAGTCCTCGTAGTTCGGATACACCAGTTCGGGGCAGGCGCTACCGACCAGTTGCGGGATCTCGGTGCGGGCGCCGCTGTAGTCTACGGTCCGCTTGCGCGATAGCGCGAGCTTGCCGTCCGCCATCGCGAACAGGCCGACCTGCACCCGCTGCGAGCGCAGGGTCGGGTTGGCCGGGTTGGCCGCGCCCTGGGTCAGCGCGAAGCGGCTGATCTTGCCGTCGCGGCAGGCGAAGTCGGCGGCCAGCGTATTCACGCCCGGCTGGTACAGCCACTCGCGGGCCCAGGGCCGGAGGTCGCGGCCCGATGACTTCGACAGCGCGCCGATGAAATCGTCCAGCGTGGCATTGCCGTAGGAGTGCGCGACCAGGTAGTCGTGCACGCCGCGGCGGAAGGCATCGTCGCCGATCAGGATGCGCAACTGGTGCAGGGTCGAGGCGCCCTTGTTGTAGGTGATCGCGTCGATGTTGTCGAAGGCATTGAGCGTGGACGGCACCGGTACCTCGATCGGGTGCGTGGTCAGGCTCTCGTCCTGGCGATAGGCGCCCTGCTTGGACCGGTATTGCGCCAGCCAGGGATTGGGGAATTCGCCGGACTTGGCGCTGGCGAGCGTTGCCATGTAGGAGGCGAAGCTCTCGTTGAGCCACAGGCCGTTCCACCAGCGCATGGTCACCAGGTCGCCGAACCACTGGTGCGCCATCTCGTGCAGGATCACCGAGGCCAGGCCCTGGCGCCGCTGCGCGGTCATCGGCTTCTCGGACAGGAAGCGCGTCTCGGTGAAGGTGATCGCGGCGGCATTCTCCATCGCGCCGTAGATGAACTGCGGCACCAGCACCTGGTCGTACTTCTTGAACGGGTAGGGGATGCCGAAGTAATCGTCGTAATAGGCCAGGCCCGCCTTGGTGTACTTGAACCAGTCCGCGGGCGCCACCTGCGCGGCGACCGACTGGCGGGCGAACAGGCGCATCGGGTACTTGCCGCTGTCGTCCTCCCACATCCGGTACGGGCCGGCGTGCATCGAGAAGTTGTAGGCGCTCAGTTTCGGCGTGGTCGGGAAGGTCCACTTCTTCAGCGCACCCTGGTCCTGCACCTTCGCTTCGCGCGTGGAGGAGATCACCACCCAGTCCCTGGGCGCCGTCGCGGTGAGCGTGTAGGTCGCCTTCGGATCGGGCTGGTCGAAGGACGGGAACATCTGGTGCGCCGCGGCGGGTTCGAAGTGCGTGTACAGGTAGACCCGGCCGTCGGCCTTGTCCACGTAGCGGTGCAGGCCCTCGCCATTGGTGCTGTGCGTGCGCGTGTAGGCGACGTCGACCTGGTTGTGGCCCTTCCTGAGCACGGCGGCCGGCAGGGTGATGAACCAGTCGTTGTAGTCGGGCTTCAATGCGTGGCCGTTCACGACCAGCGTGGCGATCGTCGCCTTGTCGAGGTCCAGGGTCAGCGGCGTGGAAGCGTCGCCCAGGTCAAAGGCGATGCGGGCCGTGGCGGCAAAGGTCGGCTCGCCGCTGAGCCGCAGGTCGAGCGTGTAGGCGAGGTTGGACAGGCGCGCGGCGCGGGCGGCGGCATCCTCGCGCGACAGGTAGGCATTGGCCGCGCGAGCGCCCGAGGCGGGCGGCGTGGCCGGCGCAGGCGTTGCAGACATAGCCGCCGTGGCGACAAGGGCGAGCGAGAGGGCGGCAAGACGCGGGACGCCGAAGCGGGGATGCAGGGCCATGGGCTCGGATCGCAATAAGGAGGGACGCGCGGCGCGGCCGCGCCCGCCGAGCATAGCCGGGAAAGTCCTCCGCACGCCCCATGACCAATGGCACGTGCTAGCCTTTTCCAGCGCCGGGGAGGCGCGACCAACAAAGGTGCCACCATGTCTCCACGCAGCGTCAGCCTGTCCGCCATGTTTGGCTGGATCCCGGGCACCTTCCGCCTGGTTGGCCGCGCCCTGCCGGGCTTTGCGGGCGCCAGCGTCCTGACCCTGCTGATCGGCTTCGCGATGATGCTGCCGGTGTGGCTGATCGCCGGACTCAATCCGCTGGACCCGAACATGTCGCAATTGATCGCGGCGCAGCCCGGGACGATGCTCGGCAGGCTGGGGATTGCCTACGCCGTGGTGCTGCTGCTCTACCTGGTCCTGTACCCGCCGATCGTGCTCGGCTGGTCGCGCCTTTGCCGCCGCGTGGATACGGGGGCCGGTGCATCGGCGCTGGACATCTTCGCGCCGTTCCGTGAGAGCGCGACCTGGTTCCGTGGTATCGGGCTCGCGCTGGCTGGCCTGCTGGTGTTCCTGGTCGTGTTCGCGCTGTTCGGACTGGCCTTCTGGGGAACGATCATGCAGCTCATCCAGGCCAGCGCCGCGCGCCAACTCGGCGCCCCGGCGACTTTGCCGGGCGGCTTGGGCGCCCTGGTGCTGGGCTACTTCCTGCTGTTCGGAGTGCTCGTGCTGTGGCAGTGGACGTTGATGATCGCCTTCAACGAAGTGGCGCTCCGCCCGACCGGTGTCTGGGCCTCGCTGGGCCGCGCGGCCCTGGAACTGTTGGCCAACGCGCACAAGCTGCTGGTGTTCGGGGTCTGCCTGTTCGTCGCCCTGGTCATCGCCGTGGTCGTGCTTGGCGTGCTGCTGGCCGTGTTCGGCTCGGCGCTGTCGCTGGTGGGCCCCAAGGCACTGATGACTGGCGTGCTGCTGCTCGAATTGCCCCTGACGCTGGTGATGTATCCGCTGATGTTCGCCAGCGGCTACTGCATGTGGAAGAGCTTCCTCGGCGACCAGCCGGCCGGGGACGTCGCGCCGTTGGAGGATGCGTCGTTCGCGGCGTGAGCCGGGCGGCCGCGCCATGACAAAGAGGGCCGGCGAATCGCCGGCCCTCCTGCGTGAATCCGCCAGGGATCAGCGGAACAGGCTGTAGATGACGTCCCGGATCAGGCCGTTGCTGGTGGACACCAGGTAGGCATCGTTCCCGACCCGGGCCCAGCGGTAGCCACGCGACGGATAGCTCAGGCCATAGCTGCGCGGCTCGAGGTAGTACGAGGAGCCGTAGTAGCCCACCGGCAGGCGGGTGCCCACGTTCCAGCGATTGCCCCGGTAGCCGCGCGGGCCCGCGTAACGCCCGGCCTGGTAGCGATGGCGAGCATTGTGCGAGTGGCCGAAATCGCGGCTGTCGTGCCCGTTGCCGTATGCGCCGCGGTGGTCGCGCTGGTCACGGCCGTCGTCGCGGTCGTCGCCGTAAGCGGCCCGCTCGCCATCGCGGTCGTATTGCACCTGGCGCTGTGCATTGCCGTACTGGTCGTACCGGGCCTGGCGGATCACGTTGCCGTACTGGTCGACCTGCACCTGGCGCTGGCCGTCGCCATACTGGTCATAGGACTGGCCATCGTTGCGGTCGGAATCGTCATTGTCGTCAGACTGCGAATCCTCGCCCTGGTCGTCACCGTTGGAATAGCCCTGGTAGGCCTGGTAGCCCTGGTATCCCTGGGAGTCGCGCGACTGCGCGCTGGCAGAGGTCGCCATGCCGCCGGCGAGCAGCAGGACGGAAGTGATCGCGAGCAGCTTTTTCATTGGTGGTCCTCGTGCGCGGCAGGAATGTCGCAGCGCCATGATGGACGGCGCGGCTTAAGGCGCGCTAACCCGCCCGGGCAATGTGCATGGAATGCCCACTGCCCGTTGAACGACGCGGAGGTTTCACGCGCCGCTCATCCCGCGTGCACGCGCGCTGCACGATGCACAACGGCCGCTGACGCGACCAGGAATTCGCCGGCATAAACTCACGGGGCCTGCACTGGCCCATGTCCAGGATGCGCCCACTGCAACGACGCAGTGCACCCACGAGACATTCCCATGAAGACCACCATCCTGAGCGCCGTCCTTGCGACCACGCTGGCCTTCGGCGCCTGCGCCGATGCCAAGACCATGCACAACCCGATGGTCGGCGGCGCCGCCATGTACAGCAGCAAGGACATCGTCGACAACGCCGTCAACTCGAAGGACCACACCACCCTGGTCGCCGCCGTCAAGGCCGCCGGCCTGGTGGACACGCTGAAGTCCGCGGGTCCGTTCACCGTGTTCGCGCCTACCAACGCCGCCTTCGCCGCGCTGCCCGCCGGAACCGTCGACACCCTGCTCAAGCCGGAGAACAAGTCCACCCTCACCAGCGTCCTGACCTACCACGTGGTGCCGGGCCGCCTGGATTCGAAGGCGCTGGACAAGCTGATCAAGACCGGCCACGGCAGCACCAAGTTGAAGACGGTGCAGGGCGAGTCGCTCACGGTCAGCCGCATGGGCAAGAAGTACATGGTCACCGACGCCAAGGGCGGCATGGCCAATGTGACCATCGGCGACGTGTACCAGAGCAATGGCGTGATCCAGGTGGTCGACAAAGTCCTGATGCCGTAATCCGCTTTCCGGCACCCCAAGGGCCGCCGGAGGCTGTGACCCGCGGGCCCGGTCCTTCGCAGGGCCGGGCCCGCCATGTTTTGGCCGGTCAGGGGGGGTTCGCCATGAACCGTTAAGCCGCCGTGGTGCATCGTTGGCCTCCGCCAACGGCAATCCCTGCCGTTCGGCGCCGGCAAATGGTGACGAAACATGAAATCCTTCCTGCTGGGAATCGTGGTGACGCTGGCGGCGGGCGCCCTGCTCGCATTTGTCCTGGTCCGTTCGGGTCGCGTGCCTGCCAATGCCGACGCGGTCCCGGGAAAGCTCGAGACCTGGGCCGCCTCGACGTCGCTTGATGCGACCTTGGCGCGCGAAGCACCGTCCATGCCCGATCCCGTCGCCCCGACCGACGAGAACCTGCGCGCCGGCATCGCCCTGTTCGCCACCAACTGCGCGGTCTGCCATGGCTCGTCGAAGGGTGACGAGGCGGCCTCGCCCATCGCCCGCGGTCTTTATCAAAAGCCCCCGCAATTCGCCAGCGAAGGGGTCGAGGACGATCCCGAAGGCCGCTCGTTCTGGAAGATCCAGCACGGCATCCGCCTGACCGCCATGCCGTCGTTCCGCGGAACGCTCAGCGACCAGCAGATCTGGACGATCGCCACCTTCCTCAAGCACATGGACAAGCTGCCGCCGTCGGTGCAGCCGGCCTGGGCCGCCGTGCGCAACTGGCCGGTGGCGGGCGACGGGAAAAGGTGACATCCGGCACCGGCGGACGCTGGCGCGGGGCGCTACAGTCGTCCGCGACCTTCCGACCGGATCCGATTCCATGGCCTTTGCGCCCGCCAGCATCCAGCCCCTTTTGTTCTCCGGCCTGTTTGGCTGGGTTTACTACCGGCGCATCCGCGGCAGTTTCGGTCGCCAGCCCTGGCGGCCAACGCGCGTTTCCATTCGGCTCGGATTGCTCGGACTGGCCCTGCTCGGACTGCTGTCGGCGGCGGTGTTCGTGCCCAATGCCGCGCTCGCGGTCGGCGCCGGCCTGGCGATCGGTGGCTTGCTCGCCCTGTTGGCCCTGCGCCACACGCACGTCGAACTCAGCGACGGCCAGCGCTACTACACGCCCAACCCCTGGATCGGCGGCGCGCTATCGCTGCTGCTCGTTGCCCGGCTTGCATGGCGGATGGGCAGCGGCGTGTTCACCGGCGGCGCAGCGCAGATGGGACAGAACGCGAGCCCGCTGACCCTGGGCATCGCCGCAACGATGGTGGGGTATTACCTAGTCAACGGTGGCGGGCTGGCGCTGCGCATGCGGAAGCTCACGCTGGCATAGACTGCCGCGATGCCGGGGGCGAACGAAGAACTGGACGTGCTGGTGGTCGGTGCCGGGGTGTCCGGCATCGCCGCCGGCGCGCTGCTGCAACGCGACTGCCCCGGCAAGCGCTTCGAGATCATCGAAGCGCGCGACGCGATCGGCGGGACCTGGGACCTGTTCCGCTACCCGGGCATCCGCTCCGATTCCGACATGTACAGCTATGCCTACTCGTTCCGGCCCTGGACCGGCGTCCGGGCGATCGTGGACGCGGCGACGATCCGCGACTACCTGCAGGACACGGTGCGCGAGCACGGCCTGGACCGGCACATCCGCTTCGGCCAGCGCCTGATGGCGGCCGACTGGGACAGCAGCACCGCGCGCTGGACGGCGCGCATCGCCACTGGCGCGGGCGGCGCCATCCACATCCTGCGCTGCCGGCTGTTGCTGGTGTGCGCCGGCTACTTTCGCTACGACGCCGGATACCGCCCGCGCTTTCCCGGCGAGGATGCCTTCCAGGGCGCGATCGTGCACCCGCAACACTGGCCGCCCGAACTCGACTGGCGCGGCAGGCGCGTGGTGGTGATCGGCAGCGGCGCCACCGCCGTCACCCTGGTGCCCGCGATGGCGCGCGAGGCCGCGAGCGTGGCGATGCTGCAGCGCTCGCCGAGCTGGATCGTGGCGCGGCCGGCGATGGACTGGATGGCGCGCGCCTTGTCCCGCGTGCTTCCGGCGGCGACGCTGGCACGACTGCTGCGCGGGAAATACATCCTGCGCGACTGGCTGTTCTATCGCGCCGCGACCTGGCTGCCGTCGCCGACCGGCTGGATCCTGCGCCTGCTCGCGCGTCGAGAACTGGGCGCCGGGGCCAACATGGCGCCGTTCACGCCGCGCTATCCGCCCTGGCGGCAACGGCTGTGCCTGGTTCCCGACGGCGACTTCTTCGCGGCCTTGCGCGAGGGCAAGGCACGCGTGGTCACCGACACCATCGCCGGTTTCACGCCCCATGGCCTGCGCCTGGACTCCGGCCGCGAGCTGGCCGCCGACATCGTGGTCAGCGCAACGGGGCTGGACATGGAACTGATGCCGGGCCTGGCGCTGCGGGTGGACGGCGCGCCGGTCCGGCTGGCCGACACGGTCAGCTACAAGGGCTGCATGTTTTCCGGCCTGCCCAACCTGGTGTCCGCCTTTGGTTACGCAAATGCGTCCTGGACGCTGAAGGCGGAGCTGTGCGTGGGCTTTGCCTGCCGGATCCTGGCGCACATGGACCGCAGCGGTGACGACTGGTGCGTGCCCGTGGCCGAGGGTGTGGCGACCGGCGACGTCGGTCTGATGCCCTTGCAATCGGGCTACGTCGCACGCGCCCACGATCGCCTGCCGCGACAGGGCAGGCACGATCCCTGGCGCTTGCGCCACGACCTGTTCCACGATCGCAGGCTGTTGCGCGACGCGCCGATTGCCGACGGCGTGCTGCGCTTTGCGCGCATTGGCGCGGCACGGCCTGCCTGAACCGCGGCGGCGCGCGTGCGCCTCCTGGCGAGACTCGCCTCCGCCCGCGGCGCTACCATGTCGGCAAACCCGGACGGGACAGGCATGTCAGGCCACGGCAACTCCACCCGCGCGATCCTCTACGCGCTCGCTGCCAACATCGGCATCTTCATCGTCAAGGCGATCGCGGCGATGCTCACCCGCTCGGGCGCGATGCTGGCCGAGGCCGTGCACTCGCTGGCCGACTGCGGCAACCAGGGCCTGCTGCTGCTGGGCATGAAGCGGGCGAAATTACCGCCGACGCCCGACTATCCGCTGGGCTACGGGAAGGAAGTTTATTTCTGGTCCTTCCTGGTGGCGCTGATGCTGTTCTCGGTCGGTGGCACCTACTCGGTGTACGAAGGCATCCACAAGCTGCAGCATCCCGAGCCGCTGGCGCGGCCCTGGCTGGGTATCGCCGTGCTGGCATTCAGCGCCGCGCTGGAATGGTGGAGCCTGCGCGCCTGCCTTGCCGAGGTGCGCGCCGAGCAATCGCCGGGAGAATCGCTGTGGCACTGGTTCCGCGAAAGCCGCAACTCCGAGATGATCGTTGTCTTCGGCGAACAGGTGGCTGCCTTGCTCGGCCTGGTGCTGGCATTGGCGGCGGTGGCCATGAGCATGGCCACGGGCAACGTCACCTGGGATGCGGTCGGCACGCTGGGCATCGGCGTGCTGCTGATCGTGGTGGCGGTGTTCGTCGCGGTGGAAGTGAAGGCCCTGCTGATCGGGCAGTCTGTGGCGCCGGCGCGGCGCGAGGCGATCCGCGCCTTCCTCGACGCACGTCCGGAAATCCTCGAGATCTTCAACGTCATCACCCTGCAGATGGGACCCGACGTGATGGTCGCCGTGCAGGCGCGCATGGACGATGCGCAGTCGGCCGGCGCCCTGGTCGCGCAGGTCAACGCGATCGAGGCCGACATGCGCGCCGCCTTCCCCGAAATCCGCTGGTCCTTCTTCGAGGCCGATGACAGCGACTGAGAGGCGCAGGCGGGCACGCGGAACGGCTCCCCGCGGCCACGCGGTTCATGCGGCGGGGACTACGATGGCGCCCTGACCGTCCTGCGACGGTCCCTGCGTTCCCTGGAGGCAACATGCAAACGATCCTGATCACTGGCGCCAACCGCGGCATCGGCCTGGCGCTCGCCCGACACTACCTGGCGCGCGGCGACGCGGTAATCGGCGTGTGCCGGCACTCCAGCCGCGATCTCGGCGACAGCGGGGCGCGCGTGGAGTCGGGCGTCGATGTCACCGACGCAGGCGCGCTGGACGCGCTGGCGCAGCGCCTGGGCGAGACCCGCATCGACGTGCTTTGGCTCAATGCCGGCATCCTGGCGCGGGAATCGCTGGGCGCGATCGATGCCGCGGGCTTCGACAGCCTGCGCCTGCAGTTCGAGGTCAATGCGCTGGGCCCGCTGCGCGTGGCGCAGTCCCTGTTGGGCCATCTCGCCAACCCGGCCAAGCTGGCGATCATGACCAGCCGCATGGGCTCGGTGTCGGACAACGATTCCGGCGGCTTCTACGGCTACCGCGCGTCGAAGGCGGCGGTCAATGCGATCGGCAAGTCGCTGGCGATAGACCTGAAACCGCGCGGCGTCGCGGTGTACCTGATGCATCCGGGCTATGTGGCGACGGACATGGTGGGCGGCAGCGGCGATATCCGCCCCGAGGTAGCCGCGGAACGCCTGGTCGCCAGGCTCGACACGCTCGGCCTCGACCAGACCGGCAGCTTCTGGCATTCCAACGGCTCCGCCTTGCCCTGGTAGTGCGGTTCCGGATGTTCACACAATAGCGACAGCTCCTAGCGACACTGGACCCTCCCCCGGGGAGGGTTGGAGCCATGCGCCTGACACGCATCCTGCTGATCGCGCTGGCCTTGGTTCCGACATGCGCGCTTGCCACGCTGACGCCGCCAGCGTCCGTCGCCCCGACACCTGCGTCCTCCGCCGCCACGCGCCTGCCGGCCGCGGGCCTCCAGCGCGACATCGACATCCTCGAGCGCGCCTACCTGCAACTGCACCCCGGCCTGTACCGCTACAACACGCCTGCGCAGGTGCACGCGCACTTCGCCACGCTGCGCCGCGCGCTGGACCACGATGCCACCCTGGCGGAGGCTTACCTGGCGTTCTCGCGTTTCGCGGCGACCGTGCGCTGCGGCCATACCTACGCCAACTTCTACAACCAGTCCAAAACCGTGACCGCGGCGCTGCTGGAATCGCCGACGCGGGTGCCGTTCCAGTTCCGCTGGCTGGACGGGACGATGGTGGTGACGCGCAACATGTCCGTCGATGCGACGCTGGTGCCGGGGACGCGCGTGCTGGCGATCGACGGCGTGCCGACGCCACGCATCCTCGCGGCGATGATGGCGATCGCCCGCGCCGACGGCGGCAACGACGCCAAGCGCATCGCCAGCCTGGAAGTGCGCGGCTTCGACCGCTATGAGACCTTCGACGTCTACCTGCCGCTGCTGTTCCCGCAGGTCGGCAGCCGGCAGCAGCTGCGACTGCAATCGCCGGGCGACAGCGCGCCGCGCACGATCACGGTGGTGGCCCTGACCCAGGCGCAACGGCTGGCCTCGCGCGACGCGCCCGCGGCATCAACCGCGTCGCCCGCGGCTAGCGCTGGCGCCAAGCCCGCGCCACCCTGGACGCTGAGCTTCGTGGACGGCGGCGTGGCCCTGCTGCAGATGCCGACCTGGGCCCTGTACGACGATGCCAGCGACTGGCAGGGCTGGTTGGATGCGATGTTCGCGCGCGCCGACCTGCGCGCGGCGCCTGCGCTTGTCATCGACCTGCGCGGCAACGAAGGCGGCCTGGACGTGGGCCAGGCCATCCTTGCACACCTGGTGGACCGACCGCTCGTGCTGCCTGGCGTGTTGCGCAAGACTCGTTACCGGCGCATTCCCGCGGACCTGCGGCCCTTCCTCGATACCTGGGACCGTTCGTTCGACGATTGGGGCGCCAGCGCCACCGCGCTTGGCGACGGCTTCTATCGCCTGCAAAGCGAGGGCGAGCGCGCGGATGGCGAGCGGATCGCGCCCGTGCTGTCGCGCTTCGCCGGCGGGGTTGCCGTGCTGGTGGGCGCCGGCAACAGCTCGGCGACGTTCGAGTTCGCGCGGGCCATCCGGCAAGCGCGGCTGGGCCTGCTCGTCGGCCAGCCGACCGGGGGTAACCTGCGTGGAATCAATGGTGGTGCCTTCTACTTCCTGCGCCTGCCCAATTCCGGCATCGAACTGGACCTGCCCCTGGTGGGGCAATTCTCGACCACGCCTCAGCCGGATGCAGGCATCGTGCCGGATGTGCTGGTGCCGGTGACCGTGGCTGATATCGCCGCGGGTCGCGATGCCGAGCTGGCCGCCGCACTGGAAGCCGTCCGCGCCGCCCCTTAGAGGCGCCTTGTCCATCGACGTGAAAGAACCGGCCCCGTTCATGCCGTTCATGCAATCGACATTTGCGTGACGCGAGGGTGCAACAGCGATCGCCGAGCATGGTGACTATCACCACGCCCGGAGATTGGCCATGCGCAGCGAAAAAGCGACTGGCAACACGCACGGAGCCGCGAGGTGAACTGGCAGGCGGGCCGGCTGGTCGCCCGCGAGGAAGCCTGGTGCCTGCGCGCCAATCGATGCGGCGCGCATCGCATCGTGCGCGGGTACTTCCGCGCCGTCAGCAGACTTGGCGACGGTGCGTTCTGGTACGCGCTGATGGGCGTGCTGGCGGTGTCGGGTGGTGCGCGCGGCCTGCTGGCCGCCGCGCACATGGCCTTGGTTGGCGGCATCGCGACGCTGCTCTACGGGCGACTCAAGGGTTGGGCGCGCCGGCCGCGTCCGTTCGCCGCGGACGGTCGCATCCGCGCCTGGGTGGCGCCGCTGGACGAATTCAGTTTTCCATCGGGACATACCCTGCATGCGGTCGGATTCGCGCTCTCCGCCTGCCTGTGGTTTCCGTGGCTGGGATGGCTGCTGGTGCCATTCGCGGTGAGCGTGGCCGCGTCGCGGGTCGTGCTGGGCATGCATTACCCCAGCGATGTGTTGGCGGCAGCGGGCATCGGCGTGGTCCTGGCCGAGGCCGTGGCGCGGATCTTCTGAAACCCTACAGACCGTCGGCGCGGCGCAGCAACAAATCGCGTTCGCGCGCGTTGCCGGCGAGTGCGGCGGCGTCGCGGAAGGCCTGTGCCGCTTCCGGGTGACGCCCGAGCTTGGCCAGCAGGTCGCCACGCACCGCCGGCAACAAGTGGTAGCCGCGCAACACCGGTTCGGCGCGCAAGGCGTCGACCAGGGCAAGCGCGACGGCTGGCCCATCGGCCATGCCGACGGCAACGGCGCGGTTCAACGCGACGATGGGCGAGGGCGCCACGACGGCGAGGGCGGAATAAAGCGCGACGATCGCTCGCCAGTCGGTGGCCGCGGCCGTGCTTGCGCGCGCATGGCAGGCGGCGATCGCCGCCTGCAGCGTGTAGGGGCCCGCGCTACCGCCCAGTGACTGCGCACGCGCCAGTCCGGCCAGGCCACGGCTGATCAGCAGGCGATCCCAGCGCGCGCGGTCCTGGTCCAGCAGCAGCACCGGCGCGCCGTCGGCCGCCACCCGCGCGCGGAAGCGCGAGGCTTGCAACTCCATCAAGGCGAGCAGGCCCTGCACCTCCGGCTCGCCGGGCAGCAGGCCGACCAGGATGCGACCCAGCCGCATCGCCTGCTCGCACAGTTGCGGCCGCAGCACGTCCTCGCCGGCGCTAGCCGAATAGCCCTCGTTGAAGACCAGGTAGAGCACGACCAGCACCGCATCCAGGCGCTGCGGCAATTCCCGCCGCCGCGGTGCCTCGAAGGCGATGCGCCCGTCCGCCAGTTGGCGCTTGGCGCGCACGATCCGCTGCGCGATGGTCGGCTCGGCGGTGAGGAAGGCCCGCGCGATCTCGTCGGTGGACAGGCCGCCGAGCAGGCGCAGCGTCAGCGCGACACGCGCTTCCGCGGCCAGGCTCGGATGGCAGGCGATGAAGACCAGGCGCAGCAGGTCGTCACCGATCTCGTCGTCGAGCGCTGCGTCGATGGCGTCGGCGGCATCTCCTTGGGCCGCTTCCGCGGCGTGCACGAGTTCGCCCTGGCCCGCGTCGAAGCGCCCGCGGCGACGCAGGTGGTCGATCGCGCGATGCCTGGCCGTGGTCATCAGCCAGGCGCCGGGATTGTCGGGCACGCCAAGTTCGGGCCAACGCTCGAGCGCGGCGACCATCGCGTCCTGCGCCAGTTCCTCGGCCAGGTCCAGGTCGTGGACCTGGCGCAGCAAGCCGCCGATCAGTCGCGCGCGCTCGATCCGCCACACCGCCTCGACCGCGCGGTGCGACTCACTCAAGCCTGTGCGCCCTGTCCTTCGAAATTGACCATCCATGCTGCGCCGAACCGGTCCACCAGCATGCCGAAGCGCTCCGCCCAGAAGGTCTTGCCCAGCGCCATCGTGACCTTGCCGCCGTCGGACAGGCCATTGAAGACGCGCTCGGCCTCATCGGCCGAGTCCACGTTGACCGACACCGACACGCCGTGGATGCCCTGGTAGGGCATGCCGCCGCTGTCCGAGCCCATCAGCACCCAGCCGTCGCGCTCGATGCGCACGTGGATGAGCTGGTCGTGGGCCGCGGCCGGCACATGCGCGGCCGCGGGCGACTCACCGAAGGTCGAGACCATCGTGATGGTCGCGCCCAGCACGCGTGCGTACTGCTCGAAGGCCTGGCGGCAGTTGCCGTCGAAGGTCAGGTAGGCATTGATCTGCATGTCAGCGGTTTCCTTCCGATCGGGCGCGGATCATCGCTTCCTGCTCGCGCAGGGCCGGGGTGAATTCCTCGCCGAAATCCTCCGCCTCGAACACCGGGCGAATCTCGATGTCCGACGGCCCGAGCATCGGGTTCGGGCAACGCCGAACCCAGGCGATGCACTCGTCCAGGTCCTTGCACTCCCAGAGCCAGAAACCGGCGACCAGTTCCTTGGTTTCGCTGAAGGGGCCGTCCACCACGGTGCGGCTGCTGCCGGAAAAATGCACGCGCACGCCGCGGCTGCTGGGCTTGAGCCCTTCGCCCGCGAGCATCACGCCGGCCTTCACCAGTTCCTCGTTGAACTTGCCCATGTCGGTGAGCAGTTGCTGAGTGGGCAGCGCGCCCGCTTCGGAATCGTCCGTGGCCTTCACCATCACCATGAATCGCATGTTCGTCTCCTCGTGTCGTGGGTGGATTGTAGGAGCGGTGCGCCGCGGCGGAAACAGCCGCTTGCCCGCACCGCAGGCCGGGTGCACCCCGTCCTGTCGATGGCGACGAACGGGCAGGGCGGTAATCGACACGACCTGGGGAAGAATTCAGGACTGGGTTCAAGCGGTTGATTTGGAAGGATGCGCGGCAGCGGTCGGCACGGGTAAGATCGGGTCTTTCCGCCAGGTGTTTCCCAATGCTTCTTCGCAAGGTCGCCAGTTCCATCCTGCTCGTCCTCGCCTCTGCCGCGCCCCCGGCGGGCGCGGCGCCCGCAGTCCCGGTCTCAGCACCGGCCCCGGCGCCCGAACAGGCGGCGGATACGCCGCTGACCGTCTTCCCCTACACCCCGGGCCTGGACGTGACGGCCATGGATCGCAGCGCCAAGCCCTGCGAGGATTTCTACCAGTACACCTGCGGCGGCTGGCGCAAGAACAATCCGATCCCGGCCGACCAGGCGTCCTGGAGCGTGTACGGCAAGTTGAGCCAGGACAACCAGCGCTACTTGTGGGGCATTCTTGCCGACCTGGCCAAGGCGCCGCCCGCACGCACGGCGCCGCAGGCCCTGATCGGCGATTACTTCGCCGCCTGCATGGACGAGGGCGCGGTGGAAGCCGCCGGCGTCCAGCCGCTGGCACCCTGGCTCGGCCAGGTCGCGGCATTGACGTCGCGCGCGCAGTTGCCGACCCTGGTGGCACGGCTGCAGCAGGGCCTGGGCGCCCGCGGCTTCTTCTTCGGGTTCGGTTCGCAACCGGACTACGCCGATTCCTCGCAGGTGATCGCGGGGCTGGACGCGGGCGGGCTGGGCTTGCCGGACCGCGACTATTACCTCAAGGACGATGCGCGCTCCCAGACCCTGCGCACGCAGTACCGAGCGCACGTGCAGCAGGTGTTCGAACTGCTGGGCGATGCCCCCGCGGTGGCCGCGAAGGAAGCCGCCACCGTGCTGGCGATGGAGACCGAACTGGCCCGGCATTCCTTCACCCGGGTCGAGCGCCGCGACCCGCACAAGCAGTTCAATCCCTACGATCGCGCAGGGCTCGCCAAGCTGACGCCGCGCTTCGACTGGACGCCTTTCCTCGCCACGACCGGCATCGCCGGCTACGACAAGTTCAACGTCGCCCAGCCCTTGTTCTTCAAGGCGCTCGATGCCCAGCTGGCGACGGCGCCGCTTGCCGACGTCCGCACCTACCTGCGCTGGCACGTGGCGCATGCGCAGGCGCCGTATCTCACCCGCGCCTTCGTCGACGCCAACTTCGATTTCTACAGCAAGACCCTGCGCGGCGTGCCCACGCTGCAGCCGCGCTGGAAGCGCTGCGTGGCCCTGGTGGACGACCAGCTCGGCGAAGCACTCGGCCAGGAGTTCGTGGCGCGCACCTTCAGCCCCGAACTCAAGGCGAAGACTCTGCACATGACGCGCCAGATCGAGGATGCGATGGAGAAGGACATCCAGTCGCTGGACTGGATGGATGCGCTGACCAAGGTCCGGGCGCTGGAGAAGCTGCACGCGATCGTCAACAAGATCGGCTACCCGGATCGCTGGCGCGACTATTCGAGCATCCGCATCGAGCGCGGCGATTTCGCCGGCAACGTGGCCCGCGCCGGCCGCTTCGAAAGCGCCCGCCAGGTCGCCAAGATCGGCAAGCCGCTGGACCGCAGTGAATGGGGCATGACGCCGCCCACGGTCAACGCCTACTTCGATGCGCAGTTCAACGACATCAACTTCCCGGCCGGGGTGCTGCAGCCGCCGCTGTACGACCCGAAGATGGACGCCGCTCCCGGCTACGGCAATACCGGCGGCACCATCGGCCACGAGCTGACGCATGGCTTCGACGACGAAGGCCGGCAGTTCGACGCGCACGGCAACCTCAAGGACTGGTGGACCCCCGGCAGTGCCAAGGCCTTCACCGAGCGCGCCCAGTGCGTGATCGACCAGTACGCGCAGTACACCGTCATCGACGACATCAAGATCAACAGCAAGCTCACCGCGGGCGAGGACATCGCCGACCTGGGCGGCCTGATGCTGGCCTGGGTGGCATGGAAGGCCGAGCTCGCGGGCAAACCGGCGAAGGACGCCGATGGCCTGACGCCGGAACAGCGCTTCTTCGTCGGCTATGCGCAATGGGCCTGCGAGGACGAGCGTCCGGAGAACAAGCGCCTCAATGCGACGACCGATCCGCATTCGCCGGGGCAGTACCGGGTCAACGGCCTCATGGTGAACATGCCGGAGTTCCAGCAGGCGTTCTCCTGCAAGGCCGGCGATCCGATGGTCAGCGCCAAGCCTTGCCGGGTGTGGTGAGGGAGCGGGGTCCTACGGCATGCACGCGCTGACGTTCTCGCGGTTCGGTGGGCCGGAGGTATTGGAGTGGACGCGCCTGCCAGACCCCGTCCACGCGCCGGGGACCGCGTTGGTCCGTACCCGCTGCGTTGGCTTGAATTTCGCCGACGTCTATCGCCGCCAAGGCCGTTACCACCTGGCGGGTTCGCCGCCGTGGATCGCGGGCTACGAGGCGGCGGGCGAAATCGTCGCGCTGCACGCCGGCGACGCGGCGCGCGGACTGGCGGTCGGGCAGCGTGTCGCCTTTGCCGACAGTCCCTACGCGAACGCGGAACTGGTCGCCGTCCCGCTCGACAAGCTGATCGTACTGCCTGGCGACATCGACTTCGACACGGCCGCGGCCTTGCTGCTGCAGGGGCTGACCGCGCAGTACCTGCTCGCCGACAGCCACCGCGTGCAGGCCGGCGAGCGCCTGCTGGTGCATGCGGCCGCGGGCGGCGTCGGCCTGCTGCTGGTGCAACTCGCGCGCGCCGCGGGTGCGGAGGTGATCGCGCTGGCCTCGTCGGAGTCCAAGCGCGCCGCGGCCCTTGCGGCCGGCGCCGCGCATGCGGTGGCCACGGGGGACGGTTGGGTCGATCGGGTCCGCGCGCTGGCGCCGGAGGGCGTGGACGTTGTGTACGACTCGATCGGCGCGACCCTGGCCGACAGCCTGGCGCTCGCGCGCACGGGCGGCACGGTGGTGTTCTACGGCATGGCGGGCGGCGATCCGTCGCCGGTGGACCCGCGCCTGCTGATGGACCGCTCGCTCACGCTGACCGGTGGCGACCTGTGGAACGTGCTCAACAGCGCGGCCCAGCGGCAACAGCGGGCCGACCAGTTGTTCGCCGCGGTCCGCGCGGGCGCGCTGCGGGTGGAAATCGCCGCGCGCATCCCGCTGCGCGACGGCGCCAGCGGCCACGCCCTGCTGGAAGGACGCGGCACCGCGGGCAAGGTCCTGCTGGTGCCCTGACCGCGGTCGCGGCAGCTCAGTCACCGGGCTGGACCAAGGCGATCTTGGCCAGTCCCTCGTTGCTGGCGCGCGCCATCACGTCGTGCGCGCCGCCGCCGGACCGGCTATCGTCTGCCGGGGAGTCCAGTCCGAGGGGACCAGCATGCAATTCACCCGCGCGATCGTGCGCCCGCCACCGGCGAGCTTTGCCGACGGGTTGACGCGGATGGACCTGGGCGTCCCCTCGTTGCCGCTGGCGCTGGAACAGCACGCGGCCTATTGCCGCGCGTTGCAATCCTGTGGCCTCACGCTGATCGCATTGCCTGCGGATCCCGCCTATCCGGACAGTTGCTTCGTCGAGGACACGGCGGTCCTGCTCCCGGAGGGCGCGATGCTGACGCGGCCGGGCGCCGACAGTCGCCGGGGCGAGGTCGAGGGGATCCGGGCGTCGCTGGCCAACGCCTGGCCCGTGCTGGCGCGGATTACCGAGCCTGGCACCGTGGATGGCGGCGACATCTGCGAGGCGGGGCGGGTGGTCTTCATCGGCCTGTCGCCGCGCACCAATGCCGAGGGCGCGGCACAGCTGGCGCAATGGCTGCGTGGCCTGGGCTACGAGCCGCGCCTGGTGTCCATCCACGGCATCGACACGATCCTGCACCTGAAGAGCGGGCTGAGCTGGCTGGGCGACGGTCGCCTGCTGGTGATGGGGGCGCTTGCCGGACATCCGGAATTCGCGGATTTCGAGCGCGTCGTCGTGGACGACGACGATCTGTATGCCGCCAACGCCGTGCGCGTCAACGATCGCGTGCTGGTCGCCGCGGGATTCCCGCGCGTCGAGGCACAGCTGCGCGCGCTGGGCTATTCGCCGCTGGCACTGGACATGAGCGAGTACGAGAAGATGGACGGCGCGCTGACCTGCCTGTCGCTCCGTTTCTAGGCAGCAAATCGGGGCCGGTTCTGGCCCCGGTTTGCTCAGGGCCAGAGGAACATGAAGGTGAGGGCGCTGACGGTGCCGTAGATCAGGCTGTCGAGCAGGTCCTTCGCGACGGCGCTCCAGGGCTTGCCCATCCAGATGCCGTTCTGCACGCTGCCGCCGAAATAGGTGAGGAAGCTCACCATGCCCACCAGATGCCCGGCGGCATGGCGGTCGGCGGCCAGACCCAGGACCTGGAGCGCCAGGCAGGCGGCGATCGCGGCCACCCCGAGGTTGAAGACGAACCATTTGCCCAGCATCGCGCCCATCGACGGCATGCCGTTGCCCACGATGGTCAGGTGCCCGACCGGCCCCTCGCGGAACTTGGCCTGCATGGCCTCGCCCTTGACGTCCCGATGGTCCTTGCAGTGCGGCAGCACGTACTGGCCCGGCGCGGGCGAACCGGTGCGGATCGCGGCGCGGACCTCGTCCTCGTTCGCCAGCGGGCGGTAGTCGCTGTTGTGCCACTTGAACACCATGTGCACGAGGCTGGACGCCACGAACACGCCGATCGCGGCCACCAGGATCGGCAGCCAGAGTTGCATGAGGTTTGCCATCGCCGTCTCTCCCCCTAGAAGGCCGCCACAGACTACGCCGGGGCGGCGCCGGCGTCCAAGGCTTGCCGGTTGCCCGTCGCAGCCCTGCAACTTCCGGGGCCAGTTCCGGCACGCACCCGGGCGTGGCATGCTGTGCGTCTCGATTCCCCGGAGAGACCGCATGCGCATCCTGTTTCCGCTGTTGTCCGCCGGCCTGTTGTGCCTGGCGGCTTGCTCCTCGACGGGTGGCCCCGCGCGCGGAACGACCGCCAGCCCGGCCGGGTCGGCCGACGCGTCTTCGGCAGCACCCGCGATGGCGGCGCAGTCCGTGGCATCGCGCGTTGCCGCTGCGATCGCCGATCCCAAGCGCATCGACACCGACCGCGAGCGCGACCTGCGCGACCACCCGCAGGAAGTGCTCACGCTGGCGGGATTCAAGGAAGGCGATGCCATCGCCGACATCTTCGGCGGCGGCGGCTACTACAGCGAACTGATCGCCGACATCGTCGGTCCGTCCGGATCGGTGCGGCTGATCAACAACCAGCCCTACGACGGATTCTCCAAGAAGGGCCGCGAACCGCGCCTGGCCGGCAACCGCCTGCCGAACGTGCGCTACGAGGTTTTACCGCCGTCGGCGATGAACCTGGGCAAGGGCACGCTGGATGGTGCGCTGATCGTGATGTCCTACCACGACCTGTACGTGGTCGAGCCGAACGAAGGCTGGCCGGCGATCGACGCCGGGCAGTTCATCGACCAGATCGTGGCCGGCCTGAAGCCGGGCGGCGTGCTGCTGATCGTGGACCACGAGGCGCGACCGGGCAGCGGCAAGGCCGACACGCAGGCGCTGCACCGGATCGAGGACAGCTTCGCGGCAGCCGACTTCAAGGCGCACGGGCTGAAGCTGGTCGGCTCGCTCGACCTGCTGCGCAATCCCGACGACGACCATTCCAAGAACGTGTTCGACCCGGCGATCCGCGGCAAGACCGACCGCTTCGTCCAGCTCTACCGCAAACCCTGAACGGGGCCGGTTCCTTCACATCACTGAAGGGGGTCGGTTCCTTCACATCGGCGCGGCGTAGACTGACGAAAGACTCGGAGTATCCCGATGGATCCACTCGATGGGGTGCGCGAGGCTGCGCCTACCTCGTCCAGCGGATCCACCGCCATGCCACGTCCCCGGCGATATGCCATTGCCGGCCAGCCCTTGCACATCGTTCAGCGTGGCAACAACCGCACGCCGACCTTCGTGGCTGCCGGCGACTATCTGGTCTACCTGCAGCTGCTTTCCGCGGCGGCGACGCATTCCGGCTGCGCCGTCCACGCGTACGCGCTGATGGGCAACCACGTGCACCTGCTCCTGACGCCGGACGGGCCCTGGTCGGCCTCGGCGCTCCTGCATCACGTCGGTTCGCGGTATGTCCGCTACTTCAATGCCAGGCACGGGCGCACTGGTTCGCTGTGGGAAGGACGCTTTCGCAGTTGCGTCGTCGATTCCGACGCCTACCTGTTGCGCTGCCATCGCTACATCGAGCGCAATCCGGTGCGCGCAGGCATCGTGGCGGATGCCGCAGACTATCCATGGAGCAGCTACCGCCGCAACGCGCTTGGCGTGCGCAATCCGCTGATCAGGCCGCATCCGGTGTACGAAGCGCTTGATTGCGATACGCGGATCCGTCTCGCCGCCTACCGCGCAATCGTGGATTCGGAAGTCCCGGCGCAGGAGCTGTCGGAGTTGCGCGCAGCGTTGAAGGCCGGCTCGGTCCCGCAAAGGCCGTTATCGCCGCATCTCTCCGCGTCGCTACGGTGAGCGGGAGATGACAGAACCGGCCCCGTTAAGGAACGTGAAAGAACCGGCCCCGATTTATTCGTAGTGCAGGGCTTCGATCGGGTTGAGGCGCGAGGCCTTCAGCGCGGGGATCATGCCGAATACCACGCCGATCAGGCTGCAGAAGACCACGCCGAACACCGCCCAGCCCAGTGGCACCCGCGCCTCGAAGGTCGTGAAGAAGGTGAACACGTTCCCCAGTGCAAAGCCCAGCGCGATGCCTATCACCCCGCCCACGTTGCACAGCACCACCGCCTCCAGCAGGAACTGCAGCAGGATGTTGCGCCGCTTGGCGCCCAGCGACTTGCGGATGCCGATTTCCTTGGTCCGTTCCGTCACCGACACCAGCATGATGTTCATGATGCCGATGCCTGCCACCAGCAGCGCCACCCCACCCATCAGGAAGGCACCGAGCTTGACGCCCGCCGTGGTCTTGTTGAAGTTTTCGATCTGGCTGAGGGAGGTGAACCAGTAGAAGTTGTCCGCCTGGTCGTGTTTGAGGTGGCGCGCATTGCGCATCACCTGGCGAACCTGCTCGATCGCGTCCTGGAGCAGCGCCGGGGTACGCGCGTGCACGGTGACGTTGACCGAACGCGGGAAGCCCTGCGGATCGACCAGGCCGTAGATCTGGGTATAGGCACCGCTGGGCATCAGCGCCAGGGTTTCGTACGGCCCGCCGAAGGCCGAGACCTTCTTGATGAACACGCCGATCACCTCGAACCTTCGCCCGTCCAGCATGATCGACTTGCCGATCGGGTCCGTGAAGGGGAACAACTGCTCGGCCAGCGCATGCCCGATCACGACCACCCGGCGCGCGGCGAGCATGTCCATGCGCGAGATGTTGCGGCCTTCCTCGATGTAGTGGGTGTTGTTCTCCGAATACTCCGGCGACCCGCCGCAAATTGAGACGATCGGGTCGGTGGTGATGCCCTTGTAGGACGCCACCTTGCCGCCGTCCCACAGTTCCGTGCCGACGAAGTCGACCGAAGGCACCTGCTCGCGGATCGCCTGCGCCTCGGCCAGGGTCACCGGCGGCCATTTCTGTGCCGCGCGCTGCTGCTCGGGGCCGTTGAAGCCGTTCGGCCACTTCTGCACCTGGAAGGTCTGGGTGCCGAGCACCGTCATCTCCTTCTCCATCGTCGTCTGGATGACCGAGATCGCGGTCATGACGCCGATGATCGAGGCCACGCCCAGCACGATGCCGACCAGGGTGAGGAAGCTGCGCAGCTTGTTGCTCCCGATGGCGCCCAGCGACATCACGAACACGTCGGACACGCGCATTCCGGAGCGGTTGCCGGACTTACTCATAGCGAAGCGCCTCGATCGGATCCAGCCGCGCACCGCGCCAGGCCGGGATCATGCCCGACACCACGCCGACGAACACCGACACCGCCAGCGCGATCAGGATGATGGCGGGCGACAGGCTGGCCGGCATCAGCTTGGCGTTGATGATGGCCGTGATGCCGCCGGCGATCAGCAGGCCGAGGATGCCGCCGAACAGGCAGATGATCGAGGACTCGAACAGGAACTGCAGCAGGATGCTGCGCCGCTTGGCGCCGATCGCCTTGCGGATGCCGATCTCGCGGGTCCGCTCGGTCACCGAAACCAGCATGATGTTCATGACCCCGACGCCGCCGACGAACAGCGACAGGCCGGTGATCGCCAGGCCGACCAGCACCACCACGCCCATGGTGTTGTTGTAGGCATCGAGCAGGGTGTCGAGCTTGTTGATCGAGAAATCGTCCTTCTCGACCGGCTTGAGCCCGCGGATCGAGCGCATGATGCCCTTGGCCTCGAATTCGAAGTCCTCGGGCCGCTCGGTCGCCGGCGTCTTGATCGCGACGTTGACGTTGATCCGCCCGCCCGAGGTGCCCAGGGTCTTGGCGAAGGTGGAGATCGGGATGCTGACCTGGCGGTCGAAGTTGGGGCCGCCGAAGAAGCTGCCGCCCTGTTTTTCCATCACGCCGATGACGGTGAAGTCGAAGCGCCCGATCTTGAACACCTTGCCCAGCGGGTTGGACTTTCCGAACAGCCCGTCCGCCACGTCCCAGCCGATCACCGCCACGCGGCGCTTGTACTGGACGTCGAACGGCATCAGGAAGCGGCCGCTTGACGGCACCATGCTCGAAACCTGCACCTGCTTGTCGGTGCTGCCGATGATGTTGATCGAATCCAGCTCGTTGGTCTCGAACTTGACGTTGCTCTGGCCGCTGATGCTCGGGCTGACCACGGCCCGGCCGCGCAGCCTGCGGGTCAGAGCGTCGCTCACCGCCAGGGTGATCTCGGGCCGGTTGTTGAGCGAGAAATCCTGGCCCATCTGCACCCAGGGCCGCTTGGACACGTAGATCACGTCCGAGCCGACCGAGGCGAAGGTCTGCCGGAAGGTGTTCTGCAACCCGTTGGCGGCGGTCATGGTGGTGATCACCGCGACGATGCCGATGATGATGCCGAGCGCGGTCAGCGCGCCGCGGCTCTTGTTGGCGGCGAGCGCGCCGAGCGCGATCTTCAGGGATTCGGACAGGTCGAGCGAGAGCTTCATGAAGCTTCTGGTCCGTTGGATTCAAGTTCCGACGGTGGGGTCCTCTGCCGAAACCCGCTCTCGACATCGCTCTCGACCAGGCCATCGCGCAGCCGCACCACGCGGTGCGCGTGCGCGGCGATCTCGTCCTCGTGCGTGACCAGGATGATGGTGTTGCCGCGCGCATGCAGTTCGCCCAGCACGCCCATGATCTCGGCGCCGGTGGCCGAGTCGAGGTTGCCGGTCGGCTCGTCGGCCAGGATGATCGAGGGGTTGCAGACCAGGGCGCGGGCGATCGCCACGCGCTGGCGCTGGCCGCCGGACAGCTCGTTGGGCTTGTGCGTCATGCGCTCCTGCAGCCCGACCGAACGGATCGCCTCCTCGGCGATGCGCTTGCGCTCGGCGCGCGGCTTGCCGGCGTAGATCAGCGGCAGCTCGACGTTCTTGAACACGTTCACCCGCGGCACCAGGTTGAAGGTCTGGAAGACGAAGCCGATCTTCAGGTTGCGGATCTCGGCCAGTGCGTCCTCGCTCATCGCGTTCACCGCCTGGCCGTCGAGCTTGTAGATGCCGGTGGTCGGCACGTCAAGGCAACCGATGATGTTCATCAGCGTGGACTTGCCGGAACCGGAGGGACCCATGATGGCGACGTATTCGCCGCGGCGGATCGAAAGCGACACGCCGGCGAGGGCGCGCACCTGCTGGTCGCCCATGACGTAGGTCTTGACCACGTTGTCCAGCGACAGCATGACCGGCGCCATCCCGTCGCGCGGCGGGCCGTCATGCGGCGGCCGGTCGGACTTGCCACCGCTTTCCGGGTCGCGCAGTTGGGCGGACATCTCAGTTGCCGCCCGCGGCCGCGCCGGCATCCTTGTCGCCGACGGACTTGTCGCCGGGCTTCTTGATGGTCACCGTGTCGCCGTTGTTGAGGTCGCGCGAGATCGCTCGGTAGCTGCCTGACACGACCTGCTGGCCTTCGGACACGCCGGTCTTGATCTCGATCGCGTCGTCGCTCTGGATGCCGGTGGTGACCGGCCTGGCCACGGCCTTGCCGTCGTCGACCACGAACACCACTTCGACGAAGCCGTCCTTGCCTGCGGTGAACTTGGGCTTGGCGCCGTCCTTCGCGTCCTTGGGCGCCAGCTGCTCGGGCGTGCGCACGGTGACAGACTGGATCGGCACGCTGATGGCGTTGGGCTGGGTGGCGGTGACGATGTCCGCGCTGGCGGTCATGCCCGGGCGCAGCTTGGCGGTGGGGCTGGTGATCGCGATCTTGACCTCGAACTCGGTCTTCTGGACGGTCGAGCCAGCGGTCGGCGCGGTGGCGCTGCTGGCGATCTCGCTCACCTTGCCGGTGATCTTCTCGCCGAGCGCCGCATCCACGGTGATGTCGGCCGGCTGGCCGATCTTGATCGCGTTGATGTCGTTCTCATCCACGTTGACCACGGCTTCCATCGCGCCGAGCTGGGCGATGACCATGATCACGTCCTCCTGGAACTGCGAGCCGATGGCGATTTCGCCCAGTTCCTTGCGCAGGTCGGCGACGGTGCCGGAAATCGGCGCGTAGATGGTGGTCTTGGACAGGTCGTCCTGGGCCTGTTTCAGGGCGCCGATGGCCTGCTGGACCTGGTCCGTGGCCGCCTGGAAGCGCGAGCTGTCGGTCTGGAAGGTGGTCTGGGCCGCGTCGAGGTCGGACTGCGACTGCAGTTTGCGCGCCACCAGTTCCTTGGCGCGCTTGTAGACGCGCTCGGCCTGGTCGCGGTTGTCGCGCGAGAGGCGGGCGTTGGCCTCGGCCGAGCGCACGTTGGCCTCCTGGCTCTGCACCTGGGCCAGGTATTTCTGCCGGTCGAGTTCGACCAGCAACTGGCCCTTCTCGACGTGGTCGCCTTCCTTCACCTCGAGCCGGGTGATCTTGGCGCTGACGTCGGCGCTGATGTTGATCTCGGTGTTGGGCTGGATCTTGCCGGTGCCGTTGACCTTCTGGACGATCGTCGCGCGCTTGACCGGCAGGACCTCGACGTCGGCCGCCTTGTCGCCCTTGCCGTGCAGGGCCATGAATCCGCCGCCGCCCAGCACGATGATCCCCGCGGCCACCAGGATAATGAGAGTGCGCTTTTTCATCCGTCCAAATCCCCTGATCGATGGGGCGTATCGGACCACGGACGGCGACCGCGGGCGGAGTGCCGAAAGTGTTGCCTACCTTTGGACAGGGGGTGCCGGTCGTGTCCGTCGGCGGTTGTGGCCGTCTTTTGGTGGGCGCGTATCATCGCCGCGATGGAATCCAGCCCTGGCCCGGCGTATCCGATGCAGGCGATCGCGCATGTGCGCTCGCCCTACCGCACGCGCATCGATGCGCCACACCAGCCGACAGTCACCGCCGGCACCGAGACCGGCGTCGCGGCCGAGGCGCGCATCGAGTTCGTGCCCGGCTTCCCCCCGGGGGCGCTGGCGGACCTGGCCGGGTTTTCGCGGGTCTGGCTGATTTTCGTGTTCGACCGCAGCCAGGGCTGGACGCCGCGCGTGCGCCCGCCCCGCGGTGGCGGCAAGCGCGGAGTGCTGGCGACGCGCTCGCCGCACCGGCCCAATCCGATCGGGCTGTCGGCGGTCGAGTTGCTGGGCGTGGAGGACGGCGCATTGCGGGTGCGTGGCCTCGACCTGCTCGACGGCACGCCGGTGATCGATATCAAGCCCTATGTGCCGTATGCGGACGCGTTTCCGGACGCCGCCGCCGGCTGGATCGACGCCCTCGATGCGCAGACCGGCGCCGGCTACGCGCCGGGACCGAAGCGGCCGCGCACGAAGGTCCCCACCCCATGATCCTGGTGGTGAAGGTCAAGCCCAACGCGCGAACCAGCGCGCTTGCGCATTCCGACGACGGCGACTGGATCGCGACGCTGCGCTCGCCGCCGGTGGACGGCAAGGCCAACGCGGAACTCATTGGCCTGGTGGCTGCGCACTACTTCCGTCGCGAAACGACCGGATGAGCGCGCCCGAGTTTGACCCGGTCGCCTTCGTCGAGCAGCACGGCATCGTGCTGGTGTCGGGGCAGGGTGCCGTGCCCCGGCTGTCCGACGCCGTTGCGGGCGAGCAGACCCGCGGCAGCTGGTGGTCGCACCCGCGGGGCAAGGCGATCTTCGCGGCCTTGCAGGTGCTGGGGTCGTCGCCGGACGTGCTGTTCTGCAAGCTCGTGGATGGCAAGCAGACGCTGGTGCATCGGCGGCTCTGGCCCGCGCTCGCACGCTGCGCGTCCCGGTTTCCGGCCGAACGCGTGGCGAGGGTGCGACAGGAGCACAGGGCGGGCGGCGCGCACCGGAATGTCGTCACGCCGTTCCCGGACTGGCTTCCCGATGGGGTGGCGTCAGCGGCGCAGGGGCTGTCGGAGGCGCAGGCCCTGGCTGCGTTGGCGGTGGCTGGTTTGCGCGCGCCGGCCTAGCGACGCGATCCGTTCACGATTGTGAGAGAACCGGCCCCGTTCAGGGTTGGCGCCAGTGGACGCCGTCGAAGCGGCGCTGCGCGGGGGCGAGGGTGAGCAGGCCGGCGTCCCGGAAGCGCTGCGTGCTGTCGTCGCGGGGCTGGCCCAGGGCGGCGGAACTGGCGAGCGAAGCGCGCGGCCCCCCCAGCGTCGCGCCCATGCGCTCGATCTGGCCGCGACTGAACATGTGCATGGCCTCGTCGTCCACGTAGTCCATGTAGTTCATGAACATGTCGCCGTCGGGCCCGTTGCCGCAGCTCACGTGCGGGAAGTCGGGCGCGCCGAAGTTCGCCCCGCCCTGGTTGGGCGTGTCGGCGATGTTGTCGGAGTTCTGGCAGCCGTTGCCGTCGTCGCCCCAGATGTGCAGCAGGTTGAGCCAGTGTCCGACTTCGTGCGTGCAGGTCCGTCCGCGATGGAAGGGCGCGCTGACGCGGCCGACGCGGCCGAAGGCATCGCAGCGGATCACCACGCCATCGGTCTCCGCCGGTCCGCCGGGAAACTGCGCGTAGCCAAGCAGGCCGCCTTCGAGCGGTGCGACCCACAGGTTGAGGAAGTCCTCGCGCGGCCAGGCCGGTGCGCCGTTGGGCGCGAATTTCAGCAGGTCGTCCAGCTTGCGCGTCGCCTCGGCATCCTCGGCGTCCCAGGCAAAGCGCGCGCTGCTGCGGACGCGATTGATGCCGCTGCTTGGCCGGCCGGACGGGTCGCGCGTGGCCAGGGCGAATTCGACCAGGGCGTCGCCAGCCTCGTCGCGGAAGGCCGTGGGAATGCGCTCGCGGTCGCCGTTGTGGAAGCGGAAGTCCTCGTTGAGCACGTCCAGCTGGCTGCGCACCTGGGCGTCGTCGATGTCGCTGGCATCGTCCACGGACACGACGTGCACGACCACGGGGATCATCGCCGGCCGCTCGCGCGGTGCCGGGCGCGAGACTCGGGTCAGCCCCTCGATGCGCAGCCGGCGGGCCACGTAGGCCGGGTCGGTGGCGGCAAGATGGAAGTGGTGCGGCATGGTGGCGCAGGTGCGGCGGGGACCGGGCATGGTTCGGGCTCGCGACGGGGCGAAGCCAGTGTCGCAACGCGCCGGGGCCGGCGCAAGTCGGCGGGAAAGCGGGCGCGGGCCCAAAAAAAAGCCCCGCCGGAGCGGGGCTTTTTCCTTTTCGCCAGGGCGGGCTCAGTTGCGAGCGCGGCCACGGGTGAACAGGTTGACGATCGCCAGCAGCACGACCGCGCCCAGCAGGGAGACCAGGAAGGTTCCGATGCTCAGGCCGCTGTTGATGGTGCCCACGCCGACCAGCGGCGAGATGAGCCAACCAGCGAGCAGCGCGCCAACGATGCCGACCACGATGTTCATCAGGATGCCCTGCTGTCCATCACGCTTCATGATGATGCTCGCCAGCCAACCAACGACACCACCGATTACCAGCCAGATGATCAGGTTCATACACACTCTCCTTGGGTGAAATTCCGTTTTCTTGCGCGCCGTCAGTCATTGACTCAGGATCAGGCGGAGCTAATTTGCGCTGAAGCGGGTGTATGTTTTCTGAACGCAAAAAACACTTGGCTAACAATTGATCAAAGAACCGCCTCCGTCATGGAAAACGGCGCCCAAGGGCGCCGTTCGTTCTCCTCACTCTCCACGCCGACGCGCCCGGGTTTCCGCTGCCCGAGCGAAGCGGCTCTCGCCGCGGCCGAAGCCCGTGCCGACTACCAGACCTTTACCCGCTTGTCCGGCGCCAGGTACAGCGCCTGCCCGGGCTGCACGTCGAAAGCCGAGTACCAGGGATCCTGGTTGCGCACGGTTGCCGTGCGGTACATGCCGGGCGCATGCGTGCCGGTCAGCAAGCTGTTGCGGTAGGCCGCGTCGCGCGCCTTCGAGCGCCAGACCTGCGCGAAGCCCAGGTAGAAGCGCTGTTCCGGCGTGAAGCCGCCGATGGTCACCGACGGCTTGCCTTCCTGCGATTTCTTCCAGGCGTCGAACGCCGTGGCGAGGCCCGCCACGTCGGCGATGTTTTCGGCCAGCGTGAGCCGGCCATTGACGCCCGCGTCCGGGAAGGGCTTGTAGGTGTCGTATTGCGCGGCCAGTGCATTGCCCGCGGCCTCGAAGCGCTTGAAGTCCTCCGGCGTCCACCAGTTGGCCATCTTGCCGGTCTCGTCGAACAGCGCGCCGCTGGAATCGAAGCTGTGCGAGATCTCGTGGCCGATGACCGCGCCGATCGCGCCATAGTTGACCGCGTCGTCCGCGTTGGGATCGAAGAACGGCGCCTCCAGGATCGCCGCCGGGAAGATCAGGCGGTTCTCCAGCGGCACGTTCAGCGCGTTGACTTCCTGCGGCACCATGTACCACTCGTCGTGGCCGGCCGGCTTGCCGAGCTTGGCCAGCTGCTGGTGGTAGGCGAACAGGCTGGCGCGCTGGGCGTTTCCGAGCGCGTCGTCCGGCTTCACTTCCAGCGTCGAGTAATCGGTCCACACCTCGGGATAGCCCATGCCGACCTTCAGCCCGGCCAGCTTGGACTTGGCGCGCGCCTTGGTCTGCGGGCTCATCCACTCGGCCTTGTCGATGCGCGCACCGAATGCCTCGAGCAGGTTCTTCACCAGCTCATCGGCGCGGGCCTTGGTCTGGGCGCTGAAGTGCCGCTGCGCATAGACCTTGCCGACCGCTTCGCCCATGCTGGCGTCCACGGCGTTGACGCCGCTCTTCCAGCGCGGCTGCTGCTCCGGCGTGCCGTTCATCGTGGTGCCGTAGAAGGCGAAGCTCTCGTCGCGGAATGCCTTGGGCAGGGTGCCGGCGGCGCGATCGATGGCATGGAACTGCAGGTAGTCCTTCCAGGTATCGATCTGCTCGCTGGCGACGAGCTTTGAAATCCCCGCGATGGCCTTCGGCTGCCAGGCGACGAACTCCTCCTGCGAACCCAGGCTGGCGGCGTCGAAGAAGGCCTCCCAGTCCATGCCGGGCGCCTTGGTCGCGAACTCGCTGCGCTTCCAGGGATTGGTGCCGAACTTGACGTCGTTGGTCTGCACCTGGGTGGCGTGCACTTTCGCGATGGCGGTTTCCAGCGCGAGGATGCGCGCGGCCTTGGCGTCCGCGTCAGCGATGCCTGCCAGCGAGAGCATCTTCGACACATGTGCCTGGTAGGCCTTGCGCATGTCGGCCATGCGGCCGCCTTCCAGGTAGAAGTCGCGGTCGGGCATGCCCAGGCCGCCCTGCAGGAAATAGGGCACCGTTTCGGTCGGTCGGTCGTAGCGCTGGGTGATCCAGACGCCGAACAGGTTGCTGGTGTAGTAATTGGTCGAGTTCAGCACGTCCACGTCGGCGCGCAGGGTGCCGCCGAGGGCGCGCGAGAGCGCGGCCTTGTCGGCGACCGCGGCGATCGCGTCGAGGTCGGCCTTCAGCGGCGTGATGCCCTTCGCCTCGATGCCGGGCTCGTCCATGTAAGCGTGGAAATAGTCGCCGACCTTGCGTGCGTCGTCGCCGCTGAGCTTGCCTGCGGCGGCGTCCTCGATGATTGCCCTGGTGCGCGCCTGCGCCGTGTCGTTGAGCACGCTGAAGGCGTTCCAGGACGAACGGTCGGCGGGGATCTGGGTGTTCTTGACCCAGGTGCCGTCGGCGTACTCGTAAAAATCGTCGCCGGGCTTGGCGCTGCGGTCCATGCCCGTGGCGTCGAAGCCGAACTCGCCCAGCAGCGGCTTGGTCGGCGCGGCCGCGGCGGCGGGCGCGGCGGCCGGTGCGGGGGCGGGTGTCGGCGCAGGCGCGGGCCTGCAGGCGCCGAGCAGGGCGGTTGCGAGGGCGGTGGCCAGGAACAGGGCGGTGCGGGACAGGCGGCGGCGAGCTGGCATGGGAAGGTCCGGCGGGGAAAGTCCTTGAGCATAGGCCCGCCTCGCAGGCACGACATAGCTCTAAAGTCATGGTCCGGCATTCAGCTTGCCCAATGCCGGGCAACCCCGCAGCGCGGTGCCCGGCCGACGCGCCGCCGTCCCGGCGTATAAGGGCCGCATCCCTTTTCGAGGACGCCTTGATGCGCCTGCGACCCCCGGCCCCCACTGCCGTGTCCCCGACTGCCGCGTCCGCGGCGGCCGTCCGCACGGCCGCCATCCTGGCCGCGCTCTTGCTGGTGACGGGCTGCGGCCGCAGCGGCTCGCACGCGCCCACCCTGGCCGGCGCTTCCGCACCGGCACCTGCGCCTTCGAGTGCCGCGGCCGCGGCCGCGCCGGTCACCGCGAACGCAGCGCCCAGCCCGGTGCCAACCCCTGCCGCCACGGCGCTGGCTCTGGCACAGGCGCACCGCCTGCCCCGCCCCGCCGGCGCCAGCGGGAGTGCGCCTTGCGCCGGCCTGCGCGGCGCGACCCTGGACGCCTGCATCGATGCGGCCGCGCGCACCTCGGCCAGTCCGGTGGCGATCGATGAAGACGCCGACCGCGAGTTCCGCGCGGCGCAGGCACGGCGCGACCAGGAACTGATGGATCGCGAGGACGAAGACGCCCGCCTGGCGGCGCAGCAAGCCCGCGGACAAGGACCCGGGCAGGAGCCGACCGACGACCCGCGCAACGACCCTCGCAATGACCCGCGCGACGGTCCGAACGACGCCGACCCGCGCTACGCCGACCCGCGCGATGCCGGCGATGACTCGACGTACGATCCGCGCTACGACGACGCGAACGACCAGCCGCCTCCGGATGATGCAGACCCCGTGGACGAGCCTCCGCCGCCGCCTCCGGGCTACTACCCGCGCAGATGACTCCTACAGCGCCGCCTGCAACTGGGCGATCCGCCGGTCCATGGAGTAGCGCGCGAGCAGTTCGCCGCGATGCGCCCTCGCGCGTTCGCGCCAGGCGGGCAGGTCGGAGCGCACCGCGCGCAGCAGTTCGATGGCATGGTCCAGCTCGGGTTCCGCCCAGCGCATGCCAATGTCGTAATAGCTGACGAAGTCCTCCATCCCGTAGACCGGCGCCAGGTGGCAGCGCACCTGGCCCTGCGGATGCACGAACTCCACCGGCGACGACCAGGCGGTGTGCAGGACCGGCCGGCCGGCCAGGCTCGCCTCCCAGGCGGGCAGGCCCCAGCCTTCGGCATGGGCGAGGCTGACCAGCACCTGCGAGGCGGCCTGCAACTGCTGCATGCCCGCGGTCGACAGGAAGTCGGTGGCGATTTCGATGCGCGGAAGGAATTTGCGCGGGCGCATCCGGCCGAGCACGTGGTTGACCGCGTTCTGAACGAATTGCGCGTTCTTCGCCGGATCACCGGTCCGGTGCGCCTTCAGCGTGAGCACCACGCCGGCGTCGCCGTCGAAGGCCGCGCAGAACGCGCGCAGCAGGCCGACCGGATTCTTGCGCGCCGACCACTGGAAGACCGACAGCAGCCGGAACGGTTCACCTTGCGCCGGCGCGCGTTCCGACACCGGCGCCACCGCGACGGCATCCACGCCGACCACGCTGACCGGCACGCGCACTCCCGAGGCGACGAACATGTCGCGCACCCAGTCGGCCGGCACCCAGATTGCATCCATTCGATTGCAGCGCGCGACCCAGTCCTCCGGCAGGCGGTCGGATTCGAACATCGTGTAACCGATGTTCTTCGCGCCGTTGAGCATGTAGCGCTCGAACAGCGGCGGGATCATGTTGACGATGTTGACGTCGGCCGCATCGTGCCGGTCGAGCAGGGACAGGGCCTGCGCCCCCAGCGGGCCGAAGTCGGCGTCGCTGCCCTGCACCGGGATCTCGAGCACGCCGACGTCGTGGCCGGCCTGCAGCAGCTGGTTGACCACGATGCGGCCAAGTTCGGCATAGCCCATGTGCGATCGGACCGGACTGCAGAATCGGATCTTCATGGGCTGCACTGTGCACGAGGCCAGCCCGGCTTGAAAGCCGGACTGGCCGCGCCGCGCGGCTGGCCGCGCGTCACCGCGCCCTACTCGATCGGCATCAACTGGATCGCGCCCCTGCTGGGCGAGTTCCACGCGCGCCATCCCGAGGTGCGGGTCGAGCTGGTGCTGAGCAATGAATCGCTCGACATCATCAGCAAGGAAATCGACATGGCCCTGCGGATCGGCGCGCTACCCGACTCGAACCTGGCCGCGCGCCGGCTGGCGGTGTTCCGCACCCAGGTGTATGCCGCGCCGGCTTACCTGGAAAAGCACGGCGAGCCCCTGCATCCGGACGACCTGCGCCACCACCGCGCCCTGGCGATGCATAAATCACGTGGCAGCAATGGCGTCTACGCGTGGACGCTGGGCGATGGCGGGAAAATGGCCGACTACCCGGTCGATCCGATCCTGGTCGCCAACGATCCGGCGGCGCTGCGCGGCGCGCTGCTGTGCGGCGAGGGCCTGATGATGGCCAGCGACGTCAGCATCAAGGCCTTCGCCGAGCTCGGGCACGTGCGCCGGGTGCTGGCCGGCTGGGTCGGGCCGGAGCTGGACTTCAACGCCGTCTTTCCGCGCGGCCAGGTAACCTCGCCCAAGGTGCGCGCGTTCGTGGACTTCCTGCTCGAGCGCCTGAACTTCGACGCCGACTACATGCACGTGCTGTGCCCGGATCGCCTGCGCTACGAGAAGATGCAGCAGGACTCGGCGGCCGCGCTGGCCGCCGACCTGATGCGCACGGGGAGCGAGTCCCTGCCGCTCGTCGTCGCCGATATGGCGGCGCCGCTGCCCGTGGCCCAGCCCGAGGTCGCGCTCGCGCGCTGACCGCGGCTTGGCGGCGCAGGGTGCCGGCCCGGGACCATCCACCGGTATCATCGCGGAACGGGCCAGGCCCGGAACCGGAGTGGCCCACGTGCAAGACCTCGATTTCACCGGAAAAGTGGCGCTGGTCACGGGCGCGGCCAGCGGCATCGGGCGCGGTGCGGCGCTGGCTTTCGCAGCCCGGGGTGCATGCGTCGTGCTGGCCGACATCGCCACCGAGGCGGGCCAAGCCGTGGTCGACGAGATCGTCGCGGCCGGCGGCCAGGCGGTGTTCGTTCGCACCGATGTCGCCAGCGCGGCGAACGTCGAAGCGGCAGTCGCGACGGCCGTGGCGCGCTACGGCCGGCTGGACTGCGCGTTCAACAACGCCGGCGTCGAGGAAGAACACCACCGGCTCGCCGATTCCGACGAAGCGCTGTATGACCGGATGATGGCGATCAACGTCAAGGGCGTGTGGCTGTGCATGAAGCACGAGATCGCCCAGATGCTGCGCCAGGGCGGCGGCACCATCGTCAATACCGCATCGGTGGCGGGACTGGTGGGTGCGCCCAAACACGCGATCTATGCGGCGTCCAAGCATGCCGTGGTCGGGCTGACCAAGAGCGCGGCGATCGAGTACGGCAAGAAGGGCATCCGCGTGAACTCGGTCTGCCCGGGCGTGATCCGCACCGCGATGCTCGAGCGCGCGCTGGAGCGGGAACCGGGCTGGGAGGCTGCGCTGGTGGGCCTGCATCCCATCGGCCGGCTGGGCCAGGTCGGCGACGTGGTCTCCGCGGTGCTGTGGCTGTGCTCGGATGCCTCGGCCTTCGTCACCGGCCACCAGTTGGCCGTCGACGGCGCGATGACGGTGGTCTGAGGGCCATGCACGAAGGCGCCGCCCCGCTGGTCGATCCCGCGCGCCTGGCGGGTGCGGACGTGCACGATGCGCCCTTCCATTTCCTCGTCGCGCACGGGCAATTGCCCGCGGATGCCGGCCCCGCGCTGGCCGCCGATTTCCCGATGTATCCGAGCGCGGGCTTCTTTCCCTATCGCGAAGAAGACTGCGGGCCGTCGATCATCGCCGTGGTCGAGGCGATGACGTCGCCGGCGTTCGCGCAGGCGTTGGGCGCGCGCCTCGACCTGCCCGGGCTGGCCGACTATCCGGCGCTGGTGACGATTTGCCGCAGCCTCAACCTGCGCCACGGCACCATCCACACCGACAGCCGCTCGAAGATCGCCACCGCGCTCCTTTACCTTTGTCCGGACTGGCCGAACGGCAGCGCAGGGGCGCTGCGTTTCCTGTCGCGGATCGACAGCATCGATGCCCTGGTCGCGCCGGAAATCCCGCCGCTCTACGGCACCATCGCCGCGTTCAAGCGCGCCGACAACAGCTTCCACGGCCACCTGCCGTTCGAGGGCGAACGGCCGGTCGTCCAGGTCGCGTGGTTGTCCAGCCAGGCCGAGCTGGAGCGCAAGACGCGCCGCGGCGGCTTCACCCGCTGGCTCAAGAAGCTGCTTGGCTCACTGGATGCGAAGTGGGGCGCGGGCCGCTCGCGCGATGCGGCGCACCGCGACTGAGCGGGGCAGGGCGCAGCACGCAGGTGCTCAACCCTTGCGGCCCGAGCCCGATTGCTTGCCGCCGCCGTCGCGCTTGTTGACCGTGGCATAGGCGATGGCTTCGGCGCGCTTTTCCGGCAGCCCGCGCTTTTCTTCGCTTTCCGCGATATGCCTGGCCTGGCGCTTCTGCTTGTCGGTGTAGCTGGACTTGTCTCCGCGTGGCATGTCATGTCTCCCGGGGTCGGCGTGGTTGCCGCAACTAGAGGCTCAGCAACAGGCAGCCGGCGCGGCTGCGCACGCTGCCGGCCAGGCTGACGTCCTGCGGGCGGCTGTGGCTCATGCGCTCAAGCCGCTGCAGCAGATCGCGGGATTGCCGGCCGGACACGTTGGTCCAGTCGTACACGGCGGCAAGCCGGTTGACGTCACCGGAGGCCAGCGATTGCTCGAAGGCGGCCTGCAACTGGCCGGCGGTGCGCGGGCAGCCGGCGAAAGCCGGCGCGCGCCCGGAACCGCTGGCATAGCTGCCCGGATTCGATGGGGCCAGCGCAAATCCCGGCGAGGACTCCTCGCTCCGCGCGCCATCGGCTTGGGCAAGGCTGCGCACCAGTGAGAGCGGCATCGGCGCAGCCTGCGCGCCGAGCGCGCTGCAATGGCCATCGGTATAGGCGGTGGCTCCGTCGGCCGTGGTGCATCGGGAGATGCTGGTGGCCGCCGCGTCGTGGGCGAACAGGGCGAAGCCGAGCGCCAGGGCGGCGGGCAGGCATCCGGATTTCGTGAAGCTGTCCATGGCGGCGTCCTTGCCTGTGGATTCCGGGGGGAATGGTCGCAAGTCCCGGGTGAACCGATGCCTCGCGGCGCTGGAACGCAGGCAAAACCAGGCCGGCGCGCATGGGGCGTGTTCAGGACGCGGTCACCCGATAGACTTCGCGAATCCGCCCGAAGCGACCGCCATGTACCTCACGCAATACTGGGATGCGCCGATCCCGCCACCGGACATCGCGGCGCTGCTCGCCACGCATGCCTCGGGCAACCCGGGCCTGGCACACCGATGCTTCGATCGTGCCGGTGCTGCCGCCTATATCGCCCACCGCATTGGCCCGCGTGCGGCGCGGGCCTTCGACGACTGCGCGGTCCCGGCGATGCAGGCGGACTATTTCCGCTACTGCGCGCTGCTGGTGGACGGTGGTTTCTGGATCGACGCCGACACGCGCTGCCTGGCGCCGCTGCGGCCCCTGCTTCCCGAGGGCGCCGACGCCGTGGTGTTCGAACGACCCAACCAGAACGTGGTCAATGGCTGCCTCGCCGTCCGCGCGCCGGCCCACCCCTTGCTGGGGCTCGTGCTGGAGATCGCGACGACCGGCATCGAGCGCCGCATCAGCAACAGCGTCTGGGTGACGACGGGCCCGGGCATCCTGACCTACCTGCTGCTGCTGTCACGGCTGGGCGCGGAGGACCGCGCCCGGCTGGACTACGACCACATTGGCGCGGACGTGACCCGCTCCATCCGGCTGTGCGCCGAGCTGGCGTTGCCGCGCTTCCCCGACCTCGACCAGCTGTTCGACGGTGTCGCCGTGCTCGGCTACGAGCAGGTCTGCGCCGTGGCACCTGAAATCGCGCTGTCCTACAAGTCCGAGCCCGTGCATTGGGTGCACTGGACGGGCTCGATCTTCCGCAGCGCGCCGTAGACTTCGGGCATGGATCCCTTGCCGCAGACCTTCGCCCAGGCCCAGGCGCTGCACCAGGCCGGGCGCCTGCGCGAAGCCGAGCCGCTGTATCGCGCCGTGCTCGAGCTGCTGCCCGATCACGCGCTGGCGACCCACCGCCTGGGCATGCTGCTCTTGCAGAGCAACCGGCCGGACGAAGCCGAGCCGCTGTTGCGGGCCAGCCAGTCCAGGTCGGACGGTCCGCGCGAAGCCGCCGCGCACCTGGGGCTTGCCCTGCACCAGCTGGGACGGTACGACGAGGCACTGTCCTGGCTCGACCGCGCCGATGCCGCACTGGCCGGCGCGCGCCTGCCGTTCTGGCGCGCGAACACCCTGGTCGAGCTGGGCCGCTTCGACGAGGCGATGGGTGCATTCGACGCGGCGCTCGCGCTGCAGCCCGAATTCGCGGAGGCGCGGCGCAATCGCGGCATCCTCTCGCTGCTGCGCGGCGACTATGCAAGCGGCCTGGCCGACTACGAGCACCGGCGTCCGGCCGATCCGGCGCGCCGGCGCGCGCAGTCGGGCGCCTTGCCCGACTGGGAGGGCGAGCCCCTGGCGGGCCGCGCCATCCTGGTCACCGATGCCACCGGCTTCGGCGATGAACTGCAGTTCTGCCGCTACCTGCCGCTGCTGGCCGATCGGGGCGCGCGGGTCGGATTCCGCGGCAATCCGCGCCTGTATCGCCTGCTGCGCACGCTGGATCCCCGCGTCGCGCTGGTGGACGCGGGCGAGGAGGGCGAGGCGCCGGCAGGCTACGACCTGCACTGCAAATTGCTGAGCCTTCCGCTGCGCTTCGGAACGCGGATCGACAGCATCCCGGCCACGACGCCCTACCTGCGCGCCGAGCCGGAGCGCGTCGCGCACTGGCGCGCCCGCATCGGCGAGGACGATTTCCGCGTCGGTGTCTGCTGGAAGGGCAACCCGCGGCGCTCGATCGATGCCGGCCGCTCCTTCCCGCTGCGCCTTCTGGAGGGAATCGCGGCGATTCCCGGTCTGCGACTGGTCAGCCTGCAGAAGGGGCCGGGCGAAGAACAGCTCGACGCCCTGCCCGATGGCATGCGCGTGCAACGCCTGGGCGAGGACTTCGACGCCGGCCCCGATGCCTTCGTGGATACGGCTGCTGCGATGCAGTCTCTCGACCTGGTGATCAGTTCCTGCACCTCGGTGCCGCACCTGGCTGGCGCGCTGCGGCGGCCGACTTGGGTGGCATTGAAGGCCGTGCCCGAATGGCGCTGGGGCCTCGGGCGCGATGACAATCCCTGGTATCCGGACATGCGCCTGTTCCGCCAGGCCACGCGCGAGGGCTGGAAGCCCGTGTTCGATGCGATGGAAGCGGCGCTACGGCTGCGGCTCGGCATTTCCTGAACGACGCAGTCGCGTCGGCGCAGCCGGGCTGCGGCAGGCCTCGGCCAGAGGGTGTTCATCGGGGATTCGGGCTGGCGTGCCGACACTGCCGCCATCAGCCCACCATGGAAGGATAGCTTCATGTCCCTGCGTCCCCGGTTTGCCCTGCCCCTCGCCCTTGCCGCCACGCTGTTCGGCGCCAACGCCGCGTCGGCGCAGGCGATCACCCCGCCCGAAACCACCAAGGCCGCCAGCCCGATGACCGAGGCCGACGTGCGCGCCGCGATGACCGCGCATGGCTACTCCGGAATCAATGATGTCAAGTTCAAGGGCGGCGTCTGGACCGCGGACGCCAAGAGCGCCGACGGCAAGCACGTGGAAGTGAAGATCGACGCCGCCAACGGAAAGATCATTCCGGACGAGCCGGTGGCCACGATTTCCAAGGACCAGATCATCATCAAGGTCCAGGACGCGGGCTACACCAATGTGCATGACGTCGAGATGGAAGGCGGCGTGTGGAAGGCCGAGGCCAACGATTCAGCCGGCGCCGACGTCG
>JANXUD010000026.1 GCA_025352045.1 Gammaproteobacteria bacterium | reverse complement strand
CGACCTGCAGGAACTGCTCGGCAACCTGCTCGAGAACGCCTTCAAGTGGGGCCGCCAGCGCGTCCTGCTGACGGTCAAGGCCGAACCTGCCGCGGGTGGCAACAGCCGCCCCGGTGTCTTCATCTCGGTGGAAGACGACGGCCCGGGCATCGCGCCGGAGGACGTCGAGCGCCTGCTGCAGCGCGGCGTGCGTGGCGACGAGCGGGTGCAGGGCCATGGCATCGGACTGTCCATCGCGCAGGACATCGCGCGGGCCTACCGCGGCGAGCTCAAGGTGGACGCGTCCAGCGAGCTGGGTGGCGCGCGCTTCACCGTCCACTTCCCGCCAGTGTTCTAGCGGATCATCCCGGGCAACAGGGAATGCCAGCGCGGCAGGTGCGGCGTGGCGCTGCGGATCGGCACCACGGCGGGATGCGGCGTCCCGGCTTCGCTGTCTTGCGTGGCGACGACGGTGGCGACCTTGCCGGTCTTGGCCGTGGCCTCGGGCTGTCCGTCCGCAGAAGCCGGTACACCGGCCAACGCGACTGAAGCGAGCAGAAACAGACTGATGGCCAGCAGGAAACGGGGCATCGGCGCACTCAATGGGACGGGTTGCTCGGTCTGATGCCCTGGGTGGGCAAAAGGTTGCACCCGGGAGTGTACCAAGCCTGGCGTGCTGCGGTGCAGCATGGCCCCGCCCGGTCGCATCGGGCAGACTCCGGGCGGATGAATGCCGTTGCCCTGGACCGCCGACCCCCGCGCATACGCGGTCCCGCGCTCCGTCGCGCCCTGATTGCCGGCGCCCGGCGGGTGATTGCCGACCGCGACGTCCTCAACAAGATCAATGTCTTCCCGGTGCCTGATGGCGACACCGGCAGCAACCTGGCCTTCACCCTGGGCAGCGTCCTGACCGGCGCCCTGAGCCGGCGGACGGCCGGGGCAGGCGAGCTGATGCGCCAGGTGGGCGAGGACGCGATCGACGGAGCGCGCGGGAACTCGGGCGCGATCCTGGCCCAATTCTTTACCGGCGTGGCCGAGCGCCTGGGCGACCGGATCGCGATCGAGCCGGGCGTGCTGGCCGACGCCGTGCGCGCCGGCTCGCTGTCCGCGCGCCAGGCCCTGTCCGAACCGCGCGAGGGCACCATCCTCAGCGTGATCAGCGCCTTCGCCGACAAGCTCGACGGCGCGGCCGGCGTGCGTGACCTGCGGCGCTGGTTCGCGCCCGCGCTGGCGCAGGCGCGCCGCGCGCTGGCCGATACGACGCGCCAACTGGCCGTGCTGCAGCGTGCCGGCGTCGTGGACGCAGGCGCGCAGGGCTTCGTCGACCTGCTGGAGGGCATCGACGAGTACATGGACAGCGGCCGCACCGATGCCCATGGCCCGATCGAGGAGGAGCTCGCCGATCTCGAGGCGGCGGAAGTGCACGAGGAAATCCTCGACGCCGATCCCGAGCACCGCTGGTGCAGCGAGTGCCTGCTGCTCGGCGGCGGCCTGGATCGCGCCGGGCTGCGCGCCGCGGTGGGCGAACTGGGCGCGTCCTGCGTGGTGATCGCCGGCTCGCAGTCGCGGGTGCGCCTGCACGCGCACGTGGCCGACCCGCAGGCCCTGTTCAACCTGGCAGCGCGCTTCGGCCGCGTCGAATCGACCAAGGCCGACGACATGCGCGCCCAGGCGCGCACCGCGGCGGGCGCCGGATCGGTGGCGATCATCACCGACAGCTCGGCCGACCTGCCCGAAGGCCTGGTCGAGTCGCTCAACATCCACGTGGTGCCGCTGCGCCTGAACTTCGGCGACCAGGACTACCTGGACAAGATCAGCCTCACGCCGCAGGAGTTCTACCGCAAGCTGCGCGAGGAAGTCGTGCTGCCGCGCACCAGCCAGCCCTCGCCGGGTGATTTCCGGCGGCAGTTCGAATTCCTGCTCTCGCACCATCCGTCGCTGGTCTACCTGGGCGTGTCGCGCGCGGTGTCGGGCACCATCCAGTCGGCGGAAACCGCGGCACAGCGCGGGCATCCCGAGCGCACGCACGTGTTCGACTCGGCCAACGCGGCCGGCGGCCTTGCCCTGCTGGCAATCGCCGCTGCCGAGGCTGCGCAGCGCGGCCTGGCCGCGGCCGACATCCTGGCCATGCTCGAGCCCATGCGCGCCCGGACCCTGACCTGGGCCATGACCCGCGACCTGACCATGGCCGTGCGCGGCGGACGCGTGCCGGCCTGGGGCAAGCCCCTGGTGCAGGGCCTGGGCCTGACGCCGGTCGCGAAGGTGACGCCGAAGGGCAAGCTGAGCCTGGCGGGCGGCCTGATCGGGAAGAAAGACGTGCCCGCGAAGTTCGGGCGCTACGTGGCGCGGCGCGTGGACCGGGCGACGCGCTGGCGCATCATCGTCGGCCATTGCGATGCCCGCGGCGACGGCGAGGCGCTGCTGGCCACGCTGCAGGCCGAACTCGACTGCGTGCAGGGCTGGCTGGTCGAGACCGGTCCGGCCGTGGGCGCGCATGCGGGACCGGGTGCGCTGGTCGCATCGCTGCAGCCGTGGACGCCGGCAAATACCTGATAATGCCGCGGTGCTGATCGCCGCCCTCCTGTTGTTGACTGCCTACCTGCTGGGCTCGCTGTCCGGCAGTCTGCTGATCGGCCGGCTGCGCGGCGTGGATATCCGCAGCGCGGGCAGCGGCAATGCCGGCGGCACCAATGCCCTGCGCACGCAGGGGCCCTGGTTCGCCCTGGGCACGGTGGCCATCGACATCGGCAAGGGCGCCCTGGCGGCTTGGCTTGGGCTGCGTTTCACGCCGGACGGGCTGTCGCCTGAGGGTCTTTCGGCGACGTGGCCTTACGCCTGCGCCTTCGCGGCGACGCTCGGACATGTCTGGCCGGTCTTCCATGGCTTCCGCGGCGGCAAGGGCGCGGCGACGCTGGTCGGCGGACTCGTTCTGCTCTGGCCGCACTGCCTGCTGCCGACCTTCCTGGCGTGGGCGCTGGCCCTGGTGCTGGGCGGCTATGTCGGCCTGGCGACGATGCTCGCCGGGCTGAGCCTGGTGCCGCAGGCCCTGTTCGCCGGCGATGACCGCCTGCGGCTTGGCTATGCCGTGATCTGCGCGGTGTTCCTGGTGTTCACGCATCGCAGCAACATCACGCGCCTGCGCGCCGGCACCGAGTCGCGCTTCGAACGCGTGCGCGTGTTCGCGCGGCTGCGTGCGCGGATGGCGCGGCGATGAACAGCGTGACCGATGCGACGCTTGCCGCCACGGTCACCGCTGCCGCCTTGGACGAGGGAGACGCAATCCTTGCCGAGCTGTCAACTGCCGCGCGCAGCCGTGTCGCCAGCCTGCAGTTCCTGATGGACACTGCATCCACGCAGGCCGACGCACTGGCGGCCGCCGTGCCGGCGCAGGGCTGCGCGCTCTTCCTCGCCGACCGCCAGGCCGCGGGCCAGGGCCGGCGCGGACGGACCTGGATCTCGCCCCCTGGCGCCAATCTCTACCTCAGTCTCTCGCGGCAATTCGCGCATCCGCTGGCGGCGCTGGGCGGTTTGTCACTGGCGGCGGGCGTCGCCGTGGTCGAGGCCCTGCATGCGCTGGGCGTCCTGGAGGCGGGGCTGAAGTGGCCGAACGATGTGCTGGCGGGTGGACGCAAGCTCGGCGGCCTGCTGGTCAACCTGCGCAGCGACGGCGCCCACAGCGCGGCGGTGATCGGCCTCGGACTCAACCTGCGAATGCCCGCGGACGCGGGTGCGGCAATCGACCAGCCCTGGTGCGATCTTGCCTCGCTGGGCCACGACCTCATGCGCGCGCGCGTGGCAGCGACGGTGATCGCGCACCTCGCTGAAGCGCTGGCGCAGTTCGATGCCGAGGGCTTCGCGCCCTTCGTCGCGCGCTGGGATCGCCACGACCTGTTCCGCGACCGCGAGGTGCGCATCGTCGACGGCGCCGACGTGGCCACCGGCACGGTGCTCGGCATCGATGGTGCCGGCGCGCTCCGGCTGCGCGTGGACGGCAGCGAACGTCGATTCCACGGCGGCGAACTGCGCCTGCGGCCGGCATGAGCGACTGGCTGCTGGACCTCGGCAATACCCGGCTCAAGCTGGCGCCGCTCGGCGCCGGCGGCGCGCGCGGGCCGGTGCGCGCGGTCGTGCACGCGGCGATGGCGCAGCTGGTCGACGGACAACTCGAGTTCAAGCGTGGCGACACGGCCTGGCTTGCCTCGGTCGCGCCGGCGGCGGTGACCGACCCGCTCATCGCGTCACTCGTAGCGCGCGGACTGCAGGTGCAGCGCGTGTTGACGCAGGCCAGCGAGGGCCGTCTCCGGATCGCGTACGACGATCCCCACGCGCTCGGCGTGGACCGCTTCCTCGCCCTGCTCGCGGCGAGCGGGCGCGATGACGGGCCGTGGGTCGTGGTGTCCGCGGGCAGCGCGCTCACCGCCGATGTGCTCGCCACCGACGGTCGCCACCTCGGCGGCGTGATCGCGCCGATGCCCGCGCAGATGCGCGCGTCATTGGCGCAGCGCTTCGCCGCGCTCGACGTCGCGGTCGGCGACGTCCATGCACTGGGCGCGAACACCGCCGACGCGATCGCCTCGGGCGCCGCGCACGCGGCCTGCGGACTGGTCGAACGCGTGGTGCGCCAGGCGCGCCTGCACTGCGGCGCCGAGCCGGTGGTGCTGGTCGGCGGCGGTGACGCAGAGGCGCTGCTCACGCTGGACCTGCCGCGCCTGCAACCCGCGCCCAGCCTCGTGCTCGACGGCCTGGCCGCCTACGCGCGGGCGAGGGCGGGCTGATGCTGCTGCGCGTACTCGTGGTGTTGCTGGCCTGCATGAACCTCGGCGTCGGCCTCTGGTGGGCGCTGCACGTCGATCCCGCGCCCGCGCCACTGGCGCGCACCGACCCCGGCGTCGGCTCGCTGGTCCTGCTCAGCGAAAGTCCGCGCCCGCCCGTGGACGCCTCGGCCGAGCTGAGCACCGACCCCGAGCCGCTCGCCGCCGGCAGCGCCTGCCTCAGCATCGGCCCGTTCAACGACGCGGGCGCCGTGCGCAAGGCGATGAACACGCTGCTGCCGCGCGCGGAGCGCATCCAGTTCCGCGAAGTCGCCGCCACCGTGCTCAAGGGCTATCGCGTCTACCTGCCGCCAGCCGCCAGCCACGCGGACGCACTGCAGATTTCCCGCACGCTGGCCGCGCGCGGCATCACCGACTACTACGTGGTCACCGCCGGCGGCGAGGAAAACAGCATCGCGCTGGGAAGCTTCAAGGAGCTGGCCAATGCCACCGCCCGCCGCGACGCGATCACCGCGCTCGGCTTCACGCCGTCCGTGGAGCCGCGCATGGAGCCGGCCGCGCAGTGGTGGATCGACCTGGCCGCCGCGCCGGGCTTCGACTGGAAGGCGGGTCTGGCCGGGCTGGGCGTCGACGGCATGACGGCGCAGGCGGCGCCCTGCCGCTGAGCGCCGCCGCTGCAGCGGGCGCGCAGCGCGAGCGGCCGCCGCGCGCTAGAATTCCCCCGCCCAGCCACACCATGCCGGCATAGCTCAGTTGGTAGAGCAACCGCCTTGTAAGCGGTAGGTCCCCAGTTCGAATCCGGGTGCCGGCACCACCTCCGCGCGCCACGCGCGGACTGCGAGGACCACGTGCACCGATCGAGTCGGTTGCTGGTGTTGCTTCTCAGCGTGACGGCCGCGCGCGTGCACGCGCAGCAGGTCATCAACGACCACGAACGCCTTGCCCCCGATCGTCCCGAAGCCTGGGCGATGAACCACGCCGCGGCAGCGACTTTCTTCACCGGCTTCGGCACGACGCAGCAACTCGCACGTGGGCAGTGGAGCGTCACCGCCGAACTCGACCAGGTGCCCTTCCTCAGTGCCGACCAGCGCGCGGTCGGCTTTAATGGCGACAAGACCGAAGACCTCAACAAGTCGCCGGTGTTCGGCCGCCTGCGCGCCAGCGTCGGCCTGCCCTGGGGACTGGTCGGCGAACTTGGCTGGACGCCCCCGGTCACGCTCAATGGCGCGAAGGCGGTCGGCCTGCTGTCCGCCGCCGTGTCGCGCGACCTGTGGACGCACGGTCCCTGGGCCGTGTCGGGCCGCGCCTGGGGCCAGCGCGGCGGCATCAGCGGCGACATCACCTGTCCCGCGGACCTGGCCGGACTCGACGACCCGCAACGCAATCCCTACGGCTGCGAGGCGCCATCGAAGGACAACCTGCAACTGGATGTATACGGCGCCGAGTTCGCCGCCAGTCGCGCCGTTGGCGCCTGGCGCTGGCATGCGGGCCTGGGCCTGGTCCGCACCGAGCTGGAAGTCCAGGTGGATGCGCTCACGTTCGGTTTCCGCGACCGCACCCGCCTGACCGCCAATGCCGGCCGGCACTACCTGGTGCTGGGCGTCGGCCGCGTACTCGGCCGTGCGGGGACGTTGACGGCCGAGCTCCTGCACGAGCCGTTGCCGGTGCGCCGTCCCGGCGATATTGCGGCACACGACGACGCCTTCACCGGGCTGCGCCTGGCCTGGCGCATCGCGCTGTAACGCCGGCCCGCGCCGGCAGGTGTAGCATTCGGCCACGGCGTCGGCTCCAGGAGTCCGGTCATGCGCAAAGTCCCTGCTGCACTGGCGCTCGCTGTGCTTGCCGCCGGCCTGGCCGCGCCGGCCTCGGCCACCTTCCACCTGATGAAGGTTGTCGAGGTCTTCCGCGGCACCGCCGCGGCGCCCAATGCGCAATACGTGGTGCTGCAGATGTATGCAGCAGGACAGAACCTGGTTGGCGGCCACTCCGTGTTCGTCTATGACGCTGCGGGAAACCCGATCGCCGCCTTCACCTTTCCCTCCGATGTGTCCAACTCGTCCAGCCAGGACAAGATCCTGCTGGCCACGCCAGAGGCCGTTGCGTTCTTCGGCCTCGCCGCGGACCTGCAGATCAATGCGAGCATCCTGGCTGCGGGCGGCAAGGTGTGCTGGGACTCGATCGATTGCGTTGCCTGGGGCAGCTACAGCGGCTCCAGCGTCGGCGTGGGGACACCATTCAATGCGAGTACGGGCTTGCGCAGCGGGCACGCGGCCATCCGCCGGCTCGACATCTCCGGCGGCCTGACCACGCTCAACGCCACCGATGACACTGACAACTGCGCCAACGATTTCATCGAGGGCCTGCCGGCGCCAAAGAACAATGCGCGCAACAGCGGCACCATCCCCGCGGCCACCTGCGGCAACCACGTCATCGAGGGCCTGGAGGAATGCGACGACGGCAACCTGGTAGATGGCGACGGCTGCTCGGCGGCCTGCCTGGTCACGCCGGCGCCGCCGATGCTGTCCATCGCCGATGCCAGCACCAGCGAAGGCGACGCCGGCACCAAGCAGCTCGACTTCACGATCACGCTCGCGCCCACCGCGGCCGGTCCGGTCAGCTTCGACGTGGCGACCGACACCGGCACCGCCACGCCTGGCATCGACTACGTTGCCAAGTCCAGCCAGGGCGTGGTGATCCCGGCCGGACAATCGAGCGCGCAGTTTTCGGTGGCGATCAATGGCGACACCGAGGTGGAGGACAATGAAAGCATCGCCGTCACGCTGTCCAATGCGTCCGGTGCCGGGATCAGTCGGGCACAGGCCGTTGGCCGCATCGTCAACGATGACCTCGCCGCGCTGTCCATCAACGACGTGACCCTGCCCGAAGGTGCGTCCGGCACCACGAGCACGGCGCGCTTCCTCGTCCAGCTGTCCAGCCCGATGCCGACGCCGGTCACCTTCGACATCGCCACCGCCAGCGGCACGGCGACGGCCGGCAGCGACTTCACTTCGCGCGGGCAGGCCGGCCGGATCATCGACGCGGGCCGCACGTCGGTGCCATTCGAAGTGGCGGTGCTGGGCGACAACGTCGCCGAGCCCGACGAAACCTTCACGGTTAACCTCTCCAACGTCGCGGGCGCGAGCGTGGCCGACGGAACCGGGGTCGGCACCATCGCCAACGACGATGCACTGGTCACGCCCGGCGTGGAAGCGCAGGCAGACGGCGGCAAGTTGGCGGTTGCGCTGCGCACGGGCCAGCTCGACCTGCGCCAGCCCGATGCCGGCGCGGCAGCCGCGCGCGGCTCCGCGGCGGAGGCGTTGCGCTACGCCACGCTGGCCAGGGACGTGTGTGCGACCCTGCACGCACCGGACGTCGTCCTGGTGTCGGGCCTGCGCGGCGCCGACGAGCTGGCCTTGCTTGCCGCCGCCGTCAATGGCCACGACGCGAACCTGCTGTTCCCCGAGAGTTGCGCAGCGGACCTGCACTACCAGGCGATCGCCGCGCCGTCCGCGCATGGACTCGCCGGCCATGCCGTCCTGCTGCGCGAGTCACCGGGCGCGCGCCTGACCGCTGGCGGATTCCGTGAGAGTGGACGCAAGGTGGCGGTGCGGATCGCACGCGACGGCGCCCCGATCGAGACGAGGGTGTTCGACTTCCCGCCCTGAGCGTGGCGGCGTGGCGGCGCAGGACGCGGGCGCAGGGCGGGCGCAGAGTGGGCGCTGCGTCAACTTTGGCGTGGAAGATTTCGGTTTAGACTCGACGCAGCCCACACGCAGCCCCCCGCCCGTGCCCGTGAACCCCGTCACGATTGCCCGATGCCATTGCGGCAACCTGCGCGCATACGAGACGTGCTGTGGCCGCTTCCATCGGGGCGAGGCGGCGGAGAACGCGCAGCAGCTCATGCGTGCGCGCTACAGCGCCTTCGTGCTGATGCTCGAGGACTACCTGCTGGAAACCTGGCATCCCTCCACGCGGCCGCCGGAGTTCTGCCTTGCCGATTCGATCCGCACGCGCTGGCTGGGCCTGGACCTCAAGTCCCACCACCAGGCTGGCGAGTGGGCGCAGGTCGAGTTCATCGCCCGCTTCCGCATCGGCTCGGGACCGGCGCAACAGCAGACCGAGATCAGCCGGTTCGTGCGCGAAGCCGGCTGCTGGTACTACCTGGATGGCGAGTTCCCGCAGGCCCGGACCTCCCATGCAAGGCAGCGCCGGGGCTGAGCCGCCGCGCAGGATTACACTGGACGCATGTGTGGACGCTTCACCCGCGAGATGACCTGGGCCGACGTGGTCGCGTTTTCGCGCGGCCTCGACCTGCAGCTGCCCGCGGCGGATCCGGAGCCATCCTGGAATGTCTGCCCCACGCAATCGAGCTGGGTGCTGGCTGCGGCCGAAGCCGGCGGCGCGCAGGCGCGCGAAATGCGCTGGGGCCTGCTGCCGTCCTGGGCCAGGGACAGCAAGATCGGCGCGTCCATGATCAATGCGCGGCTCGAGACCGCCGCGGAAAGACCCGCGTTCCGCGCTGCCTGGAAAGCGCGGCGCTGCCTGGTGCCCGCCAGCGGCTACTACGAGTGGCGCCTGGAGGACGGCTTCAAGCAGCCCTACCTGATCCGCGACGTGGACAGCCCGGTGCTGATGTTCGCGGGCCTGTGGGAAAACTGGAAGACGCCCGAGGGCGACTGGCTGCAGAGCTTCTCCATCATCACCCACGCCGCCGTCGATGCGATGCAACAGTTGCATGACCGCACGCCACTGATGCTTTCGCCGATCGTGCTGCACGACTGGTTGCATGGCGGCGTCGAGCAGGCCGCGGCGATCGCGCTGTCGGCGAGCCCGCCGGCGGCGCTTGCCTGGTACCCGGTAGGCCGGGCGGTCAGCAATCCGCGCAACAACGACCGTCGCCTGGTGGAGCCGCTGGCGTAGCGGGAAAACGTGGCGCGCGGTCCCGCCAGGCTTGCCACTCAGGCCGCGGGGAACAGCACCTCGACCCGCAGTCCCTTCGGATCGGCTTGGGAAAACTGTACGCGCGCCCCCGCCTGCCCGGCGATGCGCCGCACGATCGCCAGTCCCAGTCCGCTGCCGCCCGGCGGGGCGCCAGGCGCACGGAAAAAACGATCGCCGAGCCGCGGATAAAGCGCTTCGTCGATGCCCGGGCCGTCGTCCTCGACGAACAGCACGATCTCGCGCCCACCCGATGGCCGGCGCAGTCCCAGGGTGACGGAGCCGCCGCGGCCGGCGTGGGTGATGGCGTTGTCCACCAGGTTGGCGACCAGTTCCTGCAGCCCCAGTTCGTCGCAGGTCACCACGCAGGGGCCCGGCGGGCCGTCGAAGCCGAACTCGACGCCGGCCTCCGCCGCCTGCTGCAACGCATCGCCCGCGTGTTCGGGCAGCCGGCGCGCCAGGTCTATCGGCAACGCCGCCGGGGGCGCGGTGGCCGCCGCCTCGACCCGCGACAACGTCAACAACTGCGAGCAACTGCGGCTCATCCGCGCCACCAGCGGCGGAAGCAGGGCCAGCGCCGCATCGCGCGCCACGGCGCCGGTCGCGCTGGTGGCGCGCTCCACGTTGAGCGACAGGCCCGCGAGCGGCGTACGCAGCTGGTGCGCGGCGTCGGCGATGAAGCGCTCCTGCAGTTGCTTGCCATCGCGCAGGCGCGCGAGCAGGTCGTCGATGGTCTGCGACAGCGGCAGGATCTCGGTCGGGACATCGAGCGCCGTCACCGGCCGCAGTTCGTCGCCGCGGCTCGCCAGTCGGCGCGTCAGCGGATCGAGCACGCGCAAGCCGACGCTCACCGCCCACCACATCGCCCCCAGCAACAACGCGACCACGGCGACCAGGATCGGCAGGATGATCATCAGGATCTGCCGCGCCCGGGCCGGACGGTCCGACAGCGGCTCGGCGAGTGTCAGCAGCACGCGATCGGACGGATCGCGCACCGAGGGCATGGCAACGGCCGCCGCGCGCACGGCCACGCCCTCGACCCGGGTGTCGTACAGCGCCGGCGCCTGCAGGGTGCCGGTGCGCGGCCCCTCCGGGATGTGCTGCGACGGGCCATACACCGCGCCGTGGCGCTCGCTGCGGACGGAGTAGAAGTTCATCCCGTCCGGCTGGTACTGGATCAGGAACCGGGCCTGGTCGGGGAGCGATTCCCCGGGGCGCAGGCTGCGCTGCAGCATCTTGCCCATCGCCTGCACGTCTTCGCGCAGGTCCTGGTCCTGGGCCCGGTCCGAATAGCCGAGCGCCACGCTGTAGGCGACGAAGGAGGCGCCCACGATGATCGCCACCACCGGCACCAGCAGCAGTGCCAGCAGGCGCTTGCGCAGGCTGGGTCGCGCAGCGGCACTCATGCCGGCGCGGTGGCTCCGTCGCTGACTTCCTCGACCAGGTAGCCCAGCCCGCGCACGGTGCGGACGCGTGCGCCCGAGCCCTCGAGCTTCCTGCGCAGGCGATGCACGGCGATGTCCAGTCCGTTGTCGCTGATCGCGGCATCCCAGGCGCACAGCGCATCGGTGGCCTGCGCGCGCGTCACCAGGCGGCCCGCGCGCCCGACCAGCAGTTCCAGCAGCGCCGATTCGCGCGCCGACAGCAGCAGCGGGCGTTCGCCAACCCAGGCCTGGTGGCCGGCGACGTCCATGTGCAGCTGGCCGACGACGATGTCCATGCGCGTGCCGCCGTGCCGGCGGCGCAGGAGGGCGCGGACCCGGGCGGAGAATTCGGCCAGGGCAAAGGGCTTGACCAGGAAATCATCGGCGCCCGCGTCCAGCGCCTGCACGCGGTCGACAATGCCATCGCGCGCGGTCACCACCAGGATGCCGGCCGCATCGCCGCGCGAGCGCGAGCGCCGGATCACCTCGATGCCGTCCATGCGCGGCATGCCCAGGTCGAGCACGACCGCGTCGTAGGTCCCGTCGCGCACGGCCATGTCGGCGAGGCTGCCGTCGGCCACGTGGTCGACCACGTGCCCGCCGTCGCGCAGGGCGTGCACCAGCGCCTCTGCGATCGAAACGTCGTCTTCCGCCACCAGGATGCGCATGCCAGGCCTTTGGTTCGTTGCCATGCCATGGACCGCCGGCGGGGCAGGGGGTTCAATTCGGGCGGTCAGCCCCTGTCAGCAGTGTGCGCCATCGCTCCGCGACCGTCGCCAGCCGGAACCGCGGATCCAGCCGGGGCCGCGGCCGGTCCCCGGCGCGCCACGCGCCGATCCGGGCGATGCAGGCGTCGAACAAGCCCCACCGGTCTGCCATGGGCGCCAGCGCCGGCCGAAGTCGCGGCCCCAGGACGCGCGCGATGCGTTCATAGCCGCGCGCGCCCGCGGGAACGGGCAGCACCTGGCGCGGGTCGCCGACCACTTCCATCGCCGCGCCGCAGTCGTAGGCCAGCACGGGCGTGCCGACGGCGAGGGATTCGGCCAGCACCAGGCCAAAGGTCTCGGGCAAGGCGAAGTTGGGACAGAAGGTGCACAGGGCGCCACGCACGCGCGCCTGCAGGTCCGCGGGGGCGAGCGCGCCGAGCACGTTCACGCCGGGCTGGTGGATCGGCCTGCCGGACTTGTAGCCGGGATTGGCGATGTCCAGCTGCATCGCCGGCCAGCGCCGGCGGATCGCCGCCAAGGCGTCCAGGGCATGGGCCAGGCCCTTGTTCGGCGAGGAGAAGAACAGCAGGCGGTCGGGATCGACCGGCGTGGCATCCGGCTGCAGTGTGTCGTCCACTGCATTGTAGATGGTCAGCGCGCGGACGCCCTCGGGCGGACCAATGCGCCGCAGCGTGGCCTCGATGCCCAGGCGCTGCGTGTCCGACACGCACACGAGCGTCGCGCGCGAGGCCGCGAGTGCGCGCGCTTCGGCGACCAGGCGGCGGCCGCGCGTGGACCAGGGCTGCACCTGGTCGTGCAGCCACAGGTACAGGCGGGCGTCGGGGTACAGGGCGTGCACGGTCGCGATCGCCCTGGGATCGCGCACCACGACGACGGCGTCCACGCCCTCGACGCGTCCGGGTGGCAGGTAGCGGCCGCTGGGCGCGCTGCGGTTGTGTTGCACGACCAGGGCGCCGAGCGCGTCGGCGACCCGGGACACCATGGCCTCGGTGCCGCCCAGTGCCTGTTCATGGCGCGTGCGGGAATCGTAGGGGCGCTGGCATGCAGCGTCCCAGAACAGGATCGAGCCCATCAGCCCCTTTCAATGCTGCGCAGATGCAGCAGACAGCCCGTGGAGGTAGCGGTACTTGTTCCAGACGTACCGGGTATGGGCCGCATGGTACTGCCAGGCCCGAGGTCCATCGAGGAATCCGCCGCGCAGCACGGCGTTCTTCAGGGCGTAGGCCAGGGCGTGCAGTGCCGGGGACAGCGGACCTGCCCGCCGGCCCTCGGCGTGGCGCTGCTCGGCGAACAGGTGGGCGTAGCGGTCGAGTTTCCGCAGGTATTCGTCGCGATTGCGTGCGGTGTCGTGTTCGATGCCCGCACCCGACTCGCCGATGCGGGCGCCACGCAGGTCAAGGCGCTCGTGCACCAGCGACGGCGCGTAGCGGTAGCGGCGGCGGAACAGGCGCTCCATGCGCTCCCGGCCCCAGCCGCCGTGGCGCAATGGCGTGCCCAGGAAGTGCGTTCGTCGGCGCAGGATCCATGCATCGCAACTGTCGACGCGGTCGTGCAGGAACAGCTTGGCCAGCGCCTCGGCGGCGCCCTCGGCCAGCCATTCGTCGGCGTCGAGCAGGAGCACCCACTCGTGGCGGCTGCGGCTGATGGCCATGTTCTTCTGGGCCGCGAATCCCAGCCAACGTTGGTGTTCCACGGTGGCGCCCGCGTCGCGGGCGATCCGCACCGTGTCGTCGCGTGATCCCGAGTCGAGCACCAGCACCTCGCTGCAGACCGGGACCAGGCTGTCGATGCATCGGCCGATACGGTCCGCTTCGTCCTTGGCGATGACGACGGCGGACAGGGGCAGCTTGCTCGGCGATTCCATGGCGTGAGGCTAGGTGTCCTGCAATTCGCGAGAATGCCACGCGCATTTCAACACATTTCGTGGTGCCGGCTGGCAGGGCTGTGGCCTCTGCTACCCTTGCGGCCCAGCCCGGAGACCGACGCATGGCGCCTGCCGACACCACCCGCACCATCGCCCTGATTGGGGCCCCGACCGACATCGGCGCCGGCCATCGCGGCGCATCCATGGGCCCGGAGGCGCTGCGCGTGGCCGGCCTGGCCGAGGCGCTGCGCGAGCGCGGCCTGCGCGTGGTCGACCACGGCAACCTGCGTGGCCCGGTCAATCCCTGGCAACCGCCGGTGGACGGTTATCGCCACCTCGAGGAGGTGGTTGCCTGGAACCGGCTGGTGATGGAGGCGGTGACCGCGAGCCTGGCGGCCGGCGAGCTGCCAATCCTGCTCGGTGGCGACCATTGCCTGGGCGTTGGGTCGATCACCGCCGTGGCCAGGCATTGCGATGCCACCGGCAAGCAGCTGCGCGTGCTCTGGCTGGATGCGCATGCCGATTTCAACACGCATGAAGTCACCCCCTCCGGGAACGTGCACGGCATGCCGGTGGCCTGCCTGTGCGGCGTTGGCCCGGAAGTGCTGACGCGATTGGGCGGCACCTCGCCCGCGCTTCGCGCCGCCGACCTGCGCCAGGTCGGGATCCGCTCGGTGGACGCAGGCGAGAAGCAGCTGGTGAAGGAACACGGCCTCGACATCTACGACATGCGCTACATCGACGAGATCGGCATGAAGCGGGCGATGGAGGAAGCGCTGGAAGGCGTGGATGCCAATACCCACGTGCACGTGAGCTTCGACGTCGACTTCCTCGACCCGGCGATCGCGCCGGGCGTCGGCACCACGGTGCCCGGCGGCCCCAACTACCGCGAGGCCCAGCTGGTCATGGAGATGATCGCCGACACGGGCCAGGTGGGTTCGATCGATATCGTCGAGCTGAATCCGGCCTTCGACGAGCACAACAAGACGGCCCAGCTGGCCGTGGACCTGGTCGAAAGCCTGTTTGGCAAGTCCACGCTGATGCGCGATTGACGGTTGACAGGGTGGCGTTCAGTTTTGCGGCGGTAGAGTAGGTCCTGCTGCTCCGCCCAACACCCTGACATTGGAGGTTCCCATGAAGCGTTTCACCCTGACCCTGTTGCTGCTCAGCTGCTCCGCCGCGTTCCTTGGCGGCTGCCACACCATTTCTGGCGTCGGCAAGGACGTGAAGGCCGCTGGCACGGAAGTGCAGGAAGCCTCGGGCAAGAACTGAGCCCGAACGCAGTAAAGACAGGAGGCCGGGCGCATGCGCCCGGCCTTTTGCTGTGTGGGGCCAGCAAGGTGGGACCGTTGCCAGTTTCCTGAACGGCCAGCTAAACTGCCGCTGAACCCGCCCGGAGCCACCCAATGCGTCGCAATCGAGTCCTTGCCATTGCCCTGCTGTCCCTGGCCGCCCTGTCGGCCTGCCACACCGTCGCCGGCGTCGGCAAGGACATGAAGTCGGCCGGCACTGCCATCGAGGGCGCCAGCGGAAAGCACTAGGGATCGGGAACGAAGCCCAGCGGGAAGGCCTGGGGCTGCGAGGCGTAATGGCGGCCGGCGATGACGCCGCGCGCCGCCAGCGCATCATAGGAGTCATAGAACAGCGACAGCACCTGGTTGGGCCGCGACCCCGCGCGCTCGAATCCAGTCTGCGCGACCGGATCGTAGCGGCGTTCGCCGTGACCGGTGCCGAGTTGCTGGGCCACGCCGCTCTCGGCGGCATTTTCGTCGCGACCGCCCTCCGCCATGCCCTCCTGCTGTCGCTTCAGCGACGGGGCCGCGGCACCGGTCGCCGCGCCGGACTGTGCCTTCGCCGCGCGCCGCTCCGCGTCCGCGTAGGGCGAAGCAGACGGCCCCACCGACCCGGTCGCCGGGTAGGGCGGTGCGTAGACATCGGGCCGTGCATACGGCACCGGCTCCGGCCGACGCTCGCGGAAGGCGGCCACGCCGATCACGCCGACATTGTCGGGGCGCCCAGTGCGCGCGGCATAGGAATCGGGCAGGTCGGTGAAATAGAACTCGGCGATCTCTGAATAGCTCTTGCGCCAGCCGCGGATCTCCACATGCTGCCAGGGATCCAGGACATAGCCCGCCTGCGAGGCGCCAGCCGTCTGGCCGCTGATGGCATTGACCCCGTCCACCGACAACACGGCCAGTACCCGCTCGCCGGTGCGGTTGCTCAACGTGACGGAGAAGCGGTGGCCGGGTTGGCCGGCGATCCAGTCACGGCCGTGGAAGCCGATCGGCGACAGGAACTCGCCCTGGTCCACGTCCACGACATTCACGTCCACCAGGTGTTCGCCGCTGGCGCAGGCGGCCAGTGGCGAGAGGGCGAACAACAGGGCCGCCAGGCGGGCGGCGGCGCGGAAGGGCAGGGGCAGGGACATGGCGCGGACTCCGGAAGGGATGCATCCAGTCCAACGCCCGACCCGCCGCGACGGGGTTAGCCGCTAGACTACGGGCTGCATCGTTCCCCCGGCGACCATGGACAAGCAGCGCGTACTCACAGGCATCACCACGTCAGGCACCCCGCACCTGGGCAATTACGCCGGCGCGATCCGCCCCGCCATCGCCGCCAGCCACCGCGGCAACATCGACAGCTTCTACTTCCTGGCCGACTACCACGCGCTGGTGAAGGTGCAGGACCCGGTGCGCGTGCAGCGCTCGACCCTGGAAATCGCGGCGACCTGGCTCGCCGCCGGCCTCGATCCGAACACGGTGTGGTTCTACCGCCAGTCCGACATCCCCGAGATCCCCGAGTTGACCTGGTTGCTCACCTGCGTCGCCGGCAAGGGCCTGCTCAATCGCGCCCACGCGTACAAGGCCGCGGTGGACCGCAACACGGCCGAGGGACTGGACCCCGACGCCGGCGTCAACGCGGGATTGTTCATGTACCCGGTGCTGATGGCGGCCGACATCCTGCTGTTCAAGGCCAACAAGGTGCCGGTCGGCCGCGACCAGGTGCAGCACCTGGAGATGGCGCGCGATTTCGCGGCGCGCTTCAACCACCTGCATGGCCCGCATTTCGTGCTGCCGGAGGTGGTGATCGATGAATCCGTCGCCACCTTGCCGGGCCTGGACGGCCGCAAGATGAGCAAGAGCTACGACAACACCATCCCCCTGTTCGCGCCGCAGAAAGCGTTGCGCTCGGCGATCATGTCGATCGTCACCGACTCGCGCGCGCCGGGCGAGCCCAAGCAGGTGGAGGGGTCGGCGCTGTTCCAGCTGTACCAGGCCTTCGCCGACCGCGACCAGGCTGAAGCGATGCGCCAGGCCTTCGCCGACGGCATCGCCTGGGGCGAGGCGAAGGCGGCGCTGTATGGATTGATCGACAGCCAGGTCGCGCCGATGCGCGAGAAGTACGAATCCCTGCTCGCACAGCCGATCGAGATCGAGGCCGTGCTGCGCGAGGGCGCGATCAAGGCGCGCAAGCTGGCGCGGCCGTTCATGGCCGAGCTGCGCGACGCCGTGGGGCTGCGCGACCTGCGCGACACCGGACGCCCGGTCGCGTCGGCCGGGCCCACCGCGCCCACCGCGCCGCAGGCGGCTGCGGCGACCGGGGACGCTTCGATCAAGCCCGCGTCGATCAAACAATACCGCGAGGCCGGCAAGTTCCACTTCAAGCTGCTCGACGGCCAGGGCAAGTTGCTGCTCACCAGTACCGGCTTCGATGCCGCACGCGACGTCGGCCAACTGGTGGCCCGCCTGCACGACAGCGGCGGCGCCGGATTGCGCCATGCCGGCGCCGCGGGCCTGTACCTGGGCGAGGACGTGCTGGGTGAACTCGCCGCGGACACCTCGCTCGAAGCCATCGCCAGCGCACTGGCCACCTTCGCGGCCGACGCCGACCCCTGAGCGCGCCAACGCCCGCATGCCCAACCTCGCACTGATCCTGTTCGCGCCCTGGTTCGCCATCCTCGGCTGGGCGTTCTGGAACTACCCCGGTTCGCATGCGATCGGCCGCGGCCGGCGGCGCTTCGACCTGACCGCGCTGGCGATCGCCCTGGTGCTCAGCGCGCTCGCCATGCGCTGGGCCTACTTCCTTCCCTTCCAGGGCACCGGGTCGCTCTGGCCGCAGGTGATCGCGACGCTGGCTGCCTACCATGTGTTCCTGGTGGTGCTGGTGGTCGCCTGGTTCCTGCGCGCGCGGCGCTTCGGCACGCGCTGAAATGGTGTCGGGTCCGGGCCGGGTGTAGGCTTGCCCGGCAACGGAAGGCCCACTGCCCGGCCCGGTGCCCCGCGACCACGCACGCACCCTCCAACAGGACTCCGAATGACCATCCGCATCCGCAACAAGGCCGACGACGCCACCATCGGCTTCATCAGCGAGGACGAACTGGATTTCCTCGTCGCGCAGCTCGAGGAAGAGTCGTCCACCGACACCGACTACTTCATCGACGAACAGACGCTGGCGATGTTCGAGGCCAACGGCGGCCATCCGGCCCTGGTGGCGATGCTGCGCAAGGCGCTTGCCGCCAGCGATGGCATCGACATCGCCTGGGACGCCAGCACCGCGTGATGCAGCCGTTGACGAATACGCCCCGGTGCCAGGACGTGGACATCCGGCACGGGGGTCTGGCCTCGGATGCCGTGCAGGCGCTCCTGCGCCAGCACCTCGACGACATGCAGTTGCATTCGCCCCCGGAGGATATCCATGCGCTGGACCTGCATGGCCTGCAGGGACCCGGCATCGACTTCTGGGCCGCGTGGCGCGGCGACGAGCTGCTTGGCTGCTGCGCCCTGCATGAACTCGACCCGGCGCATGCCGAGATCAAGTCCATGCGCACTGCACCAGCGCACCGCGGCACCGGCGTCGCCAAGCGCATGATGGAGCACCTGCTCGCCGTGGCCGCGCGCCGCGGCTACGCGCGCCTCAGCCTGGAAACCGGCTCGGCGCAGGCGTTTGCACCAGCGCGGTCGCTGTACGCGCGTTTTGGCTTCGCCGCCTGCGGCCCATTCGCCCAGTACGTGGATTCGCCGCACAGTGTGTTCATGACGAAGGCGCTTGCAGGGCCGCATCCGGATCGCCTCGTGCCCGAACCCGGCGCGCCTCGCGCGCGATCGCCGCTGTCCCCGCTCGACATTGCCAGGTCGCTCAGCGAACTGTGGTCGCCACGCGTGATCGCCGAACTCGACGACAGCTACATCAAGGTCGCGAAAGTGCAGGGCACGCTGGCCTGGCATCGCCACGCGGACGAGGACGAGCTGTTCTTCGTCCTCGAGGGCCGCTTCCGGCTGGAATTCGAAGACGGGGTGGTCGAGCTGGGCCCCGGCGAGCTGCACGTCGTGCCCCGGGGCGTGCTGCACAACCCGGTCGCCGAGCGCGAATGCCTCCTGATGCTGGTCGAGCGCAAGTCCACGCGCCACACCGGCGATGTCGTGACCACGCAGACCCGCGCGCTGGAAGAGCAGCTGCGCCCGATCGTTGCCGTCGCGTCCCCCGCGGATTGAGGCCGCCGACCGCGCAGTCTGCCGTGTCGCTGCACCTCGCGTTCATGCCACAGTCCCCATGATCTCCTGCCACGCTCCCAAGGACACACCCATGCGTATCCGGACCCCCGTCGCCGCGCTTTTCCTCTTGACCCTGGCTGCCTGCCACCCGCAGGCCGGGCCCGCGGCGCCGTCCGTCGCGCAGGCCCGGCCCGCCGCGCCCGCCACGCCACCGGGCACCGCACCCGTCCTGCCGCCCCCGGACATGGCAACGCCGGCCGCGAAGACCGGCACCGATGCGTGGATCGGCAAGTGGACCGGCCCGGAAGGCACCTTCCTCGACATCGAATCGTCGGACACCGGCTACCAGATCACCGTCCGCGACCTGGACGGCATGAAATTCTTCGCCGGCAAGCGCGCGGGCGATGCGATCGAGTTCGAGCGCGCAGGCAAGACCGAATCCATCCACGCCACCGATGGCAAGGCGACCGGCATGAAATGGCTGGCCGGCAAGCACGAGTGCCTGACCATCCACGCGGGCGAAGGCTTCTGCCGCCGATGATGCGGCAGCGCGCCAGCGCGCCGCGCTGATCGGCCGCCCCGGTTGGACGAACGCGCTCCGCACTCGAGGCATGAACTGCGCCGTCGGCTGGCGCGGCGGGTGCTCACGATTTTCGTCGCCACCTTCCTGGCGACGCGGATCCTTGTGTTGCTCATCATGACGCGGCGGCTTCCCGACCTGTTCCTGTTCCTGGGCGGGACGCATATCCACCACCTCAACTTCGGCATCATCCTGCTGTCGATCGCAGGGGGCGTGCTGCTGTTCTCGGGTCCGCGGGAACGCGCGTCGCGGCTGGTGGCGACCATCTATGCGGTCGGGCTGGCACTCACCTTCGACGAGTTCGGCATGTGGTTGCACCTGGGTGGTGGCTACTGGCAACGCGCGAGCTTCGACGCGGTGACCATCGTCGGCGGGCTCCTGGCGCTGCTCGCCTTCCTGCCGCCGATGCGCTACATGGGCGCCAAGCATGCCGCGACGGCGGTGCTGTTGCTCGCCGCCTTCGCGGCGTTCGGCTACCTGCTGTTCGAAGCCGCCGGTGCCGCCGAGCGGCGCATGGGGCCGGAATTGCACCGGATCGAGGCGGAGGCACCCCGCTAGCGCCGCCGTGGCTCAGCGGCGGCCCCAGGTGTTTTGCCGCACGCCGGGTTTCGCGGGCTGCTGGCGCACGACGCAGAAGCGGTGTCCGGTGGGCGCGCGCATCAGCCACCAGCGCTTGAGGAAGGACTCGCGGGTCGCGCCAAGGTTTTCCAGGCGCGCGACTTCGGCGTCGAGATCGTCGGCCTGGATGTCCAGGTGCACGCGGGCGGCATGGTCCACGCGCTGCAACAGCAGGAAGACTTCGTCGGGGCCGGTGGCGAGTTCCCCATAGCGGCCATCGCCGTCCTGGTCCCGGCTGGCGATCGCGCGGCCCAGCGCCTGGCTCCAGAACCGCAGCGCGGGTTCGAGCGATTCGCCGGGGCAGTCGATCACCAGGGCGATCAGCACGCTGTGGTGTCGCAGGGGCAGGCTACTGCGGCGCGGCCGCGTTGCGACTTCGCGCTCGCGCTTGCGCACCAGGCAGAAGCGATGGCCGGTCGGCGCCTGCATCACCCACCAGCGCTGGCGCGGATTGGCGATGCGGGTCGCGCCGATGGCCTCCAGGGCATCGGCCTCGGCATCGATGTCATCGCACTCGATGTCCAGGTGCAGGCGCGACTCATGCTCGACCGACTGCACCTCGACATGGAGGCCGCCGGGTCCCGGCGAGAGCAGGGCGTAGCAGCCATCGCCGCCCTCGTCGGGATCGGAGATGGGCAGGCCAAGGGCCTGGCTCCAGAATCCTGCGGCGGGCCCGATGGCGGCCCGCTCGCAGTCGATCATGACGCCGACCAGTCGCCGCGCCATCGGCGCTTGCTCAGCGTGCGCGCTGCAGGTCGTCGATCATCACGCGCAGGAAGCGCGCGGCCTCGCCGCCGGTGACGGCGCGGTGGTCGAAGCTCAGCGACAGCGGCATCATCCGATGCGTTTCCATGCCGCCCAGCACCGGCACGATGGCGTGGTGCAGGCGGCCGGCGCCGAGGATGCAAACGCAGGGCGGCACCACGATCGGCGTGGCGTACTTCCCGGCGAAGACACCGAAGTTCGACAGCATGATGGTGTAGCCGGTCAGGTCCTCTGGAGGCAGGCTGCGGTTCTTGACGCCGTCGCGCAGGCGGTTGAGCTCGGCGCGCACGCCCTGCGGATCGAGCCGGTCGCAATTGCGCAGCGCAGGCACGAACAGGCCTTCCGGAGAATCCACCGCGATGCCCACGTCCACGCGCGAATGCCGGCGCAGCGTGCCTTCCTTGGCGTTGAGCCAGGCATTGAGCCCGGGCTCGGCCGCGGCGGCATGCACCAGCGCACGGATCAGGCGCGCCATGATGTCCTCGCCCGGCGACCAGGCGTGCAGGTCGGCATCGTCCATCAGGGTGGTCGGCACCACTTCGGCATGGGCCTGGCTCATCACCCGGACCATGTTGCGGCGCACGCCGCGGATCGGCTCGTCGGTGTCGCGGGCGGCGGTGGCTCGCACGGGTTCGTTGCGCGACGCGGATGGCGTCGGCATCGCCGGGGAGCGGGTCGCGGGCGGGGCATAGGCTACCGCCGCGGATGTGGCGCGGGGGGCGGGATCGCGGCTGAAGCCGCTCCCACTGGCGGCGGTCTTGACGTCTGCCATGGTCACGGTGCCGTCGGCGCCGGTGGGCGCCACGCGCGACAGGTCCACGCCGAGCTTTTTGGCCAGCGCGCGCACGGCGGGCATGGCCCGGGCGCCACCGACGGACGAGGCGGTCTCGCTACGCACCGCGTCGCTGCTCTGCATCGCGCCGACGACGGTTCCCGCGTCAGCGGACTTGGTTTCGACGGGCTCGGGCTGCTTCGCGACCGCTTCCGCGCCGGTCGGCACGTTGGCGACCGGCGCCGCGTTTGCGGGCGCGATCGGCGTTTGCTCGGGCGGCGGCGCGGCGTGGCCGCCACCGTGCGCATGCCCGGTGTCCTGGGCTTCGGCGCGCTGCGGCTGGCTCATGTCCAGTTCCATCTCGACCAGCCAGGCGCCGGTGGTGATCACGTCGCCGGCACCGCCGGATACCCGCAGCACCTTGCCGGAGAACGGCGAGGGCAGCTCGACCACCGCCTTGGCGGTCTCCATGGACACCATCGGCTCGTCGAGCTTGATGCTCTCGCCTGGCTTGACCATCCACTCGACGATCTCGGCGTCCGGCAGGCCTTCGCCGAGGTCGGGCAGGTAAAAGGTTTTCTTGGTCGTCTTGTCGTTCATTGGGGGCAACGCTCCGTGTCGTCAGCCGTGCGCCAGCGTGCGCTTGGCGGCGGCGAGGATCTTTTCCACGCTCGGCAGGTACTTCATTTCCAGCCGGAACAGGGGGATGTGGGTGTCGTAACCGGTGACGCGCTCGACCGGGGCGACCAGGTCGAACATCGCCTTCTCGGCCAGTTGCGCGGCGATCTCGGCGCCGAAGCCGGCGGTGCGCGCGGCCTCGTGCACGATCACGCAGCGGCCGGTCTTCTTCACCGACTCATGGATGGTGTCGAAGTCCAGCGGCTTGATCGTGGCGATGTCGATCACCTCGGCGCTGATGCCTTCCTTGGCGAGCGCCTCGGCGGCCTCGAGCGTTTCCTTCACCTGCGAGCCCCAGGTCACCAGGGTCACGTCGCTGCCGTCGCGCAGCACGAAGCACACGTCCAGCGGCAGGGCCTCGCCGTCGTCGACGACTTCCTCCTTGTACTGGCGGTAGATGCGCTTGGGCTCGAAGAAGATCACCGGGTCCGGGTCGCGGATCGCCGCCAGCAGCAGGCCATAGGCGCGCTGCGGCGACGACGGCATGACCACGCGCAGCCCGGGGACATTTGTAAATATCGCCTCATTCGCCTCGGAGTGATGCTCGGGCGCGCGGATGCCGCCGCCCCAGGGCACGCGCAGGACCATCGGGCAGGTGAGGCGGCCGCGGGTGCGGTAACGGAAGCGCGCGGCGTGGCAGATGATGTGGTCCACCATCGGATACATGAAGCCGTCGAACTGCGCCTCGGCCACCGGCTTCATGCCCTGCGAGGCCATGCCGACGGTGAGGCCGGCGATGGTGGTCTCGTCGAGCGGCGTGTCGATCACCCGGTCGGAACCGAACGTGGCCTGCAGGCCGGCGGTGGCGCGGAACACGCCGCCGTTGACGCCCACGTCCTCGCCCAGCACCACGACCGTGTCGTCGTGCTTGAGCTCCCAGGCCAGGGCCATGGTGATCGCTTCGATGAGTGTGATGGCGGCCATCTCAGCGACCCTCCCATTTCAGGGCGTCGGCGCGTTGTTCGGCGACGTCGTGGGGCATGTCGCCATAGAGGAAGTCGAACATGGCCTCCACGGGCTGGGTCTTGGTTTCCAGGTAGGCGTTGACCTCGATGTCGGAGAGGCGGTTGCACTCCTCCTTCCACTCGGCTTCGATCTTCTCGTTCCAGACGCCCTCGGTCGTGAGGAACTTGCGCAGGCGCAGGAAGGGTTCGCGCTCCCAGCCTTCCTTCACTTCCTGCTCGCCACGATAGCGGCGTGCGTCGTCGGCGGTGGTGTGGTCGGACAGGCGGTAGGTGACGAACTCGATGCAGCTGCCGCCGTGGCCGTTGCGCGCGCGCTTGAGCGCGAAATCCATGGCGCCGCGCACGGCGATGATGTCGTTGCCGTCCACCTGCAACGACTCCAGCCCGCCGGCGATGCCCTTCTGCGCCAGCGTCTTGGCGCCGGTCTGCGCCTTGCGCGGCACCGAGATGGCCCACTGGTTGTTGATGATGCACTGGATGAAGGGCAGGGTGAACGCGCCCGCGGAGTTGATCGCCGCGTAGGTGTCGGTCTTGGACGAGCCGCCGTCGCCGACGCAGGCCACCGCCACGCGCGGTTCGCCGCGCAGCTTGAACGCCAGCGCGGCGCCCGCCGCGTGGAGGTTCTGGGTGCCGATCGGCACGCACCAGGAGTAATCGTGCGGCGGCCCGGAGAAATCGTTGCCGCGCTCGTCGCCGCCCCAGTACATCAGCACTTCGCGCGGCTTCACGCCACGCATGAACTGGGCGCCGTACTCGCGGTAGCTGGGCGCGAACACGTCGTCGTACTGCATCGCGCTGCCGATGCCGATGTGGGTGGCCTCGTGGCCCAGGCAGCTGGCGTAGGTGCCGAGCTTGCCGGTCCGCTGCAGGTTCACCGCCTTGGTGTCGAAGGCGCGGGTGAACAGCATCTGCTTGAACAGTTCCACCAGCACGCGGCGGTCGGCGGCGAACTCGGGCAGGTCGTCGCGGACGAGGTTGCCGTCCGGGCCCAGGTACTGCAGGTATTCGATGTCGAAAGTTGCAACGGTCGGCATGGGCCCTCCCAGGCAGCCAGCGGCTCAGGGCGCCGGTCCCCGGGAAGGGGGCTGGCGCCACGGACCCGCATTGTAGCTTGGCCGCCCGGCCCGATCCCCACGTGCCCGGACGTGCAAGCGGCGGGCGTGCCCGGCACGGGATGCGCTACGCTTTGGCCGCCCCCGCCTTGCGCCGCCGAGCCCGAATGACCCAGCCCCCCAACCAGCGGCCGATCGAACAAGGCGTCATCACCGACCTCGCCGACCGCCTCAGCTACGGCGGCTACCTGCGCCTGGACCTGCTGCTCGCCGCGCAGCAACCGATTTCCAAGCCCGTGCACCACGATGAACTGCTGTTCATCGTCCAGCACCAGGTCGCCGAGCTGTGGATGAAGCTGGTCATCCATGAGCTGCGCGCCGGCATTGAACACCTGAAGCAGGACCAGCTGGCGCCGACGCAGAAGATCCTCGCGCGGGTCAAGCAGATCCAGCGCCAGCTGTTCGAGCAATGGGGCGTGCTGGAAACCCTGACGCCGAACGAGTACCTGCAGTTCCGGCACCTGCTCGGGCCCGCGTCGGGCTTCCAGTCGCTGCAATACCGCCTGATCGAATTCCTGCTTGGCAACAAGAACGCCGGCATGGTCGCCGTATTCGCGCACGATCCCGCCGGCCAGGCCGAATTGCGCGCCACGCTCGAGGCGCCCAGCCTGTACGACGAATACCTGCGCTATCTCGGCCGCCACGGCCACGCCATTCCCGCCGACCGCCTGGAGCGCGACTGGACCGTGCCGCATGCCCGCGACCCGCGCCTGGTGCCGGTGTACCAGCGCATCTACGAGGACACCGAGACGCACTGGGAGGCCTACGCCATGGCCGAGCAGTTGCTCGACATCGAGCAGAGCTTCCAGCTGTGGCGCTTCCGGCACATGAAGACGGTCGAGCGGATCATCGGATTCCGGCGCGGCACCGGCGGCAGTTCGGGCGTGGGCTTCCTCAAGCAGGCGCTGGAGCTGACCTTTTTCCCCGAGCTGCTGGACGTGCGCACCGAACTCGGCGCCCCGCCTGTGGGAGCGGCTTGAGCCGCGACTTTCACGGATCGCGGCTCGAGCCGCTCCCACGACGGATGCTGCGGCGCAACATCGGCCGGCCGGTTTGACGTAGGGGCGGGGAGCGGTTACACCTTTGCGGCCGCATGCGCCGCCGGGACCCGGTCGCGCGCCATGCATCCAGCAATTCCCTCCAACCTGCCAACGACGCATCAATCAACAGGAGACGCCGCATGACCGGTGCCCAGGACCTGCCCCAGGGCGGGAACGAGCTTCCAGACTTCAAGCAAGTGATGGGGCATCCGCGCCCGTTGTGGATGTTGTTCATGACGGAGTTCTGGGAGCGCTTCGCGTTCTATGGCATCCGCTGGGCGCTGACCCTGTACATCGTCACCCAGTTCTACGGCGGCGAAGGAAGCGGCCAGGAAGCCGCCAGCAAGCTCTACGGCGCCTACCTGGCCCTGGTCTACGCGGCGGCGATCTTCGGCGGCTACGTCGCGGACAAGGTGCTGGGCTACCAGCGATCGATACTGCTCGGCGCGGCGATCATGGCGACCGGCCTGTTCATGGTGTCCATGCCGAACAAGGAGATCTTCACCTTCGGCCTGGCGACGATCATCGCCGGCAACGGCCTGTTCAAGCCGAACATCTCGACGATGGTCGGGAAGCTCTATTCGACCGGCGACGAGCGCCGCGATTCCGGCTTCACCATCTTCTACATGGGCATCAACCTCGGCGCCTTCATCGCGCCGATCCTCACCGCGGCGCTGGCCAACCACCTGATGGGCGGCACGGTGGCGGCGCCGGCCTACAAGGTCGTGTTCATCACCGCCGGCATCGGCATGCTGATCAGCCTGGTCTGGTTCTGGTTCGGCCGCGCCCAGCTGGGCTGGATCGGGCGTCCGCCGGAAGAAGGCGATGCCGGCAAGCGCAAGGTGCTGTACGTACTGATTGGTGCGCTGCTCGCGATCCCGCTGATCTACTTCCTGCTCTCGATTCCGGCCGATACCTTGCAGTGGTGGGTGCTGACCCCGATGTTCGTGGCGCTGTGCGCACTGCTGCTGGTCGAGGGCATCCGCGAAAGGCGCGGTGTCGCGCGACAAGACGATCGCGATGCTGATCATCTTCACCTTCAACATCCTGTTCTGGATGTTCTTCGAGCAGGCGGGCAGCAGCTTCACCTTCCTGGCCGACGAGATTGTCAACCGCAACCTCGGCGGCTGGACCTTCCCGACCGGCTGGTTCCAGTCGGTGAACTCGATCGCGATCATCGTCCTCGCGCCGATCATTGCCTGGATCTGGGTGAAGCTCGGCAAGTCCAACCCGTCCATCCCGCGCAAGTTCGGCCTTGGCCTGATCTTCAACGGCTTCGCCTTCGCGCTGCTGTGGTTCGCGCTGTCCTCGCTGGTCGCCGCCGACGGCAAGATCCCGTTCTGGACCCTGTTCATGGTCTACGTGATCCAGTCCGTGGGCGAGCTGTGCCTGTCGCCGATCGGCCTGTCCATGGTGACCAAGCTGGCCCCGCTGCGCCTGGTCGGCTTCGGCATGGGCGGCTGGTTCCTGTCCACCGGCATCGGCAACAACCTGTCGGGAATCTACGCGGCGATGATCAGCGGCTCGACCGGCATGACCGTGGAATCGGCGCGCGCCGGTTACACGCAGGGCTTCTATATCCTGGTGGTCGGCGGCGTTGTGCTATTCCTGGTCGCACCGCTGATCCAGAAGCTGATGCACGGCGTCAAGTAAGGTCGGCGCGGCTCGAGCCGACCGATCAGCAAGGAAGGCCGGGAGGAATCCCGGCCTTCGTCATTTCTGCCGCGCCCACCCGCTCAGGGCGCAGCCGCGCTCACCCGCCACACCGAATCGCCGACGTCATCGGCGACCAGCAACGCACCGTCATGGTCCTGCGCCAAACCGACCGGTGCGCCATACAGCTGCGACTCGTCGGCCGAATGGAACCCGGTGACGATGGGCTCGGGGACGCCGACCGGCTTGCCCTGCACGAAGCGGACGAAGGTGACGCGGTAGCCGCTCAAGGGCGAGCGGTCCCAACTGCCGTGTTCGCTGATGAAGGCGCCGCCCTGGTACCTGGCCGGCAGCGCGTTGCCGTCCGAGAACAGCAGGCCCAGCGCCGCGACATGCGAACCCAGCGCGAAGTCGGGCTTGATCGCCTTCGCCACCAGGTCGGGACGCTGCGGCATCACGCGTCTGTCCACGTGCTGGCCGAAATAGCTGTAGGGCCATCCGTAGAACCCGCCGGCCAGCACCGAGGTCAGGTAATCGGGCACCAGGTCCGCCCCGATTTCGTCGCGCTCGTTGACGATCGCCCACAACTGGCCGGTGTGCGGCTCGAACTGCAGCCCGGTCGGATTGCGCAGCCCCGACGCGTAGATGCGGCTGCCCGCGCTGGCCACGTCCACCTCGAGCACGTTGGCGCGCCGGTATTCCTGGTCGATGCCGTTCTCGGTGATGTTGCTGTTCGAGCCGACGCCGACATACAGCTTGCGGCCGTCCGGGCTCGCGGCCAGCGCCTTGGTCCAGTGGTGGTTGATGGTGGCCGGCAGGTCGGTGAACGCCGTCGCGGGCGCGCTGGCCTGCACTTGGCCCGCGCTGTACGGCACCCTGACGATGGCATCGGTGTTGGCGATGTACAGGGTGTCGCCGATCAACTGCACGCCGAAGGGCGAATGCAGGTCCGCGATGAAGACATGCTGCTCCCATTCGCCGCCCGCCTTGCCGGTGTTGCGCAGCAGGGTGATCCGGTTGCCGCCCTTGGCGCCCTTGCCCGACAGGCCCTTGACCTTGTTCGCGATCAGCTGCTTGGGCGTGGTCACCGGCTCGGTGCCGGGGCCGTTGGATTCCACCACCAGGATGTCGCCATTGGGCAGGGTGTAGAGCTGGCGCGGGTGCTTGAGGCCGCTGGCGATCCGTTCGATCTTCAGTCCAGCCGCGACGATGGGATGTTGGCCGCCCTGCCAGCCGGAAAAATGCGGGACCTGCATCGGCGGCACCAGGAAGTCCTGCGCCGCGGGCAGCGGAGGCGCATTGCCCAACTGCTGTGCAGGCTGCAGCGTGGCCTGCTTCGCGCAGCCGCCCAGCAGCGCCAGCATGGCCAGCACGAGCGCGCGGCGCTGCAGGGTGTTGGCGGTCGAGGGCGCGTTCATGGGCGGTTCCCCGCCGCGGACTGCTGCACGGACAGGATGACCTGGCCGAGGGCCAGCAGGACGACCGTCAAGGCCGACAGCCAGGCGCCGGCGGGAACCACCGCGTAGGCATCGCGGCTGTGCACGAAGGCATTGAGGATCGCCGCGACCACGGCGAACAGGTTCAGCCAGAAATCCAATTTGTCGCTGCGAGTGGCGATGCGCCGCGAGGTGATCCAGACCTGCGCGAGGTTGACCAGGCGCGGGATCACGGCGGCCAGGAGGCCGAACACGATCAGCCAGGCCGCGCCCTTGTTCCACAGCACCTGCGCGGTGCGCAGGTAGAGGATGTCGAAGACCAGCGCTGCGACGAAGCAACCGAAGGGAATCGGGTTGAGCAGGCCGTAGACGACGTTGGCCAGGACAGAGCGGTGCGGGACGGGGACTGCGTTCATCGGCGGCTTCCTTGCCGGTAGCGATGGATGGCCAGCGTACGCCTTCAGATCGCCAGGCGCGAGAGAAGGGCATCGAGCGTCGAGCGCTCGGCGGCGTCGAGCGACGACAGCAGCTTCTGCTCGTAGGCCAGGGCCAGCGGCGCCACTTCGTCGTAGATGCGGTAGCCCTTCGCCGACAGCCGCAGCCGCGCCCGCCGGCGGTCGTGGCCGTCCACCTTGCGGGTCAGGCGGCCCTCGGCGACCAGGGACGCGACGGCACGGCTGACCGCGACCTTGTCCATCGCGGTGCGTTCCGCCAATTCGGTCGCGCTCAGGTCCGGGTAGCGGCCGAGCACCGCCAGCAGCCGCCATTCGGTGACGTTCAGGGCGAAGCGATCAGCATAGAGCCGGGCAATCTCCTGGCTGACCCGGTTCGACAGCACCGACAGCCGGTAGGGCAGGAACTGCTCCAGCTCCAGGACGGCGTGTGCGATGGCGGCGTGCTTGCTCATTGGCCCGGACTTGCGAATGGTTACAGATGAAACTATATTGGCGTCCGTCCCGGCCCGCAAGGGCCAGCCGTCGTCGCTTCGAGGAGGAGTTCCATGAGCGCACAGCCCAATCTCGGCATGCAGCCGACCACGTTCGACAACCCGATGGGCATCGACGGTTTCGAATTCGTCGAATTCGCCGCGCCCGACGCGGCCAGTCGGGAGGCGCTCAAGGCCCTGTTCCAGCGCATGGGCTTCAGCGCCGTGCTGCGGCACAAGTCGCGTGCCATCACCGTGTACCGCCAGGGCGGCGTCAGCTTCGTGGTCAACGAGGATCCGGACAGCTTCGCGGCCGATTTCGCGTCGGCGCACGGTCCCTGTGCCTGCGGCTTCGCGATCCGCTTCAAGCAGCCGTCCGGGCAGGTGCTGCAGGGCGTGCTGGGCAATGGCGGCGAAGCGATCACCCACAAGGAAGCGAGCAAGGTCGTGGACGCGCCGGTGGTGAAGGGCATCGGCGACTGCATGCTGTACCTGGTGGACCGCTACGGCGACAAGGGCAGCGTGTTTGACGCCGACTACCTGCCGATCCCGGGCGCCGACCCCAATCCGGTCGGCTTCGGCCTGACCTTCATCGACCACCTGACGCACAACCTGTTCTTCGGCAACATGCAGAAGTGGTCGGACTACTACGAGCGGCTGTTCAACTTCCGCGAGATCCGCTACTTCGACATCAAGGGCGTCAAGACCGGCCTGGTGTCCAAGGCGATGACGGCGCCCGATGGCGTGGTGCGCATCCCGCTGAACGAGTCCAACGACCCGAAGTCGCAGATCAACGAGTACCTCGACGCCTACAAGGGCGAGGGCATCCAGCACATCGCCTGCTTCACCGACGACATCTACGCCACGATCGAGGCGATGCGCGCGGCGGGCGTGGAATTCCTCGACACGCCGGACACCTACTTCGACGTGGTCGACGCGCGCGTGCCCAACCATGGCGAGGACGTGGCGCGCCTGCGCGCGAACAAGATCCTGATCGACGCCGACCTGGAAACAAAACAGCGCAAGTTGTTGCAGATCTTCACTACCAATGCCATCGGACCGATCTTCTTCGAGATCATCCAGCGCAAGGGCAACGAGGGTTTCGGCGAGGGCAATTTCCAGGCCCTGTTCGAGAGCATCGAGCGCGACCAGATGCGCCGCGGCGTGCTCTGAGGCCATGGCCATGCCCATCGATGGCGGCGGTCGCTACCAGCCCGGCTTCGGCAACCACGTGGTGAGCGAGGCGCTGCCCGGCACCCTGCCGGTCGGCCGCAATTCGCCGCAGCGCGCGCCGCATGGCCTGTACGCAGAGCAGTTGTCGGGCACGGCCTTCACCGCGCCGCGGCACGAGAACCGGCGCAGCTGGCTGTACCGGATCCGCCCCGCGGCCATGCATGGCGAGTTCTTGCCGTTGGGCGAGGTGAGTTTCCACAACCGGTTCGATGAGCAGCCGGCCACGCCCAACCAGCTGCGCTGGAGCGCCCTGCCGATGCCGACGGCGCCGACCGATTTCATCGACGGCCTGTACACGATGGCCGGCAACGGCGGTCCGGACGAACAGGCCGGCGTGGGCATCCACGTGTACGCGGCCAACCTGTCGATGCACGGCAGGTTCTTCTACAACGCCGACGCCGAGATGCTGCTGCTGCCGCAGGACGGCCGCCTGCGCGTGGCGACCGAGCTGGGCGTGCTCGAGTTGGAGCCGCAGGAGATTGGCGTGGTGCCGCGCGGGGTGCGCTTCCGCGTCGAGCTGCCCGACGGCAAGGCGAGTGGCTATGTGCTGGAGAACTTCGGCCAGCTGCTGCGGCTGCCCGAGCTGGGCCCGATCGGCAGCAATGGCCTGGCCAACTCCCGCGATTTCCTGACGCCGGAAGCCGCCTTCGAGGACGTCGAAGGCGAGTTTTCCCTGATCGCCAAGTTCCAGGGCCGGCTCTGGCGTGCGCCGATCGGCCACTCGCCGCTGGACGTGGTTGGCTGGCATGGCAACTACGCGCCCTGCAAGTACGACCTGCGCCGCTTCAACACCATCGGCTCGATCAGCTACGACCATCCGGATCCGTCGATCTTCACCGTGCTCACCTCGCCCAGCGCCGTGCCGGGCACGGCCAACCTCGACCTGGCGATCTTCCCGCCGCGCTGGCTGGTGGCCCAGGACACGTTCCGGCCGCCGTGGTTCCACCGCAACGTGGCCAGCGAATTCATGGGCCTGGTCACCGGCGTGTACGACGCCAAGGCCGAGGGCTTCGTGCCCGGCGGCGCCTCGCTGCACAACTGCATGAGCGGCCACGGGCCTGACGCGGCCACCTTCGACAAGGCCTCGGCCGCGGACCTGGCGCGTCCCGACGAGATCCGCGACACCATGGCCTTCATGTTCGAGACAGGCAGGGTGATCGAGCCCACGGCGCAAGCCATGGCCGCGACCCATCGGCAGTCCGGGTACCAGGATTGCTGGAAGGACCTTCGCAACAATTTCAAGGCGGACGCATGAAGCTCGGATCGTTGAAGGAAGGCGGCCGCGACGGCACCCTGGTGGTCGTCTCGCGCGACCTGTCGCGGGCGGTCAGGGCCACCGGCATCGCGCCGACCCTGCAGCGCGCGCTGGAGGACTGGGACACCACGGCGCCCCGGCTCAACAGCGTGTACGAGGTACTGGAAATCAGCCCGGCCGAGACGATCAACGGCGAGCCCGTGTTCGCGGTGGACTTCGCCGCTTTTGCCTCGCCGTTGCCGCGTGCCTACGAGTTCGTGGACGGCAGCGCCTACCTGCCGCACGTCGCGCGGGTACGCAAGGCGCGAGGCGCCGAGGTGCCGGAGAGTTTCTACACCGACCCGCTGATGTACCAGGCCACCAGCGCGGGCTTCCTGGGCCCGCGCGACCCGGTGCGCGTCGGCGACGCGGCCTTTGGCATCGACCTGGAGGCCGAGGTGGTCGTGGTCACCGACGACGTGCCCATGGCGCCGACGGCGGCGCAGGCCGCCAGCCATATCCAGCTCATCGGCCTGGTCAACGACGTCAGCCTGCGCAACCTGATTCCCGGCGAGCTGGCCAAGGGCTTCGGCTTCCTGCAGTCCAAGCCACGCTCCGCGCTCAGCCCGGTGTTCGTCACGCCCGACGAACTGGGCGATGCCTGGCGCGACAACAAGCTGCACCTGCCGCTGCTGACCCACGTCAACGGCGCCTGGTTCGGCGCGCCGGAGGCGGGCGTGGACATGCAGTTCGATTTCTCCCAGCTGGTCGCGCACGCGGCGAAGACCCGGCCGCTGTCGGCCGGCACGATCGTCGGCTCCGGCACCGTGGCCAACGAGGACACCTCGCTCGGCGCGTCCTGCTTCGCCGAACTGCGCACGGTCGAAACCCTGCGCGATGGCAAGCCGTCGACGCCCTTCATGGCCTACGGGGACACGGTGCGCATCGAGATGCTCGACGCCGCCGGTGCGTCCATCTTCGGCGCCATCGAACAGCGGATCGCGCCTGCCTGACAGATGCCCTGCACGGGCATGGGGCAGCCGCCCCTCCCGGCACGGGCGGATTGGCGGTAGCCTTGGCGGGCCAGTCGCCCGCCCGGAGCCCGACCGCCCATGTCCAGCGAATCGCTCAAGCTGTATTCCTACTGGCGCTCCAGCGCCTGCTACCGGGTGCGCATCGCGCTCAACCTCAAGGGGCTGCAGTACGAGACCCTGGCGGTGCACCTGGTCAACAACGGGGGCGAGCAGCACGCCGCGGCCTTCCATGACGTCAACCCGCAGGAACTGGTGCCGGTGCTGGTCCATGGCGAGCGCGTGATGCGCCAGTCGCTGGCGATCATCGACTACCTGGACGAGACTTTCTCGGACCATCCGGCGCTGATGCCGTCCACCGCCCGCGAGCGCCAGCGCTGTCGCGCGATCGCGCAGATGGTCGCGGCCGACATCCACCCGCTGGGCAACCTGCGGGTCCAGCAGTACCTGGAGAAATCCCTCGGCGCCGATGCGACCCAGCGCGAGGACTGGACCCGGCACTGGATCAACGCCGGGTTCCGCGCGATCGAACAGGTGCTCGACGACCCGTCAACCGGCGCCTTCTGCGAGGGCGACACCCCGACCATGGCCGACTGCTGCCTGGTCCCCCAGGTCTACAACGCGCGGCGCTTCGGCGTGGACATTGGCGGCTACCCGACCATCGAACGGATCGAGAAGGCCTGCCTTGCGCTGGAGGCGTTCGAGTTCGCGCGCCCGGAGGCGCAACCCGACGCGCCCTGAGGCGCGCGGGTCGCCGGATCAGAAGCCGGCGGAGGCGTCGTTGGAGGAACTGAACACGTCCGCGTAGGGATCGTGTTCGCCGCTGGAGCCTTCGGCCAGGCGGATCTTCAGCGCCAGGCCATCGCGGGAATCGGCCTTTTTCAGGGCTTCCTCCAGCTCGATCTTGCCTTCCTTGTACATGCGGAACAGCGACTGGTCGAAGGTGTGCATGCCTTCCTGCAGCGACTTGTCCATCGCGTCCTTGACCTCGTGCACCTCGCCGCGCCGGATCAGGTCGCGGATCATCGGCGTGTTGATCAGCACTTCGGAGGCCGGCAGGCGCTTGCCGTCCTTGCCGACCACCAGGCGCAGGGAGATCACCGCCTTGAGGTTCAGCGACAGGTTCATCAGCACGTTCTTGTGCGCGGCCTCGGGGAAGAAGTTGAGGATGCGGTCGAGCGTCTGGTCGGCGTTGTTGGAGTGCAGCGTGGCTAGGCACAGGTGGCCGGTCTCGGCGAAGGCGATCGCCGATTCCATGGTCACCGCGTCCAGGATCTCGCCGATCAGGATAACGTCCGGCGCCTCGCGCATCGCGTTCTTGAGCGCGTTGTGGAAGGCGTGGGTGTCCAGGCCGACCTCGCGCTGGTTGACGATGGACTTCTTGTGCTTGTGCAGGAATTCGATCGGGTCCTCGATGGTGAGGATGTGCCCGGTGTTGTTGGCGTTGCGGTGGTCGATCATCGCCGCCAGCGCCGTGGACTTGCCCGAGCCGGTCGAGCCGACCACCAGCACCAGGCCGCGCGGCTCCATGACGATGTCCTTGAGCACCTGCGGCAGCTTGAGCTGGTCGATGCTGGGGATCTCGGACTTGATCGCGCGGATCACCATGCCCACTTCGCCGCGCTGCTTGAAGCAGTTCACGCGGAAGCGCCCGGCGTCCTTCACGGCGATCGCCATGTTGAACTCGAGGTCGCGCTCGAACACGGGCACCTGGCCCTCGTCCATCAGCGAGTACGCGATCTTCTTGACCATGCCCGCGGGCAGGCCGGTGTTGCCGAGCGGGTACAGGCGACCCTCGACCTTGATGAAGACCGGCGCGCCCGTCGTCAGGAACATGTCCGACGCGTTCTTCTCGGTCATCAGTTTCAGGAAGTAGCCGATATCCATCTGCCGTCCTTATTTTTGCCCCGCCCATCCCACAAGACCATTGCGGGAGGGCGAACCCCTGCCGACAATACCAAGTCCCCGCAGGCCGTGACTGAGAACCATGACACCTTCCGAACGCAAATACGGTCTTTTCCTCGCCGGCCTGCTGCTCGTGGCGGCTCCCGCGGCCCTGCTGGCGGCCACGCCGCCCGATGCCGAGGTCCAGGCCGCCGGCGCCGCACTGGCCGCCGCGCAGCGCGCCCAGCCGCGCGGACTGGCCGCCGATGCGCTGGCCGAGGCCCAGTCACGCTATGCCCAGGCGCAGGACGCGATGTCGCGGAAGAAGTACAAGGATGCGCTGCGCCTGGCCGACGAGGCCCGCGCCGGCGCCGACCACGCCCTGGCCGCGGCGCAGCTCGATGCTGCGCGCGCCGAGGTCGAGTCCCGGACCGCGCGCAACGCGGACCTGCGCCGGCAATTGCTGGTGCTACCGGGGTCGCAGCGATGAGCCGCTCCCTGCGCGGTCTTGGCCTGCTCGCCCTGCTGCTGGCCTGCCTGGCCTGGCTGCCGCCTGCACAGGCGGCCGACACGCCCGACGCCGATCTCGTCCGCCTGGGCGCCGTGCTGGCGGCGCTCGACGCCGACCCCGGCACCGCCGACCGCGCCGCGCTGGAGCGCTACAAGGCGCGCCAGTCGCTGGCCGCGCTGCAGGTCGCGCGCTCGCGCGACCGCCCGCATGCGCTGTACCTGGCCGAAGCCTGGGTGCAGGCCGCCAGCGACGCCGCGCAGGCGGATGCGCTGCGCGCCCAGGTCCTGCAGTTGGACCAGGAGCGCGATGCCATCCTGCTCGAGGCGAGCCGTCGCGACGCCCAGGCCGCACAAGCCGACGCCGAACGCCTGCGCACCCAACAGATGCTGCGCGACGAGGAATCGCAGCGCCAGGCCGAGGCCGAGCGCATCGCCGCCGACCAGGCCGCGGCCAATACCGAGGCCGCGACGGCCCAGGCCTCCCAGGCCATGAAAGTGGCGGACGCCCGCGCCCGGGAAGCCGAACTGGCGCGCAAGCAGGCGGCTCTCGCCACCGGCGCCGCCCTCGGCGGCGCGACGCCGGGCCTGCCGCCCTCGCGGCGCGTGGGCGGGCGCACGATCTACACCCTGCCCGGAACCGCCTTCGGTAGCGGTGGGGCGCAACTTGCGCAGGCCGGGGAGGACAGCCTGATCCTGCTGGCCGACGCCCTGCACGGCAAGGCCGGAATCCGCATCGAAGCCCATACCGACAGCCAGGGCGCCGACGCCGCCAACCTGGCCCTGTCCCAGAAGCGGGCCGACGCGGTGCGCAGCGTGCTGGTCGCCGCCGGCGTGCCCGCGGCGCGGATCCAGGCCGTGGGCAAGGGCGAAGCCAAGCCGGTGGCCGACAACGCCACGGCGGCGGGCCGGGCGCGCAACCGGCGTGTCGAGATATCGGCTCCCTGAACCAGTCGAATCAATGGCTTGCAGTGCCGCTTGCGGCCCTTCCGGAGCCGGAGTAGCGTCGGTCTTGCCCCCTCGGCCCGATGCCGGCGGGGTGGAAGAGAGCCAGGCCGATGAGAGCAGATGTTGTCCCGATGGAGAACGCCGCCGACCACAGGGTGGGGCGCGCGTCCAGCCGGGACAGCCGCCGCGCCAGAGACCTGACCTTGCCTAAAACCCGCTCGCCCTGCGCCTGACCGCGCGGGGCGTTTGCGTTTCAGAAGGAGGTCACATGTTCGAAGCACAACCGCAGGAAGAACTCGAGGCGTTGATGAAGGGCGATGCGGAATTCCGCCAACTCCTGCAGCGCCATCGCGAACTCGACAAGCAGGTGCTGGACGCCGAACTCGGCGTGCTCCCGCTCGACGACAACACCCTGTCGCGCATGAAGAGGGAAAAGCTGTACGCGAAGGACCGCCTGCTTCGCATGTACGAAGCCAACCACCACTAGGTCACCGCGATGGTGGCGGCGGCCCGTCCTCGTCGGGCCGTCGCCACCCGCAACTCCCTGAATGCCCGCCCCGTTGCCTGGCCCACCCCTTGGGGGCGGGCTGGAACGCCTCGGGTTAGAATCGCCGGTCCGGGCCCTTGCCCTGCGCGGCCGCCTGTCCATGAATGTCAAACACAGCGTCCTGGAACTGATCGGCCAGACGCCGATGGTCAAGGCCCAGCGCCTCGACACGGGCGTCTGCGAACTGTTCCTGAAGCTCGAGTGCATGAACCCGGGCGGCTCGATCAAGGATCGCATCGGCATGTCCATGATCGAGGCGGCCGAGAAAACCGGCCGGATCAAGCCGGGCGACACCCTGGTGGAGGGCACCGCGGGCAATACCGGCATCGGCCTGGCCCTGGTCGCCCAGCAGAAGGGCTATCGCCTGGTGCTGGTGGTGCCCGACAAGATGAGCCGCGAGAAGATCTTCAACCTGCGCGCGATGGGCGCCGAGGTCGTGCTGACGCGTTCGGACGTGGCCAAGGGCCATCCCCAGTACTACCAGGACATGGCCGAGCGCCTGGCGCAGGAACTCCCCGGTGCCTACTTCATCAACCAGTTCGGCAACCCGGACAACCCGAAGGCGCACGAAGAGGGCACCGGCCCCGAGATCTGGGAACAGATGGGCGGCGACATGGACGCCATCGTGTTCGGCTGCGGATCCTCCGGGACGATGACCGGGCTGTCCCGCTATTTCGCCCGCGTCGCGCCGCATGTCGAACTGGTGCTGGCCGACCCGGTCGGCTCGATCCTCACCCAGTACATCAACGAGGGCACGCTCAGCACCAAGAGCGCCAGCTGGATGGTCGAGGGCATCGGCGAGGACTTCCTGCCGCCGATCTCCGATTTCACCCGCGTGACCAAGGCCTTTGCGGTCAGCGACAAGGACAGCTTCCTCACCGCGCGCGAACTGCTGACCAAGGAGGGCGTGCTCGGCGGCTCGTCCACCGGCACCCTGCTGGCGGCCGCGCTGCGTTATTGCAGGGAGCAGGTCACGCCGAAGAAGGTGGTCGTGTTCGTCTGCGACACCGGCAACAAGTACCTGTCCAAGATGTACAACGACTATTGGATGCTCGACAACGGGTTCCTGGAGCGCCCGCAGTACGGCGACCTGCGCGACCTGATCCTGCGCCCCTTCGCGGAGCGCGACACCGTGGTCGTGGGTCCCAATGATGCGCTCACCGTCGCCTGGCAGCGGATGAAGATGTACGACGTCTCGCAGATGCCGGTGATGGAGGACGATCGCATCGTCGGGATCGTGGACGAATCCGATGTCCTGCTGCACGTGTACGGCGACGAGTCGCGCTTCCTCGATCCCGTGTCCACGGCGATGGTCAGCAAGCTCAACGTGCTCGAAGTCACCGCGCCGATGGAATCGCTGCTGCCGGTGTTCGACCGGGGCCACGTCGCCATCGTGCTCGACCAGGGCAGGTTCCTGGGGCTGATCACCCGCATCGACCTGCTCAATTACCTGCGCCGCCGCGCCTCCTGAATGCGGGAGCGGCTTGACCAGGCCTCCGTCCGTCAACGACCCGCCGCGAACACGCGAACAATCGAACGAAAGCCCACATGACCGACGAAAAGAACTACGGCCTCGGCACCCTGGCCATCCACGCCGGCCAGTCCCCCGACCCCAGCACGGGCGCGGTGATGACGCCCATCTACGCGACCAGCACCTATGCGCAGAAGAGCCCCGGCGTGCACCAGGGCTTCGAGTATTCGCGCAGCCACAACCCCACGCGCTTCGCCTATGAGCGCTGCGTCGCCGGGCTGGAAGGCGGCACGCAGGGCTACGCCTTCGCGAGCGGCCTCGCCGCGACGTCCACCGTGCTCGACGCGCTCGACAGCGGCGACCACGTGGTCTGCATGGACGACGTGTACGGCGGCACCTACCGCCTGTTCGAGCGCGTGCGCCGGCGCAGTGCGGGGCTCGATTTCAGCTTCGTCGACCTCAACGACATGGGCGCGCTCGAAGCCGCAGTGACACCGAAGACGCGGATGATCTGGTGCGAGACGCCGACCAACCCGCTGCTCAAGATCGTCGACATCCCGCGCCTGGCCGAGTTCGCGCGCAAGCGCGGCATCTGGCTGGCGGTGGACAACACCTTCAGTTCGCCGATGCTGCAGCGTCCGCTGGAGCTGGGCGCGCACCTTGTGATGCATTCGGCCACCAAGTACCTCAACGGCCACTCCGACATGGTCGGCGGCATGCTGGTGGTTGGCGACGACACCGCGCTGGCCGAGCAGATGACCTTCCTGCAGAACTCGGTTGGTGGCGTGCAGGGCCCGTTCGACAGCTTCCTGGCGCTGCGCGGGCTCAAGACCCTGCACCTGCGCATGCGCGCGCACTGCGACAACGCGATCCAGCTGGCGCAGTGGTTCGAGGCCCACCCGGCGGTCGAGAAAGTGGCCTACCCGGGCCTGAAGTCGCACCCGCAACATGCCCTGGCGACCGAGCAGATGGACGGATACGGCGGCATGGTCAGCGTCTGGTTCAAGGGCGGCCTGGAAAAGGCCACCCGGGTGATGGAGCGCACCGAGCTGTTCACCTGCGCCGAGTCGCTGGGCGGCGTCGAGAGCCTGGTCAACCACCCCGCGATCATGACCCATGCCTCGGTGCCGCCGGAACGCCGCGCCGCGCTCGGCGTGGACGACAGCCTGGTGCGGTTTTCGGTCGGTGTGGAAGACGTGGCCGACCTGCGCGCGGACCTCGAGGCGGCGTTGGCATGACGCTGGACGCCTGGCGCCAGCGATGAGTTCGCTGCGGAACGCGCTCGGACGCGCCCTCCGTCGTACCTACCTCGGCCTGCCGATAGGATGGGACACGCGGTTGCGCGCCAAGGCCTGGATATTCCGGCTGCTCGCCCCGATGCTGCAGGGGACCGACGCCTACCGGCGCTGGCGTTCGATGTCGCTCAGCGCGGACGGACGCGGCGATCCGGCGCCAGCGCAACGCATCGACGCCAGGCTTGCCGTGCGCTTCGCCGAAGGCCTGTATTCGCGCTACGGCAGCGAAGGCGGCCCGGACTACGTCCCCTTGCAGGCGACCGAGCCGCCCGCCGGCCCGCTCGCGGCGAAGGCGATCGCCTTTTACCTTCCACAGTTCCACCCGATCCCGCAGAACGACGCCTGGTGGGGCCGCGGCTTCACCGAGTGGACCAACGTGTCACGTGCGCTGCCGCAGTTCGTCGGCCACGACCAGCCCCGCCTGCCGGGCGAGCTGGGCTTCTACGACCTGCGCGTGGCCGAGGTGATGCATCGCCAGGCCGAACTGGCGCGGCTGCATGGCGTGCACGCCTTCTGTTTCCACTACTACTGGTTCGGCGGCCAGCGCCTGCTCGAGGGTCCGCTCGACCGGTTCATCGCCGAGGGGGTCGACTTGCCGTTCTGCCTGTGCTGGGCGAACGAGAACTGGACCCGGCGCTGGGACGGCCGCGATGACGACGTGCTGATGGGCCAGGTGCATGGCGACGGAAGCGACGACGCCTTCATCGCCGACCTGATTCCCTACCTGCGCCAGCCCAATTACCTGCGCCTCGACGGACGCCCGCTGGTCGTGGTCTACCGGCCATCGCTGCTGCCCGACTGCGCGCGCACCTTGTTGCGCTGGCGCGAAGCCTGCCGCGCCGCCGGCATCGGCGAGGTTTTCCTGGCGATGGTGCAGTTCGACGCGCAGGACCCAAGCGAGTGCGGATTCGACGCCGCCGTGGAATTCCCGCCGCACAAGCTCGCCGAGGGCCTGCCCTCGATCAATGCCACGCTCGACATCCTCAACCCGGGCTACGCCGGCTACGTGGTGGACTACGGCGCGGTGTCGGCGCGCGCGCGCGCCTGGCCCATGCCGGGCTTCCCGATGTTCCGCGGCGTGTTTCCCGGTTGGGACAACGAGGCGCGCAAGCCGGGCCGCGGCTACACCTTCGCCAACGCCACGCCGGGCGCCTATCGCGAGTGGCTGTCGTCCGCCGTCGCCGACGCGCGCGCGCACCCGGTCGCCGGCGAGTCGGTGGTGTTCATCAATGCCTGGAACGAGTGGGCGGAAGGGGCCTACCTGGAGCCGGACCGCCGGCACGGCTATGCCTTCCTCAATGCCACGCGCGAGGCGATGACCGGCGCCGCCGCACCGCGCCGCCTCGTGCTCGCCTGCCACGACGCGCAGCCGCATGGCGCGCAATCCCTGGCCCTGCACCTGTTGCGCGAGTTGAAGGCGATCGGCATCGAGGTCGAGGTACTGATGCTCGGCCCCGGGCCGCTGCGCGAGCAGTTCGAACACGAGGCGGTGGTGCACGATCTCGCCGACGCCTCGGCCGGGGCGGTCGCCGACTGCGCGCGGGCGCTGCGCAAGCGCGGTTTCGACGCGGCCCTGCTGAACACGACGGTGTCGGGCCGGGTCGCGCGGCCGCTGCGCGCGGCGGGATTCCGCCTGGTGTCCCTGGTCCATGAGTTGCCGGGGCTGTTGCGTGCCTACGGGCTGGACGACGAGTTGCAGGCACTCGCGGAGTGTTCGGATTCGATCGTGGTCGCCGCGCCCGCGGTGAAGCAGGGGCTCGCGGGGTTCCTGCCCGAGGCCACGCTGGATGCCCTGGTCCGGGTGCTGCCGCAGGGACTGTTCGTGCGCAACCGGCACCGCGATGATGCCGATCGCACCGATGTCCGTGCGCGCCTGCGCGCGCGGCTGGGCGCGCCCGCCGATGCGCGCGTGGTGCTCGCCGTCGGCTACGGCGACCAGCGCAAGGGCCTGGACCTGCTGGCGCAGTCGGCGGTCCTTGCCTGCGCCCAGGACGCCTCGCTGCACTTTGCCTGGGTCGGCCACCTGGACCTCGACCTGCAGGCGAGGGCGCTCGATGCGCTCACGGCAGCCGGCATCGCCGGGCGTTTCCATTTCATCGGCATGGACTTCGACACCGACGATTTCTACGCCGGTGCCGACGTCTACGCCCTGTGCTCGCGCGAAGATCCGTTCCCCTCCGTGCTGCTGGAGAGCCTGTCGGTGGGCACGCCCGTGGTCGCCTTCGCCGACACCGGGGGCGGCGCCGACCTGGTGGCGGAATCCGGCGGCTTGCTGGTGCCGGCCTTCGATACCGATGCCTACGCGGAGGCCCTGCTGCGCGTGTTGGGTGACGCCGCGCTGCGCGTGCGGCTTGGCGCCGAGGGCCGCCAGCGCGTCGAGCGCGACTTCCGGTTCCGCGACTATGCCTTCGGCCTGCTCGACCTGGCCGGGCTGCGCCTGCCGCGCGTGTCGGTCATCGTCCCCAACTACAACTATGCCGCCTACCTCGAGCAGCGCCTGCGCTCGATCACCGGGCAGACGCTCACGCCCTACGAGATCATCGTGCTCGACGATGCGTCCGGCGACGACAGCCTCGCGCGGCTGCGCGAACTGCGGCCCGCGCTGGTGCCGGAACCGACCGTCGTCGTGAACGCGCGCAATTCCGGTTCGGTGTTCCGGCAGTGGCTGCGCGGCGTCGAGTTGGCGCGCGGCGAGTTCGTCTGGATCGCCGAGGCCGACGACCTGGCCACGCCAGAATTCCTGGCGACCCTGGTGCCGGCGATGCTGGACGACCCGGGTATCGTGCTGGGCTACTGCCAGTCGCGGCAGATCGACGGGACGGGGCGCGTGCTCGAGGACGCCTACCACGGCTGGACCGACGAGATCTCGACCGACCGCTGGCGCTCGCGTTACGTCCGCGAGGGCGAGCGCGAGGTCGCCGAGGCCCTGGCGGTGAAGAACACGATCCCGAACGCCAGCGCGGTGGTGTTCCGGCGCGAGCCCCTGCTCGCGGTGCTGTCGGCGGACATCGAGCAGATCGCGCGCCACCGCGTGGCCGGCGACTGGATGACCTACCTGCGCCTGCTCAAGCGGGGCCGCGTGCTGTTCGACCCGCGCGCCTGCAACCTGCACCGGCGGCACGAGGCCAGCGCCGGCGCCAGGCTGGAGTCCGGCGCGCATTTCGCGGAAGTGCGCGGGATGCAGGCGCTGGCGGCGGAAGAGTATTCGCTGGATGCATCGGCACGGGCGCGCGCGACGCGCTATGCCGAGCGCCTGCGCAGCCAATTCGGGCTGGTGCATGCCGGCGATTGACCGGCTGCGCGGCGCGACCCACACCTGAAAGGCAGATGCATGGACAGTTCGAACAGAAGCACCTGGAAGCCCGTCCCGCAATGGCGGCTGGCAGTGGACGACCTCGTCGAGGGCCTGCGCTCGCACCGGGTCTGGATGATGCTCGCGCGCATGGACATCCGGCAGCGCTACCGCCGGTCCGTCCTCGGGCCGTTCTGGATCACCATCACGATGATCATCTTCATCCTGGCCATCGGTCCGCTATACAGCCACCTGCTGGGCATCGGGTCGCGGGACTTCATCCCCTACCTGGCGATGGGCATCATCACCTGGGGCCTGATCTCGGGCGTGATCATCGATGGCGCCGGCGCCTTCGTGACCGCCGAGAACCTGGTGCGCACGGTCAAGCTTCCCTACACGGTGCACATCCTGCGCATCCTGCAGCGGAACCTGCTGATCTTCCTGCACAACCTGCTGGCCTTCGTGCCCTTCATGTTCTACCTGCGGATCGTGCCGCAGTGGAGCTGGCTCGCGGCGATCCCCGGCGTCGCGCTGCTGATGCTGGCCGCCCTGCCAACGGCCTTCCTGCTCGGCACGCTCAGCGCGCGCTACCGCGACATGCAGCAGATCATCGCCAGCATCGTGCAGCTGGCCTTCTTCATGACGCCGATCTTCTGGAAGGCCGAACAGCTCAAGGACCGCGCCTGGTTCGCCGACTACAATCCGCTCCAGATGCTGCTCGAAGTCGTGCGCCGCCCGATCGTGGAGGGCATCCCGCCGGCCGCGACCTACCTGCGCTTCGGCGTCGTCCTGCTGATCCTCTACGCCCTGGCCGCGCCGTTCTTCGCGCGTTACCGCCGCCGCCTCGCTTTTTGGGTCTGACCCCGTGCCTTCGATCACCCTCCGCAACTGCAGCCTCGACCTGCCGATCTACGGCACCATCAACCGCTCCTTCAAGGGCGCCATCATGGCGTCCGCGACGGGCGGCCGGATCGCCTCGGCCAGCAAGAACGTCACTGTCGTGCAGGCGCTCAAGGGCATCAGCCTGGAAATCCGGGCCGGCGACCGCGTCGGGCTGATGGGCCACAACGGCGCCGGCAAGACCTCGCTGTTGCGCGTGCTGGCGGGCATCTACGAGCCGACCGCGGGGCAGATCCGCATCGAGGGCAAGGTCTCGAGTTTCATCAACCTCGGGCTGGGCATCGACCCGGAGGCGACCGGCAACGAGAACATCCTGCTCTGCGGCCTGATGTTCGGCCTGGGCTTCGACGACATCCAGAGGCTGACGCCGTCCATCGCCGAGTTCTCCGGCCTGGGCGATTTCCTCGACATCCCGGTGCGCACCTATTCCAGCGGCATGGTGATGCGCCTGATCTTCTCGATCGTCACCAGCGTGCCGGCCGAGATCCTGGTCATGGACGAATGGCTGAGCGTCGGCGACGCCGCCTTCGTCGAGAAAGCCGAGGCGCGCGTGACCGCGCTGGTGGACCAGGCCAGCATCCTGGTGCTGGCTTCGCACAACGAGGAGATGATCCACGAGCTGTGCAACGTCGTGGTCAGGCTGGAGCACGGCGAGATCCAGTCCGTGGAGCGCAAGGACGCATGAGCCACGGAACGCCCCGCGCCAGGGCCACTGCGGCACGCGCACCCACGCCACGCGCCTGCATCCTGGTGCTTGGCATGCACCGCAGCGGGACATCCGCCCTCACGCGTGTCCTCAACCTGCTCGGCGGGGCGCTGCCAAGCGACCTGCTCGGTTCCAACCACAGCAACCCGGAAGGACACTGGGAAAGCCTGCGCGCGATCGAGATCAACGACGGCCTGCTGGGAGCCCTAGGCCGCCGCTGGGACGACATCCGCGAGCTGCCGGCGGACTGGCTGCAGCGCCCGGAAACCGACATCGCGCGGCAACAGGTGCGCGCCTTCGTGGACCGCGAACTCGGCGCCCCGCTGTCGGTGCTCAAGGAGCCACGCTTGTGCCACCTGGCGCCCCTGTGGATCGAGGTGCTCGAGGAGGCAGGGATCCAGCCGAAGCTGATCGTGCCGGTGCGGCATCCTGCCGAGGTCGCCTTCTCGCTGGCGCGCCGCGACGCCCTCGCCGTGGGCCGCAGCCTGCTGATGTGGACGCAGCACGTGCTCGACGCCGAGCTCTCCTCGCGCGGCCGGCCGCGCGTGATCAGCCGCTTCAACGACTTGCTGGACGATTGGCGCGCGGAGACGGCGCGCATCGGCTTGGCGCTGGGCATCGACTGGCCCGTGCGGGGAGAGCAGACGACCACGGCGATCGACGAGTTCCTCCGGCCGGCGCTGTTGCACGCCAATGCCCGCTCGGAAAAGGACGTCAATACCCGCATCCCGCTGCCCCGCCTGGTCGAGCGCCTGTACACGGCGGTCATGGACGCGGACCCTGTGCGCGGCTGGGACGCGGTCGCCGGCGTCGCAGCCGAAGTTCGCGACGCCGCGTCGCTGTACGACCCCGGCGTCCGCGAAATCGCGCAGCAGCTGGAAAAAGCCGAGCACGAGGTCCTGGCGGCGAACCAGCTGCTCAGCACCAGCATCGAGGAACGCGAGCGAAGGCGCATGGTCGACGAACAGCTGGCCAGCCGCGTTGGCGAGGCGGGACCGCTGTTGCAGGCCCTGGTCCAGGCCGTGGAGTCGCAGCGCGACGAGCTGCGCCCGGTCGCCCACCAGCAGGTGCACCAGCTGATGCAATGGCGCGCGGAAGTCGCCGAACTCGTCGCCCGGCCGGACGCAACTCGGCCACTGCTCGAGTCCCTGGCGCGGGCGCTCGACAGCCACGGCGAGGCGGTCGCCAGCGCCTTGCGCTCCGGCGACGCGCACTGGCAGGCGTCGCAGGAGCAGCTTGCCGGGATTCGCGCCCAGGCGGATGCCGCGCAGCAGCATGCCGCCGGGCTGGCCCGCGCGCTGGAGGTGCAGGCTGCCTCGCTCGAGGCGCAGCGCGTGGCCTTCGACGCGGCGAAGTCGACCCACGCGGAACGCGCCGACCGGCTCGAAGCGCAACTGCTCGAGCGCGACCACCGCCTGGCAGAAGCGCAAGGCCTGGTGGCCGCTGCGACATCGCTTGCCGGGCGTCTGCAATCCGATCTCGCGGCGCGGGATGCAGGCGCAACGGTCCTGGCAGAAGAGCTGCGCGTGGCACGGGCCGGGTTGGCGCGACTGCGCGACGAGCTGCAGTCGGCGCAAGCCGGCCACCGAGCCGACCTTGCCGCCGCCGGGGCACGCGAGGCCGCGGCGCGACAGGCGGCAATCGACCAGCGAGCCATGCATGAGGAACTGCAGTCCGCTCATGACGCGCTTCGGGTCGCCAACGACGCTCGCCAGGAGGCTATCGAGGAACTGCAGGCTTCCAGCAACGCGCTGGCGGAGCGGCTGGCCGCGCGAGAGGACGCGCTTGCCGACGCACTGCAGCGCATCGAGGAAGGCAACAAGCACGTCGCCTACCTGCACCAGGAGGTCGACGCGCATTCCTTGCAGTCGGCCGCGTTGCAACGGCAACTGGATGCAATGACGCTGGCGCGGTCGACCGCGGAGCATCGGACGCGCGAATTGCTGGCCTCGCACTCCTGGCGCGTGACGCGTCCCTTGCGGACACTCAGCCGATGGATCACCGGCAAGGGTGGCAGCGACGAGACGGCCAGCTTCGACGCCGGCTGGTACCTGCAACGTTATCCGGACGTGGCGGCCAGCGGCATGGACGCGCTCGAGCACTACACCACGGCCGGCCGGGACGAGGGACGCCTGCCGTTGCCGCCGCCAGCGACTGCAATCGCATCCGCCGTGGTCGCCCCGGCGACTGTCCCGGCCGAAGATGCGGAGTTCGATCCGGCGTTCTACCTGATGCAGTACCCGGACATCGCCGCGGCCGGGCTTGATCCGTACCAGCATTTCCTCTCGCACGGCCAGGCCGAGGGCCGCCAGGGCGCGAGGCCGCGGCTGCCGATGCAGGCCGGCGGCAGGCCATTCGACGCGGATCGCGACACCGTCGTCGTCGTCTCGCATGAAGCCTCGCGCACGGGCGCCCCGGTGCTCAGCTTGAACCTGGTGCAGGCCTTGCAGCGCAACTACAACGTCGTGTCCCTGCTGCTTGGCGAAGGCCTGCTGGAACAGGCGTTCCTGCAGGAAAGCGCCGTCCTCGCCGGACCCATGAAGATGCATGGCGCGCGCCTGCGCGCCAGCCTGGTCGTCGATCAGCTGCTCGAACGCTACCCGGCGCGCTTCGTCATCGCCAACAGCATCGAGTCGCGGATCGTGCTGGAGCCCTTTGCGCGCCGGAACGTGCCGACAGTGTCGCTGGTCCATGAATTCGCGGCCTACACGCGCCCGCGCAACGCGTTCCGGGAGGCCGTGCTGTGGGCCGAGCGCACGGTGTTCTCGACCGGCATCACCCTGGAGAACGCGGTCAACGAATTCCCCGAGCTGGAAGCGAAGGCGTTCGACATCCTCCCGCAGGGACGTTGCGAGCTGCGCGCGGAAGCGACGGACGAGGCAAAGCTCAGGAACGAGGACAGCCGCATCCATGCGGCACTGCGGCCGTCCGGCCTGCCCGCCGACCAGATCGTCATCCTGGGCGCCGGCTTCGTGCAGCAGCGCAAGGGCGTGGACCTGTTCGTCAAGGTCGCCGCGCGCGTCCGCGCGTCGGCGATCGGCGCGCGCTGCCGCTTCGTCTGGATCGGCAAGGGCTATGACCCGGTGCACGACATGGGCTATTCGGTGTACCTGGCCGACCAGCTGCACCGCTCGGGCCTGGAGCGCTACGTGACCATCATGGGCGAAACCGCCAGCATCGATGCCGCCTACGAGACCTCCGACATGCTGCTGGTCACCTCGCGCCTGGATCCGCTGCCAAACGTGGCGATCGACGCCATGTCGCACGGCCTGCCTGTGCTGTGCTTCGACAAGACCACCGGCATCGCCGACGTGCTAGCCTCGGAAGGCCTCGCGGAGACCTGCGTCGCAGACTACCTCGACAGTGCCGACATGGCCGAGAAGGTCGCGGCGCTCGCCAGTGACGACGTGCTGCGGAGCAAGATCGGCGCCCGCGCGCGCCAGGTCGTGATCGACCGCTTCGACATGAACCGGTACGTGGCGCGACTCGAGGCGATCGCCGCCGAAGCCGGCGACGAGGTCGCCGCGCGGCGCCGCGACGCGGCACGCCTGCTCGAGGCAAACGTGCTGGACCAGGACTTCACGGGCGACTGCGACGCGGACGCGCTCGACCAACCCACCGCGGAATCCAACGCCGAGCGTTACCTGCGCGCCTGGTCCACCGGCGTCGGCCGGCGCAAGCCCTGGCCCGGCTTCCACCCCGGGATCTACGCCGAGCAGCACGGCACGACCCAACCCGGCGCCGACCCGCTGGTGGATTTCCTGCGTGCCGGCTCGCCGCCGGGGCCATGGACGACCGAGGTGATTGAAGCCGGGGGCGAACCCGTGGGTCCGCCCGGGAAGCTCCGCTCGGCACTGCACGTGCATGTCTTCTATCCCGACATGCTCGCCGACATGCTGCGCCGGCTCGGCGACAACCGCGTCCGTCCCGACCTGTTCGTCAGCGTGCCGGGCAGGGCCGCGGCGCGCCAGGTCGAGGCGATCCTCGCGGACTATGGCGGCAAGGTCGCCGCGCTCGAGGTCGTGCCCAACCGCGGCCGCGACATCGGCCCGATGCTCACCGCCTTCGGACCGAGGCTGGTCGGGCAGTACGACGTGGTCGGCCACATGCACAGCAAGAAATCGCTCGATGTCGGCGACGCCGGCCTGGCCCGGGCCTGGTACGAGTTCCTGGCCGAGAACCTGCTTGGCGGACGCTCGCCGATGGCCGACCGCATCCATGCGGCGATGGCGCGCGACGAGCGCCTGGGCCTGGTGTTCCCGGATGATCCCAACGTGGTCGGCTGGAACGCGAACCGGGTCGATGCCGAGGCGCTGGCGTCGCGATTGCAGCCGCCGCTGTCCGGGTTCCCGGAACACTTCCAGTTTCCCGTTGGCACGATGTTCTGGGCACGCGCGTCCGCGCTGCGCCCGCTGGTCGAACTCGGCCTGGACTGGGTCGACTACCCGGGCGAGCCGCTGCCCTACGACGGCACGATGCTGCACGCGATCGAGCGGCTGTTGCCCTTCGTCGCGCAATCCCAGGGCCTGCGCATCGCGCTGACCCGCGTGCGCGGCGTGACCCGGTGAGCCGGGCGCCCAAGCGCCGCGTCTTCGGGCGTGTGTTCGTGCACGCGGCCCTGCCTGGGACGGCGTCGGGCATCGCCCAGGCACGCATGGCCGAACTGGCCGCCGCGGGCCGGCTGCGCGTCGCCGCCTACCCAGCCCATGCCGGCTTCGACGGCGCCACCGCGCAGCCAGGCAATGCCGATGCGCTTGCGAAACTGCTTTTGCAGCCGGTCGACGAGTCCCTGCTCGAGGAGCAGCTCCGGCACGCGCTCGCGCTGCTGCTGGATGGGGAGCGCTCCGGCCCCGAGCGCAACCTGCTGCTGTCGAGCGAGTTGTTCTTCTTCGCCGCCCCCGCCAGCGCGCGGGTATTGCGCCGCGTCCTGTCGGACGTCGCGACGGAGGCGACGCAGCTCGTGTTCGTGCGCCCGCTGCGCGACTGGACCCATTCGATCCATGCGCAGATGGTGGTCGGGCACGGCCTGGACAGCGACTACGGGCTGGCTTGGCTCGACGACTATTTCGTCAGCTTTGCCGACCGCTTCCGCGACCTTGTCGGCTGGGACATGGAGACGGTCGCGCTACCCGACGTCCGCAGCGGCCTCCTGCGTGGCGTGCTGGAAGCGATTGGCGAGGATCCGCGCCTGGCCGACGAGGTCGCCGATGAGCGCGAGTGCCGCGGCCTGCTCGACGAGGAGCTGGCACTCGCGCGCATGGTCAATGCGCGCTTCCACGATCCCCACGTCACGACCGCCGTGACGGCCGCACTGCGCACGCGCTGGCCCGACGACGCGCCTGGCCAGCCGTCGGCGCAGGCCGCGGCGGCATTCGCGTCCTTCGCCGAATCCTTCACCGCGCGCATTGCGGGGATTCCCGGCGATGGCATGGCGCGGATCCGCGCCTTGCTGCTGCTGCCGGATCCCGGACCCGTGGCCGCAGGCCCGCTGCCCATGGCGCCGGCGAGGTTGATGGAAGCCTTCAGCCTCGTGCTCGACGTGCTCGCGCGCGAGGGCGTCGAGCAGGCGCGCGCAGCGACCCGGTTCAAGACACTGTCCGCCTATGCGGCGCAGCGGCTCGAGCCCAGCCACGCATTCTTCGACCCGATCCACTACCTGCTGCAGCACGACGACCTGCTTGCGGCGAACGTGGACCCGTGGGCGCATTACTTCGACCACGGCCGCCCCGAGGGCCGGCCGTCCGCACTGGCAAGGAAGGACCTGAAATGACCACGCCCATGCGTTGCACGGTGTTCGGCGGTGGCGGCTTCATCGGTTCGGCGATCGTCGACCGCCTGCTTCGCGACGGCCACGCCATCCGCGTGTTCGAGCGCCCGCGGGTCGAGCCCTTCCGCCAGTTCGGACCCGGCGAGGTAGTCGAGTGGACCACCGGCGACCTGATGAACATGCACGACGTCGCGGCGGCCGTGGACGGCGCCGACGCGGTCTTCCATCTCGTTTCGACCACGCTGCCGAAGGGGTCCAACGACGACCCCGTGTACGACGTGCAGACCAACCTGGTCGCGTCCCTGCACCTGCTCGACGCGATGCGCGCCGCCCGCGTGGGGCGGATGGTGTTCATTTCCTCCGGCGGCACGGTGTACGGGACGCCGGCGTACGTCCCCGTGGATGAAGCGCATCCGACCGAGCCCGAGGTGTCCTACGGGATCGTCAAGCTGGCCATCGAGAAGTACCTGCTGATGTACCAGCGCCTGCACGGCATTCGCACGACGATCCTGCGGGTCGCCAATCCCTATGGCGAGCGGCAGCGGATCGAGACCGCGCAAGGCGCCGTCGGGGTGTTCCTGCATCGGGCGCTGGCCGGCCTGCCGATCGAGGTCTGGGGCGACGGAAGCGTCGCCCGCGACTTCATCTACATCGGCGACGTGGCCGAGGCCTTCGCCCTGGCGTTGCGTTACGAGGGGCCGGAAAGCGTATTCAACATCAGCTCCGGCGAAGGCACCACCCTCAACGCCCTGCTCGGGCAGCTCGAGGCGTTGCTGGGTCGACCGCTGGACCGGCGCTATCTGCCGGGGCGGGCGATCGACGTGCCCATCAACATCCTGGACAACGGGCGCGCCCGCCGCGAGCTGGGCTGGAACCCGCGAACCGACCTGGCGACGGGGCTGGCCCGCACCGCCGAGTGGATGCAACGCTCGGCCGCGGGCGGCGCTGCAGGCTGAACCGGGTCCATCGCGCGACTGCGGCAAATTGCTGCCCGCGCCGGGCGCGTGGCATCATACGCGCCCAAATTCCGCGTCCCTCAAGGTCAATTCCAATGTCGAAGCGTCTCAGCATCCTCGCTGCGCTCGCGCTGCTCGCCAGCGCCTGCTCGAAGCCCGAAACCCCGTCCACCGCCCCGGCGGCGGACGGCGCGCCCGCCGCCGATGCGGCCGCCGCAGCCTCCGGTGCCCCGCCCGCGCCCGCGCCTGCCGCCGGTCCCCGTGCCCTGACCTCGGCCGAGCTGTCGGAGCCGCGCACGCAGACCCTCGGCAGCTGCAACGTCGAGAGCGTCGGCAAGCAAGCCTTCGGCGCCGACCCGCTGGTCGTCACCCGTGGCCCCATCACGCTGACCGGCTGGTTCCTGTCGGAAGCCTCGCACGCGACCGGCGTGCCGGCCTCGCTCCGGCTGATCGCCGAGGATCGCAGCAGTGGTTGGGACGTCCCGCTGGCCCATTGGTCGCCGCGTCCCGACGTCACTGAATCGATGAAGGCCGTCGACAAGGGTGACGCCGGCTTCGCCGAGGACGTGGACACGAGCCACTTCGCGGCGGGCAACTATCGCGTCACGGTCAACTTCCTGCAGGCCGGCACCCTGTACGGCTGCGACCACAACCGGGTCATCTCGGTCCAGTAAGCCGTCACCGCTGGCGCGGCTCGTCCGCGCCAGCCACGGATTCATACCCGCGACTGTGCCTGGTCGGTTTCGATCAGGCGACCACATCGCGCGCGAGCTTGCGGCCGAAGCCGATGCTCTCGGAAATGCCGCGGTCCTCGGGATAGTAGTGCGAGGTGTCCGCCGCCCACAGGCCGGCGATGGGCAGGTCCGCCGGTGGCAGCGTCTCGAGGTAGCCCGGCGGGCAGATCGGTTGCGCGAAGCGATAGCGACTCGCGCGGATGTCGATGAAATCGGCATCGACCAGCGATGGATTGATCTTCTTCAGGTAGCGTCGCACCTTGTCCAGGAACGCCTGGTCGGGCTCGGCGAACTTCGGGTGCTCGCCCGGCATGTAGAAGGGCACGTAGACGATGTGCTGGTCGAGCGGGCGCAGGTTGGTGTATTCGACCAGGCCGGGGATGTCCATGTCCGGGTCGTTGGTGTTGAGCCAGAAGTTCTCGGTCACCTGTCGCCGCAGCTTGGCGATCACGCACACCACCGCGATGTTGCGGATCGCGCCGAAGGCGGAGAGCACGTCCGGCGGCAGGTCGGGCACCAGGCGCGCCACGTAGGGCAGGGGCACGGTGCTGACCACCTTGGAAAAGGGTTCGAAGCCGGCGCCGGTCTCGACGCCGCGCACCGTGCCGTCCTCGACGCGCACGCGGGTGACCGGCGTCTTCAGGCGGATCTCGCCGCCATGCGCCTCGATGTCGGCGCGCAGGGCCTGCAACAGCGTATCCGAGCCGCCGTCGAGGTAGCCGAGCTTTTCGCGGAACAGGTTGTAGCGCGAGGTGCCGATCCGGCGGATGCGGCTCCAGATCCAGGCGGCCGACAGGTTGTCCTTGAAATCGTAGAACTTGTAGTCGAACAGCCTGCGCCACAGCACCTCGTAGGCCTCCGCGCCGACCCAGCGACGGATCCAGCCGGTGGCCTCGAGCTTGTCGAGCGGACGCCAGTCCTTGCGCCGCGTGCACAGGAAGGCATGCAGGCCGTAGCGGACTTTCGCCACCAGCGACAGGCCCTTGAAGCGCAGCAGCGCGACCGGGTTGCCCCAGGCCTGCAGCCGGCCCTGGAACCAGTAGCCCATCCGGGTCTCGGTCCAGCGCATGCGGTCGGCGATGCCGAGCGCGTCCAGCATCTCCAGGAAGTCGCGGTCCGAGATGCAATGGAAATGGTAGTAGCGCTCGATCGTGAGCCCGTTGAAATCGAACGCGGCGGTCATGCCGCCAACGCGGTCGTCGGCCTCGAACACCACCGGCTCGTGCCCGTCGCGCGCCAGCTGGAAGGCCACGGCCAGGCCCATGGGGCCGGCGCCGAGGACGGCAATGCGCTCAGCCATGCTCAGAACTCCAGGAAGACGCGGCTGTAGTCGGGGTGGTTGAAGGTCAGGTCGATGGCCTCCGCGAAAGGCGTCGGCTGCACGCCGAAGATGCCCGGCCAGTCGATCAGCTCGAATTCGTCCTTGGCCACCAGCGCCGCCAGCTGCTGGGTCGTGAAGGGCGGGTTGCGGTCGAACAGGGCCCAGGTCGCCAGCAGCAGGTGGAACAGGCCGTAGGGAATGCGCAGGACCACGGACTTCGCCCCCGTCGCCTTGCGGATCTGGCGGATGATGTCGATGTAATCCACGCGTTCCAGGCCGGAAATGTTGTACACGCCCTCGGTCACCCGGCCTTCGATGCAGCTGATGATGATGTCGGAGAAGTCGCGGGCGAACAGGGGCTGGCGCATGTAGCGGCCGTCGCCGGGGATCGGGAACACGGGCGACTTCTTCATGAAGCGCGACAGCCAGCCCAGGTGCTTGCGATCAAACCACCCGAACATCAGCGTCGGGCGCAGCACCGGGCAGCGAAAGCCGCTTTCGAGCACCATCTTTTCCTGCCGGTCCTTGGTCTGCGTGTAGAAGTCGTCGGCGACGGACTCGACCACGGAAGAACTGACGTGCACCAGGCGCGCGACGCCGTGCGCGCGCATCGCGTCGAGCACGCGCCGCGTGGCCTCCACGTTGTTGCGCTCGAACTCGCGCAGGTCATTGCCGCCGATCTGCGCCTGCAGCATCACCACCACGGCCGCGCCCGCGACATGCCGCTCCCAGTCGCCCGGGTCGGCCAGGTCGGCGTCCACCACGGTGATGCCGGGGTGCACGCGGCGCAGCACGTCGGCGTTGGCGCGATGCTTGTCGATCACGACGATGTCGGTGTAGCCGCGGTCGAGCAGGCGCGCGACCAGGTTCTGGCCGACCAGGCCGGCGCCGCCGGGCAGGACGATCTTCACGCCGCTCACGGCGCCTTCTCCCCGATGCTCAGGGTCTTGCGCAGCGGGCAGGCCTCGAAGCGGCCGGCATTCACCCGCGCCACGCCGATTTCGACCGGACCCTTGAGCGCGCCGACCGGGATGCCGCGGGCGAAACCCATGAACGCGCCGTCACTGCGGTGGAAGAACGCATTGACATCGGGGCGCGAGGCCGCGAACGCCTGGAAATAGACGGTCGGCGCTGCCCCGGTGCGCACGCTGACGTAGATGCGTTCCGGCAGGCGACCGTCCTTGCCCGACACGGTCGTCCAACCGGCGACGTCGATGCTGTCGCCCCGCGCGGACAACTGGGCGACGTCCAGGCTGCCCTCGCACTGGGAGACCGCCACGGCAAGCCCGGAAGGCTCGGCGACTTCCGCGGCGCCGGGCACCGCCACGTAGCAGTCCTTCACGGCGACCACGCGCCACTTGCGGCCGATGCTGGCCCAGCGCTGCAGGTCTTCCGACGTTTCCATGCCCGGGCCCGGGCAGGCAACGACGGCGCCGAGCTTGTAGTCGCCGACATAGCGCTCGGGGTTGGCGACGATGCGCGGATAGCCGGGCGCGAAGCCGGGGACGGTGTAGGACTTGTGCCCGGACATGTAGGCGAAAGTCGAGCTCCAGTCATTCCCGAAGGCGACGAAGACTTCGTCCTTGCGCAGTTCGTGGCGCAGGAACTCGCCGATGGCGAAGTCGCGCGAATTGCCCGCGTCGTACTGGTAGCTGACCGTCGGATAGGCATCGCGCATGAACCACCACAGGTTCGAGGCGACGACCAGCGCGCCCAGCGCCACGGCGAGGCCGCGCACGGGCAGCGCCACTGCCAGCAGCGCGCCGAGCGCGATCGCCAGCCCATACAACAGGAAGATCATGTTGCCGGTCTGGTAGTAGCTGTGCACCATGTGCAGGTTGGTGAACACGAACAGCGGCAGCACGCCAAGCACCAGCGACCAGGCCAGCGCGGCCTTGGCGTGGCGCGGCCCGCGCAGCACGAACGCCGCCACGATGGCCAGGCCGCCCAGGACGCCGCCCAGGTTGCCCTCGACCATCCGGTGCCAGAGCACGTCGCGATACAGTTCGATGGACATGCGCTGCTCGAGCGTGCCCCAGAACCAGGCATGCAGCGCGGTGGTGGACAGGGGCTGCCCGAGCGGGTGCACGGCGCGGACGTGGTCGGTGAACACCGTCCACCAGACTCCGATCGCGAACGGCACCAGGAACAGCATCGCGTACTTGGCCACGTCGTTCCACGGCAGGCCCTTGCGCGCGGCCAGCGCACGCAGCCAGTCCGTGGCCAGCACCAGGCCGAGCACGGCGAGCACCGGCAGCGCGGTAGTGGATTTCTGCAGCATGGCCAGCGCCATCCACAGCATGAACAGGACCATGTTCCGCGGCCCGGCCTGCGGCTGGCGCAGCTCCAGGAACTGCCGGATCGCTGCGACGGCGAAGAACACCGCCGCGGTCTCGATCATGAAGCTGCGGCCCCAGTAGAGGTAAAGCGGGCTGGACAACAGCAGCGCCACGAACAGCCACCACACGCGGTCCGGCAGGTCGAGCAGGCGGGTGATCGCGCGCGCCGGCAGCAGGGTCAGCAGCAGGAAGGCAAAACTGGTCAGGCGACCGGTGGCATCGAGCGGGACATGCAGCAGGCGCGAGGCGGCAGACACGATCCACTGGTACAGCGGAAACTCGAAGGGAAGGCTCCACGGCGGGCCGACCACCGGCGTTTCGTAGGCGAGCTTGAAGCCGGTGGAAGCGACCCAGTAGGCCGACAGCGCCGTTTGCGTTTGGCGGAAGGAGAACCAGTCCAGCGGCGGTTGCCCGGCATAGCGGATGGCGATCCAGGCCGCGAAAGCCAGGCAGAGCAGGGCCATGCCGGCCAGCCAGGGACTCACCGGGGCATCGCCGGTCCTGCCCTGCGGAAACCAGGTGGCAAAGCGAGCCATCAGATATCCATCCGGTTGAAGACGAACCGGGGCAGGTGGCGGATGACCAGCATGATCCAGCGCCACTGGCCGGGCACGTAGGCGACCGGCGCGCGGCGCGCGATCGCCGCGACCGTCGCCCGCGCGACGTCCTCGACCGGCGCCAGGCGCGTGCCCTTGGCCGCGAGGTGCGCGGTCATCGCGGTCGCCGTCGGCCCGGGCTTGATGCAGGCCACGTGCACGCCGCTGCCGGCGAAGCGGTGCTGCAAGCCTTCGCAGTAGCGCGCGAGCAGTCCCTTGGCGCTGCCGTAGACGTAGTTCGACTTGCGGCCGCGGTCGCCCGCCACCGAGCCGAGCACGGCCAGGGTGCCGCCGCCGGCGACGGCCATCGCGCCGGCGATTGCCTCGGCGAACAATGCCGGCGACACCGCGTTCACCAGCAGCGCCTCGCGCGCGACACCCAGGTCGCGCTCGCATTCGCCCTGGTCGGGCAGCGAACCGTGCGCGACCAGTGCGATGTCGATCGGCGCCGCGGTCGCGACGTCGGCGATGGCCCGCGTGATCGCGCCTGCATCGAGGAAGTCGGCTGCAGACAGCAAGCGGATGCGGACCGTCGCGCCCGGGCTGCGCACGCGCAGGTCAGCCGCGTTGCGTTCCAGGCCCGCGGCATCGCGGCCGAGCAGGACGAAATCGTGCACGGGGTCCTCGGCCCACAGCCGCGTGCAGTGCGCGGCGATGCCGGAGGTGGCGCCAACGATCAGGATGGTCTTGCGTTGCGCTTCCAATTCAGTTCCCCAGTAGTCGCCGCGACATGGCCGAGCTGATGCCCGGGTCCCTGTAGGGCAGGAATTCGCCGAGGCGCGGATAGCCGGCCTCGAACATCGCGCGCGGCATCCGCGCGTCCTTCGCGTTGTACAGCCGCCCGCCAGCCGCGCCGACGATGCCGTCCAGCCGCGCCATCAGCGAGGTGGTCGCGTCGCCTGCGTTCGGGAAATCCAGCGCAAGGGTCACGCCGTGCATCGGGAAGCTCAGCATGCCGGGCGGCGTCGCGGCGCCGAAGGTCTTGAGCACGGCGAGGAAGGATCCCGAGCCCGCGCGTGCGATTTCACCGAGCACGGCCTCGACCTGGCCGCGCGCCGCATGCGGCAGCACGCACTGGTACTGGAAGAAGCCGCGCGGCCCGTACATCCGGTTCCAGTTGCCGATCGAATCGAGCGGGTAGGCGAAGGCATCGACGAACTGGCGCGAACGCCCGGCACGCTGGCGGTTGAGGCCGAAGTACAGGGCATTGAACGCGCGCAGGCTCAGGCCGTTCACCAGCGACATCGGCGGCACCAGCGGGATCGCGCGCCGGCGGGGCGCCGGCGCCGCCCCGGACTGGTCGGCCGCCTCGATCGCGCGGGTGAAGATGCCGCGGCCCCGCCGCGGGCCGATGCAATCCACCCAGGCGACGGTGTGTTCCCAGTCGCGCTCGGACGCGTCGGCGAGCGCGAAGAATTCGTCCACCGTCGCGAAGGGCAGGGTCTCGACGTCCATCCAGGGCCCGGCCGTGCGCGCGAGGCGGAGGCGGGCCGTGGCTACCAGGCCGGTGAGGCCCATGCCGCCGACCGTCGCGGCGAACCAGTCCGGCGCCTGTTCGCGGCTGCAGTCGATCCGTTCGCCGTCGGTGCGCAACAGTTCGATGCCCGCCACGTGGTCGCCGAAGGTCCCGCGCACGTGGTGGTTCTTGCCGTGGATGTCGTTGGCGATGGCGCCGCCGACGGTCACCAGCTGGGTGCCGGGGGTGACGGGCAGCTTCCAGCCCTGCGGCCGCATCACGCGCTGGACGTCGCGCAGCAGCACGCCCGCCTCGCAGCTGAGCTCGCCGGTGCCGGGATCGAAGGCGATGAAACGGTCCAGGCCGCGCGTCATCCACAGGGTGCCACCCGGGTTCAGGCCCTGGTCGCCGTAGCTGCGCCCCATGCCGTGGGCAAGGCCGGGCAGGGCAAGGCGGACGGCACGGGCGGCCTGCACGGGGTCGTACAGCGGCACGATCGCGTGGGGCTGGCAATCCAGGCGACCCCAGGCTTCGACCCGGGCCCCCGCCGCGGCAGCCGCTGCCTGGCTCACAGGGCGGCCAGGGCCACGGCGGCGCTCGCGACGGCGATCAGCTGGCTGGCGCGGTCGGTCGCGGCGAACACCACCGGGTCGTCGCGCATCAGGCCGCGGTGGGCGATCATCCAGGCGCGGCTGATCCAGTACAGGAGCAGGGGGCACAGCAGCCACAACACCTGCGGCCGGTGGTACAGCGCCTCGCTGGCCGTGCTGTTGATGTAAAGCGCGAGCACCAGAACCGCCTGGTAACCGCTCGCCGTGCCGAGGTTCTGCACCAGCGGAAGATCGTCCACCCGGTAGCCGCGGCCGGCCGTGCGCGACTTGCCCTGGCCGAGCAGGACCAGCAGCTCGGCGTAGCGCTTGAGCATGGCCAGGCTGAGGAACAGGAACACCGAGAAGGCCAGCAGCCAGAACGACGGCGCCGCGCCCAGCAGCACGGCGCCGGCGATGATGCGCAGCGTATACAGGCCCGCCAGCACCATCACGTCCACCATCACGCGCTTCTTGAGACGGAACGAGTAGGCCAGCGTGAGTGCGAAATAGATCCCCAGCGCGCCGGCGAACAGCGGGGAGATCCAGTAGGCCAGCACGAAGGCGGCCACGGTCAGGATCGGCGAAAGCAGCGCACCCTGCACCAGCGGGAGGGCGCCGGAGGCGAACGGTCGACGCCGCTTGGACGGATGGTGGCGATCCGACTGCAGGTCGAGCAGGTCGTTGAGCAGGTAGACCGACGATGCGCAGATGCCGAAGGCGAGGAAGCCGAGGACCCCGTCCATCAGGATGGTTGGTTCCGCGAGGCGGTGTGCCGCCAGCAGCGGCACGAACAGCAGGACGTTCTTCAGCCACTGGTGCAGGCGCAGTGCCTTCAGCCAGGCTCCGGGCGTGCGGCCCCGCGCCGGCAGGTGCGCCTCGACGGTGCACACCTGCGCCGCCGCGCGCGCCAGCGATTCCGGCGCATTGACCACGATGGCGCGCCGGGCGTGCCGCCACACGCGCAGGTCCACCGCCGCGTTGCCCACGTAGTCGAAGCCCGCCTCGCCGTAGCGTTCCACCAGCAGGTCGCGCTTGCCGTCGCCGGACAGGTTGCGCCGGCCATCGCTGGCCAGCACTGCGTCGAAGACACCCAGGTGCGCGGCCGCCGCCTCGGCCAGCCGCGCGTCGGAGGCCGTGCACAACACCACCTCCCGCGACGCGGCCGCGTCGCGGGCCAGGGCGAGCACGCGCTCGTCCCAGGGCAGGCTGGCCATGTCGAGGTCCACGCGCCGGGCGATCTGCTGTTTCAACGCCGCCTTGCCCTGCAGCAGCCAGGCCGGGAACAGGAACAGCAGCCAGGGATTGGCCCCGAGCAGCGCCAGCGCGGATTCCAGCAGCAGGTCGCTCTTCAGCAGCGAACCGTCCAGGTCCACGGCCAGCGGGACCCCGGTCTTCGCGAAGGGCGGGGCGGGCAGGGTGCCGGGCGGCGGGTCAGTGGGGGTGTCGTGCATGGGCATTGGGCGCCATATGGCTTCTTCCAGCGGCCGGGCAGGCCGGCCGTCGGCTCAGTGTCGGAACGAGAATTTGCGGTGCCCCAGGTAGCTGGTCAGCACCGGCGTCGCGATGCCAATCGCGTGGGCGATCGTCTCGGCGCCGTGCACGAGGCCGATTGCGGGGAACAGGTAGCGCGCCAGCCCGAGGCTGACCAGGATGGTCTGCACGAAGGCGACGATGTTGATCACCACGAACCAGGTGAACTGCGTGCGCGTGCTGTTCAGGCTCTGCTGGAACACGAAGCGCCGGTTGAGCAGGAACGCAGTGCAGATGCCCACCGCATACGCGAGGGTGATCGCAAGCGCGTAGTCCAGCCACAGGCTCAGGACGATGCGGGTGCCGAAATTGACCGCCGCGGCCAGGCCGCCGGCCAGCAGGAAGCGGAAGAACTGTTGCCCGGCGATGCTGCGCGCGTAGGAGATCAAGCGTCCTTCCGTGCGACCACCAGGGACTGCTTGCCGAACAGCGGCCAGACGAAGGGCATCGCCAGGTACAGCGCCACCGTCCAGGGGGCCTTCGGCAGCCGGCTCTTGGTGGTGTACGGGAGGAAGCGCGCGATGACCTCGGTCGGGGTGAAGCCCGCCAGCTGCAGGCCCTCGACCAGGCTGCGCTCGGTCAGCGGCGTGTGGTGGTCGAAGAAGTCCCAGTACTCGCCGGGAACGAAGCGGATGTTGGGCTGCAGGATGATCACGCGCCCGCCAGTGCGCAGCACGCGGAAGGACTCGCGGAAGGTCTGCAGCACCAGGTCCTTGTTCGGCAGGTGCTCGAGGAAATTGCTCATGAACACCACGTCGGCGCTGCCCGATTCCAGGTGCACCATCGCCGTGCAGGAATCGTTGATGACCTCGACGTCGGCGCCGGCGAAGCGGCGCACGTCGGGGTTCAGGTCCACGGCGATCTTCCTGGCCGCGTGGATGTTGTTGATGAACTCGCAATAGCCCGCGCCGATGTCCACGACCGTATCGGTCGGCTTGACGAACTTGCTGAAGAAGCGCGTGCACAGCACCTGCCACACGTCCTGCTTCATGCGCAGCTCCGCTTCCGGGAACCGCTTCGCGTACAGCACTTCCATGTTGCTGCCAGACTCCTGCACGCACTACTCCCGTTGCTGAACACCGCGCCCGGAGTGCCGGACGCTGGCGGCGTAGTTTACCGGCGCCGGGCGCTTGCGTCCCGGTTCGCCGCCATCGCGCCGATGGAAACGCGACCTGGCCTGCACTCCTGCCCGGCCCGATTCCGGCGCGACCGCCAAAGTCGGGATTCGGTACCATTCAGCAATGGACCCGCCAACCCCGCCCCGCATCGCCGTCCTGCTGCCCGCCTACGACGAGGCGCAGACGATCGAGGCGAGCTTGCGCGCCTTCCACGCGGCCCTGCCGGATGCCGCCCTGTGGGTGATCGACAACCGCTCCAATGACGGCACCGGGGAACTCGCCCGACGCACCCTGGCCGCGCTCGGCTGCGCCGGCGGCGTCCTGTCCGAGTCGCGTCCCGGCAAGGGCAACGCGGTCCGGCGAGGCTTCCTCGAGGTCGATGCCGACGCCTACCTGATGTCCGATGCCGACTCGACCTATCCTGCCGATCGTGCCCGCGACCTGCTCGCGCCCATCCTCGCCGGCGATGCGGACATGGTGGTCGGCGACCGCATTTCCGGCGGCCACTACGCGGCCGAGAACAAGCGCGCCTGGCATGGCGCCGGCAATGGCCTGGTGCGGGCGCTGGTCAACAGCCTGTTCCATGCGCAGCTGGCCGACATCATGAGCGGCTATCGCGCCTTCAGCCGTCGCTTTGCCAAGGGTTACCCGGTGCTGGTCGAGGGCTTCGAGCTGGAGACGGACCTGAGCCTGCACGCCCTGGACAAGCGCATGCGCATCGTCGAGGTGCCGATCGCCTACCGGGACCGGCCCGCGGGCAGCAGTTCGAAATTGAACACCTTCCGCGACGGGGCCCGGGTGCTGTTCGTGATCGCGCAGGTGCTGCGCTACTACCGGCCGCTGCTGTTCTTCGGCGTGCTATCGCTGGCCATGCTTGCCTTCGGCCTCGCCGCCGGCGTGCCGGTGTTCGATGACTGGGTGCGCTACCGCTACATCTACCACGTGCCGCTGGCGGTACTGGCCGCGGCGTCGGTGATCGTCGCGGTGCTGCTGGCCGCGGTGGGGCTGATCCTCGACAGCGTCGCGCACCAGCAGCGGGTCAACCACGAGTTGCGTACGCTGGACCGGGGATGAGCCGGGCGCCGTGGGTGAACGGGCTGGCGCCGCGCCTTCGGCAACCGCTCGGCTTCGCCCTCGTCGGCTGCGCCGGCTTCGCGACCGATGCGCTGCTTTTCCTGCTGGCAACGCAGGTGCTCGGCATCCCGGTATTCCCGGCTCGCGCGCTGGCCTTCCTGCCGGCAACTGGCGTCACCTGGCTGCTGAACCGGCACTATGTCTTCCGCACGGGCGACAGCGTGCATCGAAAGCGCGATGAATACCTGCGGCATTTCGGAATGCAGTCGATCGGCATCGCGTTGAACTTCGCGATCTTCTACGTCGCCGTGCGTGCCGGGCTGGGCCGGGGTTCGGCGCAGTTGCTGCCGCTGGCGATGGGATCGCTCGGCGCGATGGTGTTCAATTACCTGGCCGCGCGGCGCTTCGTCTATCGCGCCTGAGGCGTGCACTCCGTGCGCACCGGCCCCACCCGGCGCAAGGGACACAGGCGCGCAGCCGCGAGTGGATTGGGATAGTCCACGCAGGGACCAGCGACATCGAAGCCATAGGCCCGGTGCAGCATGGCCAGGTCCGCCGGCGCTGGCGCATCCGCAGAGAGCAACCACATCGGCCCTGCATGGGATGCAAGCAGGTGCGCGGCGCGCGACTGCAAGGCCGTGCATCGGTCCGGCTGCATGAAATTGTTCGCCAGCCCGACCAGGGGCACCTGCGCGGGCAGTCCCAGCGCGAGATAGGCCAGTGGCGCGTCGCTGGCGGTCACCACCAGTGCATCGCTGCCCAGGGATGGTGCACGCAGTCCCGCGACTGTCCCGGTGGCATCGCGCCCCCAGTGCGGGCGGCGGGTATCGGCCGAGACCAGGACGAAGGCAAGCACCAGGGCCACGGTGACGCTGTGCTTGCCGGGCACGCGCTGCAAGGCGAGCACCAGGCCCAGCGCCCCGAGGACTTCCAGCACGATCGCGTAACGGTAGATGCCGTATTGCGCGATCCAGCAGGCGAAGGCGGCGACCACGAACACGGCCAGGGTGCGCAGGCCGCCCGCTGGCGCGCGCCAGCCCAGGATCGGAAACGCCAGCAACGCACAGAGCAGGCGGGGATCGCGCAGGGTGAGTTCGGAAAACAGGCGGCTGTTGCGCAGCAGGTGCACGGGCGCCAGCAGCGCATCGCCGACGGAGTGCGGGCGGAAGCGCGCGTCGGCGAAATCCAGCGGCAGGGCGGCCCGGGAATGGAACCACTGGTTGAAGTAGGGAAACACCGGATTGCCGAACTCGGCGGCCATGCGCCAGCCCCACCAGCCATAGCTGAGCGTGAATCCCGCCAATCCGCCCAGCGCGAGCGGCAGCACGCGCGCGGCCTTGTCGCGCGGACCGCCGCCGGGCAGGGCGGCCACCGCCAGTGCGACGCAGTAGATGGCCGCGCTCAGCTTGAGCCCCGCGGTGGCGCCGGCCGCCAGGCCGGCCAGTGCCCAGGCGGTCGACCCCCGGCGCTCCGGCGCATCGACGACGAAGCACAGCGCCAGCGCGATGCCGGCCGCGACGAAGCCATCGTCCATGCTCGACGCGAAGGTGGACCAGGCCGCAGCGCCGGAGAAGGCGAGCGCCGCAAGCACAGCCTGCGCGAGTCGCGTGGGCGGCGTCGGCGACAGGCGCGACTGCAGGCACAGCAGGCACCACAAGGTGGCCATCGCCGGCAGCGCCAACCACAGCGTCGTCATGCGCGCCGGCAGGCCCGAGGTCGCGAGCCAGTACATCGGCAGGTCGAGCAGGGGGTTGTGCCAGCTCTGGACCTGCGCCGGCGCGACGTCGAGCGCGGCGCGTCCGCTCAGCAGGGCATGCGCGTCGTACAGGTGGTAGTTGCGAAGGTCCCAGTTCGAATCGCCGCCCACCAGCAGGGTGGCCAGCAGGGGCAGGCCGATCGCGAGCAGCAGCGGCCAGGCCTGCGGGCCGACGCGGTCGCGGAGGGTCGGGGACATGCGCGGATTCTAACCTCGGTACACTGGGATGCCGCCGGAGACGGCGCGATGCCGCGAGGGGACCGGGGCGATGCGGGGACCGAGGGACGACACGGGCGCAGGCGATGCGACCGCGGCGCGCAGCCGCGGCGGGCGCTGGCACGCGCTGTTGCCGTTGGTCGCGGTCCTGCTGCTGGCGGCGCTGTTGCGCATCTGGGGGCTGGATTACGACCTGCCCTACATCTACCACCCCGACGAACCGTCCTACGTCATCATCAGCCAGCAGATCTTCAAGTCCGGCGACCTCAACCCGCACTGGTTCCACTTCAGCTCGCTGCTGTTCTACCTCAATGCCATGGCTTACTGGCCGTTCTACCTGGCCGGGCATGCGATGGGCGTGTTCGCCTCGCCCGCCGACATCCAGCCGCCGCTGCAGCTGGCGATGGGCGTGACCCGCGCACCGATGCCCGCGGTGGTGTTGCTGGCGCGCTCGGTCACCCTGCTGGCAGGGCTGGCAACGGTGGGGCTTGCTTACGCGCTGGGGCGGCGCTGGGCCGGGCGCGCGCAGGTAGGCCTGCTTGCGGCCCTGCTGGTCGCGCTGTCGCCGGCGGCGGTGAAGTACAGCCGCCTGGTCACGCCGGATGCGCTGGTCACCTTGTTCGTGCTCGCGACGACCTGGGCCTCGCTGCGCGTGCTGCGCAGCGGACGCGCCCGCGATTACGCACTGGCGGGCGTGTTCGTTGGCCTGGCGGCGTCGAGCAAGTACAACGGCGCGCTTGCCGGCATCTCGCTGGTCGCGGCGCACCTGCTGCGCGGCGGGCCCGGCGCATGGCGCGATTGGCGCCTGCCGTTCGGGGCGCTTTGCGCCGTGCTCGGCTTCCTGGCCACGACGCCGTATGCCGTGCTCGACGCGCACGCTTTCCTGGACGGCGTCGGCTTCGAGTTCCACCACTATTCGACCGGGCATCCCGGCATGGAGGGTCATGCCTTCGCCTGGTACCTGGGCTACCTGTTCACCACTGGCGGCGCAATGCTGCTCCTGGCGGCGTTCGCGATCGGCCGCGGCTGGGGCGTGGCGCGTGGCGAGGCGAGGCGCGAGGTGCTCGTGCTCGCTGCCTTCCCGCTGCTCTACCTCGGCTTCGTCAGCTGCTTTGCGGTGCGCAACGATCGCACGCTGTTGCCAGCCATCCCCGCGCTTGCGGTGCTGGCGGCGGGCGGGGCCAGCCTGGCCTGGGGCCAACTCGTCAGCGCGCGCTCGCCGGGCTGGAGGATGGCCGGTGGGGCCCTGCTCGGGGCGCTGCTCCTGCTGCCACCGGCCCTGGCCACGGTGTCCGACAGCCGCAAGCTGGCGCTGGACAATCGCAGCGTCGCGCGACGCTGGATCGTCGCCAACGTGCCTGCCGGCTCGCGCGTGGCGATCGAGTCCTACGCACCGTTCGTGGATCCGGCGCGTTACCGGCTGCAGGCGTTTGGCCGGATGATCGAGCACCCGCCCGCCTGGTATCGCGCGCAGGGCTTCGACTACCTGGTCTTCAGCCAGGGCATGTATGGCCGCTTCCTCGACGACCCGCAGCGCTATCCGGTCGAGGCGGCCGCGTACCGAGAATTCTTCGATGGCCTGCCTGCGGCGAGCATCGCCGCCGATCCGGAGCACGAAGTGCGGATCTACCGCCTGCACTGAGTCGCGACTGCCCGTCGCCGGCGCGCGCGGCATCGGCGCGGCGCCGCACTGTCCAAAGGTACGGGTCCCCGGGCCGGGGCCTGGGGGTAGAATTGCGCATCGAATCGCCAGAGCCCCGCGCCATGCCCCAGGCTTCCATCGACAGCAGCGCCGCCCGACGCGGCAAGGACAAGCTCTATCCCTCCGCCGACGAGGCGCTGCGTGGGATCGTCCGCGACGGCCAGACCCTGGCGGTCGGCGGCTTCGGCCTGTGTGGGATTCCCGAAGCGCTGATCCTGGCCCTGCGCGACAGCGGCGTACGCGACCTGACGGTCATCTCCAACAACGCGGGCGTCGACGGTTTCGGCCTCGGCCAGTTGCTGGCCACGCGGCAGATCCGCAAGATGATTTCGTCCTACGTCGGCGAGAACAAGGAGTTCGAGCGCCAGTACCTGTCGGGCGAACTCGAGCTGGAGTTCAACCCGCAGGGCACGCTGGCCGAGCGCCTGCGCGCCGGCGGCGCCGGCATCCCGGCCTTCTTCACCCGCACCGGCTACGGCACCATCGTGGCGAACGGCAAGGAGACCCGCGAGTTCGACGGCCAGCAGTACGTGCTGGAAACGGCGCTGAAGACCGACGTGTCGCTGGTGAAGGCATGGAAGGCCGATCGCTCGGGCAACCTGGTATTCCGCAAGACCGCGCGCAATTTCAATCCCGCCGCCGCGATGGCTGGTGCGCTGTGCGTGGTGGAAGCCGAGCAGGTGCTGGAGATCGGCGCGATCGATCCGGACCAGGTGCACCTGCCCGGCATCTACGTGGACCGCATCGTGCTCAACGCGAGCCCCGAGAAGCGCATCGAAAACCGCACCACCCGGCCCGCCTGAAGGACACGACATGCCCTGGACCCGCGACGAAATGGCCGCCCAGGCCGCCAAGGAACTGAGCGACGGCGCCTACGTGAATCTGGGTATCGGGCTGCCGACGTTGGTGGCCAACCACATACCCGACGGCATGGACGTGTGGCTGCAATCGGAGAACGGCCTGCTCGGCATCGGGCCCTTCCCGACGGACGCCGAAATCGATCCCGACCTGATCAACGCCGGCAAGCAGACCGTGACCGCGCGCGCCGGCGCCAGTTATTTCGGCAGCCACGATTCCTTCGCGATGATCCGCGGCGGGCATATCGACCTGGCCATCCTCGGCGCGATGCAGGTGACCGACCGCGGCGACCTGGCCAACTGGATGGTGCCCGGCAAGATGGTCAAGGGCATGGGCGGAGCGATGGACCTGGTCGCCGGCGTGAAGCGCGTGGTGGTGCTGATGGAACACACCGCCAAGGGTGGCGAGCACAAGATCCTGCCCGACTGCACGCTGCCGCTGACCGGCGTGGGCGTGGTCAACCGCATCATCACCGAGCTGGGCGTGTTCGACATCACGCCGCAGGGCCTGCGCGTCGTGGATGCGGCGCCTGGCGTGACGGCCGACGAGCTGCGCGAAAAAACCGGCGTCCCGCTCATCGCCTGAATTTCTACAGGATGAGGGACTCGTGTGCGGTGAGCGTGGCGCGCTCGCCGCAGCACCACACGCCCGGGTGGCGCGAGAAATGCGCCGCCGCGTAGCGCGCGCCGTCGGGATCGTTCCAGTACCCCAGCGGCATCGACGGGAAGGGCGCGCAGACCGCCAGGTCGCCCTCGGCATCCACCAGCGGATGGCCATCGGCGTCCAGCACTTCGACTTCCATGCCCAGCGCGCGACACGGAATCTCGCCCGCGTTCACCGGTAGCAGGGGCGCACCGATCGCGACGCAGGCCAACGTGTCAATGCCGGTGGCGACCGGAGCCAGGAACACGCGCTCCTTGATGTCCCGGTACACGTACTCGTAGCTGTCGGCCGCCAGTGCCGGGCCGGCGGTGAGGATGGTCTTGAGCGACTGCAGGCGGTGCGTCTCGCGCGGCACGCGGCCGCTGCGGGTCGCGGCATCGAGCCAGGCCGCATGCACGCCGAGCACCGTGATGCCGGCCTCGTCCACGAGGTCCCAGAGCGCATCGCCATCGGGCGGAAGATCGCCGGTTTCGTGCAGCACCAGGGTCGCGCCGGTGGCCAGGCTCGAGGCCAGCCAGTACCACGACATCGCATCGTTGTCGGCGTGGAAGAAGATCCGGTCCTCGCGCCTGAGGTCGGCGTGCAGCACCAATTCCTTCAAGTGCTGGATCAGCGTGCCGCCGGCGCCGTGCACCAGTACCTCGCGTGCGCCATCGTTCGGCGCGGCGACGGTCAGGTATAGCGGCTGGTCGAAGGGCAGGGGGGTGAACTCCAGCGGTGCATCCGCGTGGTCGGCGACGAAGGCCAGCAGCCCGGTGGCCGACCCGTCCTCGGGGGCCGGACCGCGCATCAGCACGGCGGCCGCGCCGCTCGCGAGCACGGCGTCGAGCCCATCGAGGTCGGCGGCGACATCGGCAAACACCAGGCGCGGTTGCAGGCTGGCCAGCACCGCCGCGGCCTGCGCTTGCGACAGGCTGGCCGGACAGTTGAACCAGGCCGCGCCGACGCTGGCGGCTGCAAGCATCGCCACGATCGCTTCGGGACCGTTCGGCAGCAGGGCCGCCACCCGGTCGCCCGGGGCCAGGCCGGCGGCGCGCATCGCGGCCGACAGCGCGGCCACGCGGCGATTGAGCTGGGCATAGGTCAGCACCGCGCGCTCGCCCTCGGGCGCCAGCGTGCGGATGGCGGTGCGCTCGTCGTCGAATCGCAGCAGGTTGTGCGCGAAGTTGAGGTTGACGCCGGGGAACCAGCGCGCAGAGGCCATGCCTTCGTCGTCCACCAGCACGGGGCTGCGCTCGCCGCTGCCGCGGATGCCGACGAAATCCCACAGCAGCGTCCAGAACTTCGCCGGCTGGTCCACGGACAGGCGCCAGAGCGGGGCATAGCTGTTGAGGTCCGCGTTGCCAGCCTCCTCGCGCACGAAGCGCATGAAGCGGCTGAGGTTGGCGCGGTCGACTCGATCCTGGCCGGGGGTCCAGAGGGATTTGGGCATCAGAGTGCTTTTTCGAGCTCGGGCAGGATGGTGAACAGGTCGCCGACCAGGCCATAGTCGGCGATCTCGAAGATCGGCGCTTCTGCGTCCTTGTTGATTGCCACGATCGTGCCGGCATCCTTGATGCCGGTGAGGTGCTGGATGGCACCGGAGATGCCGATGGCGACGTAGAGGTCCGGCGCGATGATCTTGCCGGTCTGGCCGACCTGCAATTCGTTCGGCACGTAGCCGGCGTCCACCGCCGCACGCGATGCGCCGACCGCGGCGCCCATCCTGTCTGCCAGCGAATAGATGATCTTGAACGCGTCGGCGCTGCCCAGCGCGCGACCGCCGGAAACGACCTTGCGTGCGCTCTGCAGGTCGGGGCGGTCGCTTTTGCCCTGCTGCAGCTCGACGAAGCTGGTGTGGGTCGGCAGGGTGACGCCTTCAACCGCGACAGCCTCGACCGTCGCGCTGCCTCCGCCGGCGGCTGGCGGCCAGGATGCGGTGCGCACCGTGGCGACCACGGTCCGGTCCGACGGCGCGGTGACCGTCACGATGGCATTGCCGGCGTAGATCGGGCGCTTGAACGTATGCGCATCGTCCACCGCCATCACGTCGCTCACCTGGGCCACGTCCAGCAGGGCGGCGACGCAGGGCAGCAGATCCTTGCCGAAGGTGGTCGAGGGCGCGAGCACGTGGGTGTAGCCGTCGGCGGCGACCTTGGCCACCTGCGGCGCCAGCACCTGGGCGATGGCGTGGGCGTTGGCCGCGTTGGCGACCGTGCGCACACGCGACACGCCGGCGATCTGCGCAGCCTCCGCCGCGATCGCCTCCGGTGCGTCGGACAGCACCAGCACGTCCACGGACTGCGCTCCGATCGCGGCGGCGCAGGCCACGCAGCGCGCGGTGGAGGAGTTCAGCTTGCCGTTGAGGTGCTCGGCGACGATCAGGATCTTGCTCATTGTCTATCCCTTGCAAATTCGTTGTGGCGCGGCGCGCGGGGCGCGCTCAGGCCAGGCTCTTGGCACGCAGCGCGGCGACCAGTTCGGCGACGTCCTTGACCATCACGCCCTTGCTGCGCTTGGCCGGCGGTGCGTAGGACTTGGCCACCAGCAGGTGGCCCGCATCCACGCCCAGGTCGGCCAACGGGATCGTCTCCAGCGGCTTGGACTTGGCCTTCATGATGTCGGGCAGCTTGATGAAGCGCGGTTCGTTGAGGCGCAGGTCGGTGGTGACGACGGCGGGCAGCTGCACGTCGAGCACTTCCAGGCCTGCATCCACCTCGCGGGTGACGCGCGCACTGTCGCCGTTGATCTCGAGCTTGCTGGCGAAGGTCGCCTGCGGCCGGCCCCAGAGCGTGGCCAGCATCTGGCCGGTCTGGCTGGCGTCGTCGTCGATCGCCTGCTTGCCCAGGATCACCAGGCCCGGCTGTTCCTTCTCGACCAGCTTGAGCAGGATGCGGGCCGCGGTCAGCGGCTGCACGCCGCCGGCATCGCAGACCACGTGGATGGCGCGATTGGCGCCCATGGCCAGGCCATTGCGCAGGTGCGGGCCGGCGTCGGCGGGCGCGATGGTCGCCACGATGACTTCGGTCGCGATGCCCTTGTCGCGCAGGCGCAGCGCTTCCTCCAGGGCGATTTCGTCGAAGGGATTGGCGGACAGCTTGACTCCGTCGGTGACCACGCCCGAGCCATCGGGCTTCACCTGGATGCGGACGTTGTAGTCCACCACGCGCTTGTAGGCGACCAGAATCTTCATCATTTCACCGTGGGAGCGGCTTCAGCCGCGATTTGATGCCGAGGAGTCGGGGTCGGGCATTTTACCCCGGAAGAAAAGGAGCCAGAGTGCATTTCCCCGACAATATCGCTCAGGCGGGCAGGTCGCGCCGTGAAATGTGCTCTGACCACTTTTTTTCCAGGACGGCGACGAAACGCTCGGCGGCGCCTTCGGAAAAGGGGAAGAACAGCGAGGGCTCGGTGAGCTCGAGCTCCAGCAGGCAGGGTGCGCCGTCGCTGCCGCGGATCAGGTCGACCCGCGCGTAGGGCAAGGGCCCGCCAGGCAGGGCGGCGAGCACGCGGCCGGCCAGCGCGAGCTCGTCGCCGCCGGGGGTGCGCGGGGCGATCTTTTCTGGCGCGAACAGGGCGCGGGTCGGGCCCTGGTCGCGCTGCAGCAGCGGGCCCTTGCGGATGGCGTGGCTGAACACGCCACCGAAGAAGACCAAGGCCGTCTCGCCCGCGTCGTCCACGCTGGGCAGGTAGGGCTGCAGCAGCACGCTGCGTCCCTGCGCCTGCAGGCGCTCGATGTGCGCGCGTGCTTCCAGCAGCTGCGCGCGGGAATAGCGTTGCGCATCGCGGGAGCCGGCGCCGACGCAGGGCTTGACCACGAATTCCGCGGCTCCGCCAAATTCGGCGAGGAAGCCATCGAGCCCGCCCGAGGCGCGGTCGTTGGGTTCCACGTAGCGGCTCGGCACGACCGACAGGCCCTGCGCCGCGAGCTCGCCCAGGTAGTGCTTGTCGGTGTTGTGGCGGATTACCTCGAGCGGATTGAGCAGGCAGGTCTGCGTGCTGGTGCGTTCGGCCCAGTCGAGGAATTCGGCCAGGCGCGTGGTGTAGTCCCAAGGCGAACGCAGCAGGGCGATGTCGATGCGCGACCAGCTCACCGTGGCGTCGTCCCAGGCCACGATCGGCGCCTCGATGCCGGCGGCGTGCAGGGCCTGCTGCAGGGGCCGCAGGTCCTCGTCCAGGGCGAAGGCGGCGATGGCGGTAACGAGGGCGATGCGCATGCCGCATTTTGTCATAACGTGAACGGGGCCGGTTCTTTCACGCGCGTGAATGGGGTGAATGGGGCCGGTTCTTTCACGCGCGTGGATAGCGGCCCGGCTCCCGCGACGGGCTGCCCCACGCGTGTGGAAGAACCGGCCCCGACCTGCGCCAGCTGCCCCACGCGTGTGAAAGAACCGGCCCCGACCTGCGCCAGCTGCTGCACGCGTGTGAAAGAACCGGCCCCGTTCAGGCTATCGCGGCTGAAGCCGCTCGCACGAGTCGTGCGACCCATTGCAGGTAGAGCGCGGCGGAGGGATGCAGTCCATCGTCGACCAGCAGCGCCAGGTTGTCCTTGCGGCGGCCCAGCGTGGTCACGTCGATGAAGGCCACGCCACGCTGGGCGCAAACCGCGGCGGCCACGGCGTTGAAGGCGTCGATGCGCTCGGCAATGTCGACACAGTCGCGACCGGAAGAACGGGCGAAGGGCGTCGTGCCCCAGTCCGGGATCGACGGCACGAGCACGCGCCGGCCCTGGCCATCGGCGAAGGCGATGGCGCGCTCCAGCAACATGCGGAAGGCAAGCGCATAGCCGTCCAGCGCGCGGCCGCGGTACTGGTCGTTGACGCCGATGCCCAGGGTCACCAGGTCGTAGCGTGGCAACAACGCATGCTGCTGTGCCGCCGCATCGATGGCGGCGGACAGTTCTTCCGTGGTCCAGCCGCTGGTGGCGATGATCCGCGGCGGCTCGACCGGCAGGCCCCGCGCGCGCAGGGCCGCGGCCAGTTGCACGGGCCAGCGATTGCCTTCTGCCACGCCTTCGCCGATCGTGTAGGAGTCACCGAGCGCGAGGTAGTGCACGGGCGCGCCGCGACGCGGCTCAGGCGACCGCCACCCGGCGCTCGCGCGCAGCCTGCGCATAGCGCTCGAGCAGGTGGTCGATGCGGCGGAAAACCTCGCCGATCATGCCCGCCTCGGGCAGCAGGGTGACCCGGAAATGATTGCGATAGGCTACGTTGAAGCTGCTGCCCGGCACCACCAACACGCCCTCGACCTCGAGCAGTTCCAGCGCGAACAGATGGTCGTCGAAGCCCTCCGCGGCATCGCCGACCACCGCAGGGAAGGCGTACAGCGCACCCTGGGGCGTGACCAGGCTCAGGTGCTCGCTGTTGGCACAGGCATCGATCACCGCGCGGCGCGTCTCGTACAGGCGGCCGCCCGGCGCGCACAGCGGGCCAATGGTGTCGGGTCCGCTGAGTGCCGCGGGCACCGCGTACTGGCCCGGCACGTTGGAACACAGGCGCAACGCGCCGAGCAGGTCGATGGCGTGGTGGTAGGCGCCGATCCGGGTGGCTTCGCCCGAGAGCAGGGCCCAGCCGGTGCGCCAGCCGCAGGCACGATGCACCTTGGACAGGCCGCCCAGGCTGATGCAGGGCTGCTCGCCGGCAATCGCCGCCAGCGGTTCGAACACCGCGTCGTCGTAGGTGATGCCGTCGTAGATCTCGTCGCAGAGCAGCAGCAGGTGGTGGCGCCTGGCCACGTCCACCAGCCGCTCGAGCAGCGCGCGCGGATACACCGCGCCGGTCGGGTTGTTCGGGTTGATGATGACCAGTGCGCGCGTGCGCGCCGTGACCTTCGCCTCCACCGCCTCCGGATCCGGCAGGAAGGCATTTTCCGGCAGGCAGTCGTAGTGCACCGCGACGCCGTCGTTGAGGATGGTGGCCGCGGTCCACAGCGGATAGTCGGGACTCGGCACCAGCACTTCGTCACCGGGATTGAGCAGTGCGCGCAGGCAGATGTCGATCAGCTCGGACACGCCATTGCCGATGAACACGCGCTCGGGCACCGCGTTGGGCGCGCCGCGGCTGCGGTAGTGCGCGGCGATCGCTTCGCGCACGCTGTGCAGGCCCTGCTGGTGGGTGTACGGGTCGGTGGCTGGCAGGTTCTGCGCGATCGCCGCCTGCAGGTGCTCGGGCGCGCGGAAGCCGAAGGCGCCCGGATTGCCGATGTTGAGCTTGATCAGCTGGCGGCCCTGGGCCTCCAGTTCGTGGGCGCGGCGGGCGAGTTCGCCGCGAATCTCGTAGCGGACTTCGGTCAGGCTGCCGCGGGTGGCGATGGCGTGCTGGGTCATCTGTCGACGATAGGTGAAAAAACCGCCGCCAGCCTACCACCTGTAGGAGCGGCTTCAGCCGCGATCAACGGATTCCGGGAGCGGGATCGCGGCTGAAGCCGCTCGCACAGTGGCCGTCGTCAGAGGGTACGGAGGGCCCAGGCGCTGGCCATCGCGAAGCCGAATTCCCAGACCAGGGCCGAAACCAGGAAAGGGGTGAACAGCCAGCCCGCAAGGCCGATGCCCAGCAGCCGCGCCAGTCCGGTGCCGCCATTGGCCAGCAGGGCCAGCCAAAGGCCGGCCTCGCGCCACTCGGGTTTGGCCGCGCAGGCCAGCAGGAAGGCGCCCAGCCCCAATTCGCAGCCGCCGTAGAAGGCGCGCAGCTCGACCAGCCCGGCGGGAGTCGTGGCGCCGATCCCGACCCCGCCCAGTCCACCGGACGGGTCCACGAGCAGCCAGGCGCCGAAGCCGGCAAAGCCCAGGCCGGCAAGGACGAGGACGACGAGGGGGGCGTTGGACATGCGGGGGCCTTGTTTGGGCGGTGGGAGGCGCGCTGCGCGACCCGTTCAGTGGGCCAATAGTGCGCCGCCAGGGGTCAAGGGCATGTGCAGGCGCTAGAATCAAGACGATGTCATCCGATCCCCATGTCCGCCTCCGCCCGATCGGCTGGTCGGACGCGCCCGACCTGGTCGCCGCCGCGGGGACGCGCCGGGTCGCCCGGGTCACCGGCCAGCACCGCAGCGGCTACGACGTGTCCGAGTTCAGCGGCGATGTCCGCCGCGTCCAGCCACCCGCCGCCTGGACCCGCCCGCGCGGCGATCCGGCCCTGCGCGCCGCGGTCGGCGATTGGGTCGTGCTCGACAGCGACGGCGCCAACATCATCGAGCTGCTGCCCCGCCATGCCCTGCTCAAGCGCGGCGCCGCCGGCGAGCATTACCGGCAGCAGCTGATCGCCGCAAATGTTGATCACGTCCTGGTGGTCTGCGGCCTGGACGCCGACTTCAACCCGCGCCGCATCGAGCGCTACCTGCTGGTGATCCAGGCCAGCGGCGCCTCGCCGGTGCTGGTGCTGACCAAGGTGGACCTGCTCACGGATCCCGCGCTGGTCGAGGGCGCGTTCGAACTGCTGGGCGATGTCCGCGCGCAGGGCATCCCGATCCATGCGGTCAACGCGAAATCCGCGGACAGCCTGGTCGTCCTGCACCAGTACCTGGGGCCGGGCAAGAGCGCGGTGCTGGTCGGGTCCTCGGGCGCGGGCAAGTCCACGCTGAGCAACACCCTGCTGGGCCGCGAGAAGATGAAGACGGCCGCCGTGCGCGCCAACGATTCACGTGGCCGCCACACCACCACGCACCGCGTGCTCACGCCGCTGCCGCAGGGCGGCGTGCTGATCGACACGCCGGGCATGCGCGAGCTCAAGCTGAGCGGCGAGGAGGACCTGGCCGACGGCGGCTTCGAGGACATCGAGGCGCTGTCCGGAATGTGCCGCTTCAGCGATTGCGGGCACAGCAACGAGCCCGGCTGCGCGGTCAACGCCGCCATCGCCGACGGCTCGCTGGACGAAGCCCGCTACGCGCACTACTGCAAGCTGCGCGACGAGCGCGATGCCGCCGCCGTCAGCCTGGCCCAGCGCCGCGCCGAGGAGCGCAGCATCCAGCAGGCCAAGCCGCGCCGGGCCAAGGACAAACTCGGGCGCCGCTGATGGACACCACGCCAGCCTCCGCGGTCGCTCCGCCGGCGCCGACGACCGACACCGTGCACGAGCTGGCGCACTACGCAGCGCTGGACCAGCGGCTGGTCGCGGCGGTCAAGGGCCTGCGCGTGCTGGAAGCGGTGAGTTGGCCGGCCCAGGCGCAATCGGACTTCCTGGATGGTTGGCGTCGGGGCCAGCCGATCATGCCGGTCATCAGCTATCGCAAGCAGGATTTCACCGAGGTCCGGGCCGAGCTGGACGCGGTGGACCAGCAGCTCGACACCACCCATCCCATCGGCCGCTACATCCACCTGACCTGCGCCAGCTGGCGCACCGCGACGCGCCTGCTCGACGCCGCCGGCACGCCGGAAGTCACCGACCATTCGATCCGGTTGTTCGGGCGACCGGCCAGCCGCCTGCCGGGCGCGGACAGCCCGACCAACCTGGAGGCCGCGCAGCATTTCATCGACCTGGCCAATGAACTGGACCAGGAGCTGAGCGGGCTGGAGCCGGCCTACGTGCTGTCGGCCGAGCGCGTGCAGGAAGAACTTCAGGAGCAGATCGACGCCTTCTTCGGCAAGGGCGCGATCCGGGTCGAGCTCGACCCCAACCTGATCGCCAAGGCGGCGGCCTCGTCCACGCGGATCAGGCTGCGCACCAACACGGGCTTCACCGAATACGACCGCAACCAGCTGCTGATGCACGAGGCCTTCGTGCACACGCTCACCGGGCTCAATGGCCGCGAGCAGTCGGTGCTGGGCTCGCTGGCGCGCGGCTCGCCGCGCACCACCTCGACCCAGGAGGGACTGGCGACACTGTCGGAGATGATGTCCGGGGCGATGGACATCGAGCGCATGAAGCGCATCAGCCTGCGCATCGTCGCCATCGACATGGCGCTCAAGGGCGCCAACTTCATCGACGTGTTCAAGTTCTTCGTGGATGCCGGGCAGACCGACGCGGACAGCTTCAGTTCGGCGCAGCGCGTGTTCCGCGGCGTGCCGACCTCGGGCGGCGCGGCCTTCACCAAGGACACGGTCTACCTGCACGGCCTGCTGAGCGTGCACACCTTCTTCCGCTGGTGCCTGCGCAACCGCAAGCTGGTGCTGGCGCGGCAGTTGTTCGCCGGCAAGATGGCGCTGGAGGACGTGTTCGAGTTCGAGTCCTCGCACGACAGCGGCCTGGTCTCGCCGCCGCGCTTCCTGCCGCCATGGATCCAGCGCGCCAACGGCCTCGCCGGGATGCTGGCGTTCTCCTTGTTCGTCAACAGGATCCACCTGGACCACATCGACGCCGACGACCTCGTCCTCGGCCTCTCCTGAACGCGGTCAGGCCCAGTCGAGCACGTGCATCGAGGGCGAGTAGCCCAGGCTCCAGTCCGCCGCGCAGCCCAGCAGGCCGCAGCGCGCGCAGCGCAGCCCGACGTACAACCAGTCCACCGCATCCTTTGCCTGGTTGAGCGTGAAGCCCACGCCGACATTGGCGACCTGGCTGCTGCAGGCGGGGCAGATGAAGCTGCGCGCCGGCCCGTGCCAACGCGGCCCGCCGCCGTCGCAGACGAACTGCGCGCGGCCGCAGGCCATGCAGACATGGCGGGCGCTGGTGCGCGCGTCGAGGTATTCGACCTGGAACAGGGGGCTGCCGCAATCCGGGCAGCGGCTGAGGCGAAACTCGTCCACCGTGAAGTTCGCATCGCTGGCGAAGTAGGTGAGATACGGCTCCAGGTCGCCTGGCTCGGTACCGGTCCACCAGGTCCCCGACTTGTCGATGCTCATCGTGTCCATCGCTCCCTTCCGAAGCCGCGATTCTAGCGGCCTCGGGCCAGGTCGGGGGCATAATTGGACCTGGCCCCATTCATACTGCCGGCATGAGCGAACACGAAGACTTCAAGCAGGCGGCCCTCGACTACCACCGGCACGCGCCGTTCGGGAAGATCAAGGTCGTCGCCACCAAGCCGATGCTGACCCAGCGCGACCTGGCCCTGGCCTATTCGCCGGGCGTGGCCCATGCCTGCGAGGCGATCGTCGCCGATCCGCACCAGGCCTCCTCGCTCACCGCCCGGGGCAACCTCGTCGCGGTCATCACCAATGGCACCGCCGTGCTCGGCCTGGGCAACATCGGCCCGCTGGCCGGCAAGCCGGTGATGGAAGGCAAGGGCGTGCTGTTCCAGAAATTCGCCGGCATCGACGTGTTCGACCTGGAGATCGCCGAGAACGATCCGGACAAGCTGGTGGACATCATCGCCTCGCTCGAGCCCACCTTCGGCGGCATCAACCTCGAGGACATCAAGGCGCCCGAGTGCTTCGAGGTCGAGGCCAAGCTGCGCGCGCGGATGAAGATCCCGGTCTTCCACGACGACCAGCACGGCACCGCGATAATTGTGGGGGCGGCAATGCTGAACGCATTGCTGGTTTTGGAAAAGGACATCGGCACCGTCAAGCTCGCCGCCAGCGGCGCCGGCGCCGCCGGCATGGCCTGCCTGGACATGCTGGTGTCACTGGGCATGAAGCCCGAGAACATCAGCGTCGCCGACAAGGATGGCGTGCTGTATGCAGGCCGGCCCAACCTCGACCCCGCGATCGCCCGCTACGCGCGCGACACCGACGCGCGCACGCTCTGCGACATCGTGCGCGGCGCCGACATCTTCCTCGGCCTGTCCGCCGGCGGCGTTCTGAAGCCGGAAATGGTCGAGAGCATGGTGGACCGGCCGGTCGTGTTCGCGCTGGCCAATCCCTATCCCGAGATCGAGCCAGACCAGGTCAAGCTGGTGCGCCCGAGCGCGATCATCGCGACCGGTCGCTCCGACTTCCCGAATCAGGTCAACAACGCGCTCTGCTTTCCCTACATCTTCCGCGGCGCGCTGGATGTCGGCGCCACGACGATCAACGAGGAGATGAAGCGCGCCTGCGTGCAGGCGATCGCCGAACTCGCGCGGCGCGAGGCCTCGGACCTCGGCAGCGCCTACAGCGGCGAAACCCCGCGTTTTGGCCCGGATTACCTGATCCCGCGGCCGTTCGACCCGCGCCTGCTGATCTCGCTCGCGCCGGCCGTGGCGGAAGCGGCGATGCGCAGTGGCGTCGCGACCCGCCCGCTCACTGACGTCGTCGCCTATCGCGAGCAACTGTCGCAGTTCGTGTTCCGCACCGGCCTGCTGATGAAGCCGATGTTCGACCGGGCCCGCAGCGACCTCAAGCGCGTGGTGTTCGCCGAGGGCGAGGAGGAAACCGTCCTGCGCGCCGTGCAGACCGTGGTGGACGAAGGCCTCGCGCGCCCGATCCTGATCGGCCGGCCCAGCGTCATCGAAACGCGCGTCAAGCGCCTGGGCCTGCGCCTGCGCGCCGGCACCGACTACGAGCTGACCAATCCCGACGACGATCCGCGCTTCAACGAATACTGGCAGCAGTACCACGGGATCATGAAGCGCCGTGGGGTGTCGCCGCCGGCGGCCAAGGCGATCGTGCGCTCGCGGAGCACCGTGATCGCCTCGCTGATGGTCAAGCGCGGCGAAGCGGACGCATTGCTGTGCGGCATCGTCGGCAAGTACAACGGCAAGCTCAAGCACGTCATGGACGTGATCGGGCTGGATCCCGGCGTCAAGACGCTGTCGGCGCTGTCGGTGGTGATCACGGCCAAGGGCCCGTTCTTCTTCACCGACACCCACGTACAAGCCGACCCCACGGCCGAGCAGATCGCCGAAAGCGCGATGCAGGCGGCCTACCGGCTGCGGCTGTTCGGCATCACTCCGAAAATCGCGCTGATCAGCCACAGCAATTTCGGCAGCGTTGATTCGCCCAGCGCGCGCAAGCTGGCGCAGGCGCTGGAAATCATGCTCGAGCGCAACCCGCGCCTGGAGGCCGACGGCGAGATGCACGCCGACGCCGCGCTCGACCCGCAGATCCGCGAGCGCATCTTCCCCGACTCGCGGCTCACCGGCAGCGCCAACCTGCTGGTGTTCCCCAACCTCGATGCCGCCAACACCGCCTACAACCTAACCCGCGCGATGACCGACGGCATCGGCATCGGCCCGGTCCTGATGGGCATGGCCAAGCCGGCGCACGTGCTGACGCCGAGCGCCACAGTGCGTCGCGTGGTCAACATGACCGCCATCGCCGCGGTCGAGGCGCAGATACGCGCCGCGCGGCTGAAGACCGGTCCGGAGTAAGCCGGACTGCCCTGCTGATCGCAGCCTTCCGCTACCACTATCAAGCGGTGGCCAAGCAATGGCTCAGTCGGTCGAGCGGTTGACGCGCGAGGTGATCGGTAGCTCCTCGGCTTCGTAAAACTGCAGGCAGACGCCGCTCTGCAGGACCATGTGGAACTCGACCCGGCCCCAGGGTTTGGGCTCGATCGTGCCGACGCGGCCGGGGACGTCGGCGTATTCGGCATGCAGGGCGGGGAGGTCGTGCACGCCGATGCTGAAGCTCGAATTCTCTGCCCAGTGGCGGTCGTCGCTCTGCATCAGGTTTAGGGTAACGCCGTCGCGCTCGACGCCGGCCATGCCGACCGCCTGCCAGAGCACGCGGAAGCCCATGTGGCCGACATATAGCGTCAGCGCGTCCTCGATGGACGGCCCCGCCGGGACGAGCGGGGTGATGCTGGCCAAGCTCGCAGTCATGCCTTGCTCCCTCCCAGGATGCGTCCGCCGATGCTACCCGCAACCCTGCCGCCGCGCCGCGCCCAGCCTACTCGCTGGGCATGCGATAGCGCGCCCGGCGCACCATCCATTCGGAGGCAAGCAAGGCGCCCACGGATAGGGCAAGCGACACGATGGCCAGCCGCCAGATTCCCGCCGAGCCGCCCGGCGCCTGGGTTAGGGTCTGCATGGCCAGCGCGATGGTCTGCGTCTGGCCCGGGATATTGGACACGAAGGTGATCGTCGCGCCGAATTCGCCCAGGGCCTTGGCGAAGGCCAGCACCGCCCCCGCGCCGATGCCGGGCAGGCTGAGCGGCAACAGCACCTGCCAGAACGCGCGCCAGGGCCGGGCGCCGAGGGTCGAGGCCATCTCGTCGATCTCGCGCGGAATGGCTTCCAGGGACAGGCGCACCGAGCGCACGAACAGCGGAAAGGCCATGATCGCTGCCGCCACCACCGCGCCGGTCCAGCGGAAGGCGAAGCTGACACCGAACCAGGCGTCCAGCGGCTGGCCGATCAGGCCGCGCTTGCCGAGCAGCACCAGCAAGGCGTAACCCGTCAGCACCGGCGGCATCAGCAAGGGGAGGTGGACGATGGCATCGAAGGCGGTCTTGCCGACGAACTGCTTGCGCGCCAGCACGTAGGCCGTCGCGACGGCGAAGGGCAGGGCGCAGAGCACCGCCAGCAGCGACACCCGCAGGCTCAGCGCGATCGCGGCGAGTTCGGCGGGCGTGAACACTCAGGGCTTGCTGAAGCCGGCGCGCAGGAAGATCGCGCGGGCGCCGACGCTGTGCAGGTAGGCGAGGAAGCCGCCAGCGCGCGCGCGCGGCGACGCGGCCACGCGCGCAGCCGGATAGACGATCGGCGCGTGCGAGTTGTCCGGGAAGCGCGCGACCACGCGCACCCGCGGCTCGGCGCGGGCATCGGTTTCGTACACGATGCCCAGCGGCGATTCGCCGCGCGCGACGAAGGCCAGCGCCGCGCGCACGTTTTCGGCCGGCGCCAGGTGTGCGGCGACGCCGTCCCACAGGCCCAGCGCGGTCAGGGACTGCCGGGCGTAGCGGCCAGCCGGCACGTTCTGCGTTTCCGCCACGGCCAGGCGGCCGTCGGCCCCAAGCGCCTGCGCCAGCGCCGCCCCGCGCAGCGCGACATGCGCGGGGCCGCCGGCCGCGGGTGCGACCAGCACCAGTTGGTTGCGCACCAGGTCGAAGCGCGACGCCGCGTCCACTGCCTTGCGCTCGGCCAGGTACTCCATCCACTCGGTGTCGGCGGAGATGAAGACATCCGCCGGCGCGGCCTGCTCGATCTGCTTGGCCAACGCCGAACTGGCCGCGTAGGACACCACCACCTTCTGCCCCGACTGCGCGGTCCAGGCGACGGCGACCGCGTCGAGCGACTCCTTCAGGCTTGACGCCGCGAAGACGGTCATCGGCTCGGGCGCGGCGGAGGCGGAGGCGGCCGTGGTGGCGGCGAGCGCGCCGAGGCAGAGCGCGATCGGCGCAAACTGGGTCAGGCGCAAGGGCGCAACTCCACTCGGGCGGTGCGCGGATTCTAGACCGTCCGCCCGCGACTTGCCGCCTGCCAGTGTGCCGCCGCGCGCCTGTGCGTCGTGCAAGCGCGTGCCGCGCGGCGGCGCGCGGTCGTCAGGATTCCTTTTCCAGCGACGCCAGGTCGTGCAGCGCCATGACCACATCCTGGCCGCCCTGTGCGGCGATCTTGGCGTCGATCTTTCCCCACAGGTCCATCGCTTCCAGCTGCGCGAGACTGTAATTGAGCTTCAGGCCGTCGTAGACCGTTCCGCTGGCGTGGTCAGCCTTGGTCCATTCGTCGTTGATGGCGGCCACCATCAGGCCGAGCGGCAGGTATTTCAGGACCAGCTCATTCACCCGCCGGCCCACGTTCGCCAGGCTCTGGTCGTAAGGCATGGCCTGGGTGAACCAGGTGTCGTGCGTGGCGGCATCCAAGAGCAATTCGGCGCGCGGATAGGCCAGGCCCGCCCCGACCACGCGCTCGGAAAAATCCGCGGTGCTCGTGTACGGGTCATCGCCATGGCCCAGGTAGGCGTCCAGCGCCATGAAATGCGGGATGGTGTGGCCGGAAGCATAGGTCCCGTACACCTGCACGCCCATGTTCATCGTGCGCATCACCGCGCGCAGAAAGGCAGTGGTGCCGAAGCAGCCCGCGGTCCAGTGCCGCATGGTGGGCGAGAAGTTCGGGTTGATCGTGCCCTCGATGATCCGCGCGACCGGCGGGCCGCCGTCGTACTGCCAGTGCAGGAGCAGGTTGGCGGAATCCGTCTTGTCGAAGAAGTGCGAGAGCTTGTCGCCGCACCAGTCGAGCAGGGCCACGGTGGCGCGCTGCCTGGCGGCGGTCACGACTTTCGGATCCGACTGGCCGGCGGGCAGCATCAGGGCGTTCGGGATCGCGTTGGCCTGCAGGAAGCCGTAGACGAAATCGGGCGGCGCGAAGGTGCTGAACCCGGTCATGCTGCCAAGCTGGTAGCCGCCGGCGGCCTGGTTCCAGTCGAAGTACTGGCTGCTGTCGAACAGCACGGCCAGCTCCAGCCAGGGCATGTTCGTCAGCGACCAGGGCAGGTCGCCGCGCAGTTCCACGGCCAGGCTGTGCGCGACATGCGCGAGGTAGAAATGCCACGCCTCGCTGGCCGACAGCACCGTCGTCCCTGGCTTGCCGATGTTGGTCGGCACCTTCGGCAGGCCGGTCGGCACGCCGTGGTAGGCATCGGCGTAGGCCTGTGCCAGCTCGCCCTGCGAGCGGCCCCAGGCGCTGTACGGCACCCGCACGCCATCGCTGCGTTCCCAGACGATCGCGTCGCGCACATTGGGATGGCTGGCCAGCCAGGTGTCGACGTTCGGCATCGGGCGGTCGGACTGGCGCGGCGCCCAGGGCGTCGGCAGCTGCCAGTTGCGGCCGGGCTGGAGCTGCATGGCGCGCGCGAGCTTCGATTGCAGCGGCAGCAGCAGCGCGGCGGCCGCGGCGGTGGCGCCGACGAGGAAACGGCGGCGGGTCGTCGAGACGTGCATCGGGGGCGCTCCAGGTCGGGCGCCCGTTGGCACTTGGGTCAGTCAACGCGCAATGTGCCGATCGCAGGACAGTGCGCGCCGCTCGTATTCGCGTCTCGCGCTTCCTCAGGCGGGATCCGCGGCGGCGAAGTGGGCCATCTGGTCCGCGAGCGCCTTGGCGAAGGCGGGGCGGGCCATTGCGCGCTCCACGTAGGCGCGACAGGCGGGAAAGGCCGCCAGCCCCTCGAGCCGGTGCACCAGGCGCAGCACGTCCGACATCAGGATGTCGGCGACGGAGAACGCATCGGACAACCATTCGCGCCCTGCCAGCACCGCCTCCATGCGCTGCAGGCGGCCCTGCAGGAAGCCGTCGAGCAGTTTGAATCCCGGCGTGTCCGCGGCATTGCCGGAGAACTTGAAGATGGTCCAGGGCAGGCTGGCCATCTCTACCGAGTTGAGCGCGGCGAACAGCCATTCCGTCACCTCGCTGCGGCCGCTCGCATCCGTGGGCATGAGTTGTTCGCTGCGCTCGCCGAGGTGGAGCAGGATGGCGCCGCTCTCGAAGATCGACAGGTCGCCATCGGTCAGCCAGGGCACCTGCGCGAACGGCTGGTGCCTCAGGTGCGCGGCCTCCCGCGTGCGGAACGACGTGCTCTCGACGGTGTAGGGGATGGCGGCCTCTTCCAGCGCCCAGCGCACGCGCAGGTCGCGCACATAGCCGCGCGGCCCGTCGGGCACCCAGTCGTAGGTAGTGAGGATCATCACGGGTTGCGCGCTTCGGCAAAGGCGACCAGCTTGTCCAGCCCGCTGTTCCAGCCGTCGTTGTGCGGACTGACCTTGTCGGCGGGCAGCTTCTCGTGCACCAGGACCAGTTCGGTGCCGCCCTTCACGGGCGTGAAGGTGACCGTCACCAGCGAATCGCCGCCGGTGTGCGGGGAATTCCAGGTGAACACCAGCTTCGCGTTCGGCTCGATCAGCACGTACTCGCCATGGTGCGCCACCACGCCGCGCGGCGTGTGCATGTTGAGCGTGTAGCCGCCACCAACGCGCGCGTCGATGGTGGCGTCTGTCTGCGTGCCATCGAAGGGACGCATCCACGTGCCGATGCTGGCGGGCTCGAGCCAGGCCTGGAACAGCGCGGCAGGCGTGGCCTTGATGGTGCGGCGGACTTCAACGACGGCGGGACTGACGACAGCGTTCATTTGCGGCTCCTGCGGGGTGGGGTGCGTGGCGGTGTGCGTGGCGGTGTCTTGCTCGTGACGAACTGCTCGAGGCGGGCCAGGGCGTCGTTCCAGAACCGGCGGTGGTGCTCGATCCAGCGCGCCGCTTCGTCCATGGGCTCGGGATTGAGGGTGAGCAGGTGCTCGCGGCCTTTCACCGTGCGCGACACCAGTCCGGCGCGCTCGAGCATGCGTACATGCTTGGACACGGAGTTGAGCGAGATGGTGAAGTCGGCGGCCACGTCGGTGACCCGGGCGTCGCCGCGGGCCAGCCTGTCGAGGATGGCGCGGCGGGTCGGATCGGCGATGGCGCCGAACAGGTCGTCGAGCCGCGTGTTGGTTTGATATTCACCCATAAAGGTGAATATAGGCCCGCGCCCCGGGCCTGTCAACACCCCGGCCCGCCCGCCGACCCCCTGCGCTAAACTTTCAGGTCAACGAGAAAGCATCGAGAACGGCATGAACGCGCTGAACGAGATCCCCGGCGACGACGACCGCGACCCGGCCGAGACCAAGGAGTGGCTGGACTCGCTCAAGGCCGTGCTCGACCACGACGGCCCGGACCGCGCCCACGAGCTGCTCGAGCGCATGGTCGAGATGACCCGCCGCGCCGGCGCGGTGCTGCCGTTCCAGCCGACCACCGAATACATCAACACCATCCCGCCCCAGCTCGAGCCGGCCATGCCGGGCGACGCCAATATCGAGTGGCGGATCCGATCGATCATCCGCTGGAACGCGATGGCGATGGTCGTGAGGGCGAACAGGAAGCCGGGCGAGCTGGGCGGGCACATTGCGTCCTTCGCCAGCAGTGCGACCTTGTATGACGTGGGCTTCAACCATTTCTGGCGCGCGCCAACCGCCGAGCATCCCGGCGACCTGCTGTACATCCAGGGCCATAGCAGCCCCGGCATCTACAGCCGCGCCTTCCTCGAAGGCCGCATCAGCGAATCACAGATCGACAACTTCCGCATGGAAGTGGATGGGCAGGGCATCAGCTCGTATCCGCACCCGTGGCTGATGCCGGATTTCTGGCAGACGCCCACCGTGTCCATGGGCCTGGGCCCGATCAGCGCCATCTACCAGGCACGCTTCTGGAAGTACCTGGAAGGCCGCGGCCTGATGCCCAAGACCGATCGCAAGATCTGGTGCTTCCTGGGCGACGGCGAGACCGACGAGCCGGAGTCGCTGGGCGCGATCTCGCTGGCCGGCCGCGAAGGCCTGGACAATCTCGTGTTCGTCGTCAACTGCAACCTGCAGCGCCTCGATGGCCCGGTCCGCGGCAACGGAAAGATCATCCAGGAACTGGAAGGCAACTTCCGCGGCGCCGGCTGGAACGTCGTCAAAGTGGTGTGGGGCTCGTATTGGGATCCGCTGCTGGCCCGCGACACCGACGGCGTGCTGCGCAAGCTGATGATGGAAACCGTCGACGGCGAGTACCAGAACTGCAAGGCCTTCGGCGGCGCGTACACGCGCGAGCATTTCTTCGGCAAGTACCCGGAAACCGCGCGTCTGGTCGCCAACCTGTCGGACGACGACATCCGCCGGCTCAACCGCGGCGGCCACGACCCGCACAAGGTCTATGCCGCGTACGCGGCCGCCACTGCGCACAAGGGCCAGCCGACCGTCATCCTGGCCAAGACGGTGAAGGGCTACGGCATGGGCGCGAGCGGCGAGTCGCTCAACCCCACGCACAACACCAAGAAGATGGACGCCGAGGCGGTCGGGATCTTCCGCGACCGCTTCCAGCTGCCCATCTCCGACGAGCAGGTCGCCCGTCTGGACTTCTACAAACCGGCCGAGGATTCGCCGGAGATGCAGTACCTCAAGGCGCGCCGGGCTTCACTTGGCGGCTCACTGCCGCAGCGTCGCGCGAAGGCCGACCTTTCGCTGCCCGTGCCGGAGCTGGCCGCGTTCGATCGCCTGCTGAAGTCGAGCGGCGACCGCGAGATCTCGACGACCATGGCCTTCGTGCAGACGCTGAGCGTGATCCTGCGCGACAAGCAGGTGGGCCCGCGCTGCGTGCCAATTGTTGCTGATGAAGCCAGAACGTTTGGCATGGAAGGCCTGTTCCGCCAGCTGGGCATCTACGCCCCGTTCGGGCAGAAGTACAAGCCGGTGGACGCCGACCAGCTGATGTTCTACCGCGAGGATTCGGCCGGGCAGGTGCTGGAAGAGGGCATCACCGAGGCCGGCGCGTTCTCGTCCTGGATGGCGGCGGCAACGTCGTACTCCACCAACAACCAGCCGATGCTGCCGTTCTACATCTACTACAGCATGTTCGGCTTCCAGCGCATCGGCGACAGCGCCTGGCAGGCGGCGGACATGCGCGCGCGCGGCTTCCTGCTCGGCGCCACCGCGGGCCGCACCACGCTCAACGGCGAAGGCCTGCAGCACGAAGACGGCCACAGCCACCTGCTGGCGGGCGCGATCCCCAACTGCCGCCCCTACGACCCGACCTTCGGCTACGAGGTGGCGGTGATCGTGCAGGAAGGCATGAAGCGCATGCTCACCGAGCAGCTCGACGAGTACTACTACCTGACCCTGATGAACGAAAACTACGCGCATCCGGAGATGCCGGAGGGCGCGGCCCCGGGCATTTTGAAGGGCATGTATTTGCTGACGGATGCGGGCAAGCCCAAGAAGGGCGAGTTGCGGGTGCAGCTGCTGGGCAGCGGCACGATCCTGCGGGAGGCGATTGCGGCTGCGGAGTTGCTGGACAAGGATTTCGGGGTGAAGGCTGATATCTGGAGCTGCCCGAGCTTTACCGAGCTGCGGCGGGATGGGTTTGATTGCGAGCGGTGGAATCGGATGCATCCGGAGTCGGAACCACGGGTGTCATATGTGGAGCAGTGCCTGGGCGGGCGGTCGGGGCCTGCGATTGCGGCAACGGACTATGTCCGCGCATTCGCGGACCAGATTCGGGCGTTTGTGCCGATGCGCTATACGGTGCTCGGAACCGACGGGTTTGGCCGCTCAGATACCCGGGCCAATCTGCGGCGATTCTTCGAAGTAGATCGCTATTACATCGCGCATGCGGCGATTGCTGCTTTGGCGGCGGAGGGGAAGATGAATTCCAAGGACGTCGCGCGGGCTCTAAAGGAATACAAGCTCGACGTCGAGAAGCTCAATCCGCTAGGCGCTTGACCCGAGTCGCTGGGCAGCTTCCGGCCTCCGGCAGCCAGATCAAGCACGTCCCCGGGAGGACGCATGGGCCGCGGCGCATGCATTGCAATGTTTGCGGCGCTGGTGCCAGCTGGCGTTGGCGCGATCTGCATGGACTTTTCGCTCGAAGCCGAACTGCGTAAGGCACAGATCGTTTACGAAGGGACCGTCGTTGAGTCTCGCGTGCACGGCGAGCTCGGTAACTTCGACCATATCCGCATGAAGACTGCGGTTCGGGTCGTCCACAAAGTCGCGCCGCAGATCCAGTTCAAAGGCAACCCGTCCGAGATTGGCGAAATCTACTCGTACGCCAACTACAACGACCCGAGCAGCAAGCGCCGTAGCCAATGGGCGGAGGTGTGGCCAGTGCATGTCGGAATGACGGTGCTGATCGTTGGCGACAAGGGCGAGATGGTACCGCTTCCATCTTGCACATCGTGCCGCGAATGGACAATTGAAACGGCCAAAAAAGTGCGGGCCTTCTTCGGAGAATCAAAGGGGGCAGCTCCGGCCTCGCCTGCAAAAGGCTGAGCAGGCCACGAGCGGAATGGCGTTTCGAACGGGCGGTTCACAGGGGAGGCGGCGCTCGTACGGCGTGTGAATTATTAGAGGGTCCCGCGCCCGAAACCCGTCTTCACCAGCTGTCCGAAGGGTTGCTCAGTCCCGAACGCGGTTGTGTCGAGCGCCTTCACATGCGATCGGCCAGGGCTCGGATCTAGCCACGCCAGCCGCCACGTGCACAAATGTGCGAGCCTAGGCAATCTCATCGATAATCGGGGCGAGCGACATGGTGCAGGATCTTGAAGAGTTGAAGCTGAAGCAGGACGTGACACTCAATGTGCGTGCAACTGTCGCGGACTACATGATGTACTGGCACAAGCTTTGCCTTGAAGTCAGCATACTTGTTTCGTCCGGGATCGTTGGCGTATCCACCTTTGGCGTCGACAAATCCCAGCTCTCGCTTGCGCTGAAGATCATGCTGATCGCGGTGTTCGTGGTGGCGGCCGGCGCGGCCAGCTGGCTTATCCTGAAAGCGTCGAGGCTGATCCAGGAGCTGCGCGGAATCCTTGTCCGTGTCGACAAACATGATCGCCTATTTGAAGTCGGCGCCTACTTGGCAGACGAGTCCATCTATCCCTCCGCCTGGGCGAAGTTCGATGCGGTAGGAATGGACGTCATCCCCAAGTGGTCAATGGCCCTGCTGGTTGCGACGACCGCCGTCGTCTCTTCGGTGTTGATCCTCCACTCCTGACTCGGCGATAGGGCACCCCGCTGTTGCGACGCGAGCGAATGAGATCGCAGCGCTTCAGTTCCGCGACGAAGCCCCTACGTTTTACCTCATTGGCAGGCGAGCGCGTCGGGACCCTGCGCGGGCGCGGGCTTGCACAGGTCCGGCCAGCCGTTCTGCTTCCAGTAGTCGAGCATCCCGATGCGCTTGGCGAAGGCCGGGAACGCAGGATCCTGGCGCGCCTTCCGCGACCACGCCTCGGGTTGCCACAGCCAGTTGAGGTAGGCATCCGACAGCCCGGTCTTGCCCTTCTCGAACGCAGCGAAGGATCGGCTGGGTTGGCCCAAGTACAACAGCAGCGTCGGCGCCCATCCGCTGCCAGATCGCGCGTCGAGCACCTTTAATGCAGCCGCTTTCGCCGCGTCGCCCTGGAAGACACCCCGAAACAGGGTTTCCAGCTCAGCGTGCGTGAACCCTGATTCGATCGGCGCGAACGCGTTCACCTGCTGGGCGACGGCCTTTTCCGTATCGCCGGCCGCATCGCTGTGCCAGGAAAGCATCATCTGCGCATACGGGTACTGGTCGTTACCGATCCGGCGCACCATGTCCCGGGAGCCGGCGACGTCGTGCAGGCGCCATAGCATGAAGCCCTGGTAGAACAGCAGCAGGGGATTGTGCGGATCGCGCGCGAGCATGTCGTCGAGCTGCGTCCTGGCGGCGCTCGTGCGCCCCATCGCCGAGGTCTCGTTCGAGGCCCAGAACGCGACCGAGCCATTGTCGGGATCGAGTGCGAGTGCGCGGCGCATCGGTTCGACCATCTGCACGTACCGACGCTGGGACAGGGCGTTGTAGCTGATCGCGGCGTAGGCTTCGGCGTCGTTGGGATCGAGCGCGAGCGCACGATGGGCCGCGGCATCGGACAGCGTCCAGTTCGCCGCCCAGTCGGTGGCCGTGTACTGTGCCAGCACGGCGTAGGCCACTGCCTGCTTCGACCACGCGCGGGCAAACTTCGGATCCAGGGCCGTGGCCTTCTGCAGCAGGACCAGCGCACGCGGCAAGCTGTCGCCGAAGCGCCGGTTCACCAACGTCTGCGCCTCGACGAACAAGGCGTAGGCCTGCGGACTGTCGGAGGCCTTGGCGACCAGTTCGCCGGCGGCCAGCGTCACCTTCAATTGCGCGGCGATGTCGCGCGCGCAGCTTTCCTGCAGCGCGAACACGTCGGCCAGGTTGCCGTCGTAGCTCTGCGCCCACACCTGCGCGCCGTCGCTGGTCTGCACCAATGACGCACTGATGCGCAGCTTGTCGCCCTGCCGCCGCACTGAGCCTTGCAGCAGGTGCGCGACGCCCAGCGCCTGGCCGACCTGCCGGGCGCCGACGTTCTTGCCCTTGTACTCGAAGGAGGAACCGCGCCCCATCACCTTCAGCCCCTTCACCTTGGCCAGGGCGTTGAGGATCTCTTCGGACATGCCGTCGGAGAAATACTCCTGGTCGTGCGCCGGGCTCAGGTCATCGAAGGCCATGACTGCAATGGAATTCCTGGGCGCATGGGTGGCGGCCACCGGATAGCTTGCGGGCGTGGTGGCGTCGCCCTTGCGGAAGCTGGGCTGGCCGTAGAAGTACCAGCCCAGCGCCAGCACCACGAACAGAGAGGCCACTGCGAAGACGCGCTTGTTGCCGTTGACGTTCGGATCCAGGCGGAGGCCGACGGACGTGACGTCGAAGACCCAGGCCAACGCCAACGCGATCGGGAAGCCGAGCAGGGCGAACAGGATGAAGATGCGCAAGGCCCATGGCGGCGCATCGAAGGCCGGGAACCCGATCGATGCGGCCTGCACCAGCACCCAGGCCACGACGAGGTAGGCCGCGCCGACCTTGAAGACCTTGCGACGATTGAGTTCGGCAACGAAGGACATGCACCAGCCCCATGGTCGCGCCAGAGCGTGCGACCTCCCCGCCGCCGATCATGCCAGAAGGCCGATTGCGCCGCCGCTCACGCTGGTCGGGTTCCGACGCCTCAGCGCACCTGGACCACCACCTTGCCCTTGGCCCGACCAGTCTCGAGGTACGCCAACGCCTCCGCACTCTCCTCGAACGGAAACACCCGATCCACCACCGGACGCAGTGCGCCCGCGTCGATCATCGCGCCCAACTCGCGCAACTGCGCACCGCTCGGGTGCATGAACAGGAACGCGTAGTTCACGCCACGCTGGCGTGCGAGTTTGCGGATCCGCATGCTCAGCAGCCGCATCACCTGCTCCTTGACCCAGCCCAGCTTCCACTCCCGCGCGAAGCCGGGGTCGGGCGGGCCGGACACCGACACCAGCCACCCGCCGGGCTTGAGCACGGCCAGCGATGCTTGCGTGGTCTCGCCGCCCAGGGTGTCGAACACCATGTCGTAGTCGCGCAGCTCCGTTGCGAAGTCGTCGGTCTTGTAGTCGATTACGCGGTCGGCGCCAAGCGCCTGGACCCAGCCGACGTTGGCGGTGCTGGTGGTCGTCGCGACGTAGGCGCCGCGCTGCTTGGCCAGCTGGATGGCGACGGTGCCGACACCGCCGGAGCCGGCGTGGATCAGCACCTTCTGCCCGGCCTTCAGTCCAGCGCGGTCGAAGGCCTGTAGTGCGGTCAGCGCGACCAATGGCACCGCCGCGGCCTGCTCCATGCTGAGCGTGGCGGGCTTGGGCGCGGCCGAGTCCTCGCGCACCACGATGAACTCGGCCAGGCTGCCGATGCGGTCCTTGTCGGCGCGCGCGTACACCGCATCGCCGACCTTGAACTGCCGCACATCCGCACCAACGGCGGCCACCACGCCCGCGAAGTCGTTGCCCAGGATCAGCGGTAGCCGATACGTGACGATCGCCTTCAGCTTGCCGTCGCGGATCTTGTAGTCCACCGGGTTGAGGCTGGCCGCATGCACCTGCACCAGCAGGTCGCCGCGGCCGGGCTGCGGCTTGGGCATGTCGGCCGCGTGCAGCGGTCCGCCGAACCGGTCGATCACGAATGCCTTCATGCGATGCTCCGCGGGCTTCGGGACCGCCAGCGTAGCGCGGTCGGCCCGTCGGCGCGCGGTTGGCGCGCCCGCGCGTCCCCCAAGCCTCGCGGCGAGCGGATTACCCGCCCGTTGCCGCCGTGTCCGGCGCCGGGAAGTGCTTCGCAAACCAGGCCTGCCACTGCGCCAGTTCCTGGTCGGCTGCGGCGTCGCCGCCGTCGCCATACGAGTAGCGGTTGATGCCGACCATCACCGGCCCGCCCATGCTCACCGTGCCGAAGGCCGC
>JANXUD010000130.1 GCA_025352045.1 Gammaproteobacteria bacterium | reverse complement strand
CGCCGCCCTTCATTGGCCAGCAGGTTGAAGGTGCGCGCCGCGGCGGCGTTGTCCATCACCTCGATGCCGATCCCGCGGGTCAGGCAGGCCGCCATCACCGCGGCCGCCGGGAACTGCAGGCGCTCGCCGCTGCCGAGCAGGACGACGGCCGGCGCCCGCGCCAGCAGGGGCTCGAGGTCGGCCGGCTGCAGCGCGGCCACCGAACGGGGCGGCCAGGCGGTGACCAGTTCGTCGGGCGTGACGAAGAAACTCTCGCGCAGTTCCAGCTCGTTGACCCGGGCCAGGGTGCCATCGGCGCTGCGCAGCACGTAGCGGACGTCGAAATTGTCCTGGGTCAGCTGCATGGCTCAGTCCCGCGGCAGGATCACCAATGGCTTGTCGGCGCTGCGCCGGTACAGCACGGCGGTATGGCCGATGCGGCCGACCAGGGCGGCATCGGTCTCGGCGGCCAGCGCCTCGATCCAGGCATCGCGGGTTTCGCGATCCTCGGCGGCGACCTTCACCTTCACCAACTCGTGCTGCTCCAGCGCCAGCCCGAGTTCGGCCAGCAGTGCGGGCGTCACGCCCTTCGCGCCCACCTGGATGATCGCCTTGAGATCGTGCGCCAGGCCGCGCAGATAGCGTTTTTGCGCGTTGGAAAGCGGGGTGGGCATGACCATCGGGCCGGTGGGTTGCGGGGGCGGAAGGGTATCATGGCGCCATCTTTCGCCAGGGCCTTGCCCGATGGCCACCCGCAGCAAGAGCAGCCAGCGCTGGCTCAAGGAACACTTCTCCGACCCCTTCGTGAAGAAGGCCCAGGCCGACGGCATGCGTTCGCGCGCCGCCTACAAGCTGGAGGAACTGGTCGAGCGCGGCAAGCTGCTCAAGCCGGGCATGGTGGTGGTCGACCTGGGCGCGGCCCCCGGCGGCTGGTCCCAGGTGCTGCGCGCGGCGCTGCGCGACCGCCAGGGCAACGATGATGGCCGGGTGCTGGCCATGGACATCCTGGAGATGCCGCCGATCGCCGGCGTCGAATTCATTCACGGCGATTTCAGAGAGGCGGAGGCATTGTCCCGGCTGGAAGCCACCCTCGGCGAAACGCCGGTTGACCTTGTGCTTTCCGACATGGCCCCCAATATGACCGGGGTGGACACCGTGGACCAGGCAAGGGCGATGTATCTGTCGGAACTGGCTCGGGATTTTGCCGGCGTGCATCTCAGGCACAACGGCGATTTCCTGATCAAATTGTTCCAGGGCGAGGGCTTCGACGCCTTCGTCGCCGACCTCAAGCGGCGTTACACCAAGCTGTCGATCCGCAAACCGGCCGCCTCCCGCCGGCGCTCCAACGAGGTATATGCGCTGGCGACGGGAAAGCGGCAATGAACCCCGGCGCCGGACGACACGCTGGACCCCCCTCGCGCCCGGGCGCGGCTTTTGGAAACGTGGATGAATGACCTCGTGAAAAACCTGTTGGTGACCCTGGCCGTCGCACTGGTCCTGATGACCGTGTTCCAGGCCTTCTCGCGCCCGCAGGGCGGCACCCCGCAGGAAGTCACCTACTCCAGCTTCCTGGCCGAAGTGGACACCGACAAGGTGCGCAAGGTCGAGTTCACCGACGAGTCGGAGCGCGGAGGCACCACCGTGCTCGCCTTCGAACGCGCCGACGGCAGCAAGGGCGTCACCTTCGGTCCCTACGACAAGGACCTGGTGAACGACCTGGTCCACCACAACGTCGAGATCGACCAGGCCAAGCCGGACAACCGGCCCTCCATCTGGGCGATCCTGGCCACCTTCCTGCCCTACGTGCTGTTCATCGGCATCTTCGTCTACTTCATCCGGCAGATGCAGCAGGGTGGCAGCCGCGGCGCCATGACCTTCGGCAAGTCGCGCGCCAAGATGCAGGGCGAGAACGAGGTGAAGGTGACCTTCGCCGACGTCGCCGGTTGCGACGAGGCCAAGGAGGAAGTCGCCGAACTGGTCGAGTTCCTGCGCGATCCCGGCAAGTTCCAGAAGCTGGGAGGGCGCATCCCGCGCGGCGTGCTGATGGTCGGCTCGCCGGGCACGGGTAAGACCTTGCTTGCGAGGGCCATCGCGGGCGAGGCGAAAGTGCCCTTCTTCTCCATCTCCGGCTCCGACTTCGTCGAGATGTTCGTCGGCGTCGGCGCTTCGCGCGTGCGTGACATGTTCGAGCAGGGCAAGAAGCACGCGCCCTGCATCATCTTCATCGACGAGATCGACGCCGTCGGCCGGCATCGTGGCGCCGGCCTGGGCGGCGGCCACGACGAGCGCGAGCAGACGCTGAACCAGCTGCTGGTCGAGATGGACGGCTTCGAGGGCGGCGAGGGCGTGATCATCATCGCCGCGACCAACCGTCCCGACGTGCTCGACCCCGCGCTGCTGCGCCCGGGCCGCTTCGACCGCCAGGTGGTGGTGAACCTGCCTGACGTGAAGGGCCGCGAGCAGATCCTGAAAGTGCACATGCGCAAGGTCCCGCTCGACGTGGACGTCGATGCGATGACCATCGCCCGCGGCACGCCCGGCTTCTCCGGCGCCGACCTGGCCAACCTGGTCAACGAGGCGGCGCTGTTCGCGGCGCGGGAAAACGCCAAGGACGTGCGCATGGAGCACTTCGACAAGGCGCGCGACAAGATCATGATGGGTGCCGAGCGCCGCTCGATGGCGATGAGCGAAACCGAGAAGACGCTCACCGCCTACCACGAGGCGGGCCACGCCATCGTCGGCCGCAGCGTCCCCGAGCACGACCCGGTGTACAAGGTCACCATCATCCCGCGCGGCCGCGCGCTGGGCGTGACCATGTACCTGCCTGAAGGCGACAAGTACAGCTACAACAAGGTCGCGATCGAATCGCAGCTGTGCTCGCTGTACGGCGGCCGCGTGGCCGAGGAACTGATCTTTGGCGCCGACAAGGTCACCACCGGCGCGTCCAACGACATCGAGCGCGCGACCAAGATGGCCCGCAACATGGTCACCAAGTGGGGCCTGTCGGATGAAATGGGCCCGATCGCCTACGGCGACGAGGAGGAGGAGGTGTTCCTGGGCCGCTCGGTCAGCCAGACCAAGAGCGTGTCCGACGACACCGCGCGCAAGATCGACGAGGTCGTGCGCATCATCCTGGACCGCGCCTACCAGCGCACCAAGACGATCCTCGCCGACAACCTGGACAAGCTGCACATCATGGCCGAGGCCCTGCTGGCCTACGAGACGATCGATGCCAGCCAGATCGACGCCGTGATGGAAGGCCGCCGCCCCGGCCCGCCGGCCGACTGGGCCAAGACCGGCCGCACCAGCAAGGACTCGCTGGGCCCGGGCACCGGCACCATCGGCGGGCCCGCACCGCAGGTCTGATACGGCGACGCCATGGGCAACCTGCAAAAGCCGGGCTCGCCCGGCTTTTCCTTTGGCCCCGCCCGCGCCGCGGCTATGATCCGTGCACACCGCAGCGGAGCAGCCAATGTTCGATACAACGCCTTTCGTTGACTGCGCCGGGCGCAAGTTGATGCTCGACCGCCCGCGCGTGATGGGCATCGTCAACGTCACGCCGGATTCGTTCTCCGATGGCGGCGCGCACGCCGACACCGCCTCGGCCATCGCGCACGCACTCGCCCTGGCCGCGGAGGGCGCGGACATCCTGGACGTTGGCGGTGAATCCACCCGGCCGGGCGCGTCAATGGTCCCCGTGGACCTCGAACTGGCCCGCGTGATCCCCGTGATCGAGGCGCTGGCGCGCGCCTGTCCGTTGCCGATCTCGGTGGACACCTCGAATCCGGAGGTGATGCGTGCCGCCGTCGCCGCCGGCGCGGGCCTGATCAACGATGTGCGCGCGCTGCGCGCCGACGGTGCGCTCGACGCTGCCGCGGCGCTCGGCGTGCCGGTCTGCCTGATGCACATGCAGGGCGATCCGGGCTCCATGCAGGACGCACCGTTCTATGACGATGTCGTCGCCGAGGTACACGGCTTCCTCACCCAGCGCATCTTCGCCTGCGAGATGGCCGGCATCGCGAAGAAGAAACTGCTGGTGGATCCGGGCTTCGGCTTCGGCAAGTCGCTTGAGCACAATCTTTCATTGCTGGCGCAACTGCGACGCTTCACCGAACTCGGCGTGCCGGTGCTGGCCGGGCTGTCGCGCAAGGGAATGATCGGCGCGCTCACCGGGCGCGACGCCGCGGGCCGGGTGCACGGCTCGGTGGCCGCCGCGCTGGTTGCCGTGCAGAACGGTGCGGCGATCGTGCGCGTGCACGATGTGGCCGCGACCGTGGATGCCCTCAAGGTGTGGCAGGCGGTATCGGCGGTTCCTCTGCCGCGCGGCAAGCCGGTGCCCCCGGGCATCCGCTGGCCTGACGACGACTGAGCCCGGTCGCACCGCGCGCCTACGGCGTGGCTGGACTCACTGCGGCCCGGAACGCCTGGACCCGCGGATCGATCACGCGCCGCCACAGCGGCGGGCACAGCGCCAGCACGAACATCGCCGAGTACCCACCGGGAAACTGCGGTGCTTGAGGCTGGTGGCGCAGGATCGCGTAGCGGCGCTTGGGAAAGGCGTGGTGGTCGGAGTGCCGCTGCAGCTGGAACAGCATGAGGTTCGACAGCGCGTAGTCCGAGTTCCACGAGTGCAGGTGGGTGGTGCGCTCGTAGCGGCCGTCGGGCAGCTTGCGGCGCTCCAGTCCGTAGTGCTCGATGTAGTTGATGATTTCCAGCGATCCGGCCGCGAACAGGCCCTGCAGCAGGAAGAAGGCCAGGCCCAACGGGCCGAGCCACAGCGCGAAGGCGATCGCGAAGCCCAGCCACAGGGCCGTCCACCACGCCAGTTCGTTGCGCCAGGACACTGGCGCGCGCCCGAGCTTTCGCAAGCGTTCCGTTTCCAGCCGCCAGGCACTGGCCGTGTTGCGCACCAGGGCGCGCGGCAGGAAATGCCAAAGCGATTGGCCGAAGCGGGCGCTGGACGCGTCCTCCGGCGTGGACACATGCACGTGGTGGCCGCGCAGGTGCTCGACCTTGAATCCCTGGTAGCCGACGCTGGCCAGCAGGACCCCGCCCGCCCACGGCTCGAGCCTGCCGTCCTTGTGGATGAGCTCGTGCGCCGTGTTGATGGCGAGGATGCCGCCGACCAGTCCCTGCGAGAGCAGCCATCCCGCGCTGCCCGCGATGCCGTAGCCCGCGTGCACGAACCAATGCGCGGACCAGGCCAGCAAGGCAAGCTGCACCGGCAAGGCGAGCAGGGTGAGCGCACGGAACCAGGATGATTTCGCGACCGCGGCTTCGCCGGTGGCCGGCACGTTGGCAGGATCGTGGCCAAGCAGGTAGTCCGCCGCGGGAAGCAGCACGAACAGGAACAACAGCGGGAACCAGGCCATCAGTCCGGGCAGGCCGCTGCGCTGGCCCAGCCAGGCCGCCAGCGGCATCTGCAGCGGCACCAGGAAGACCAGCAGGAAGGCGACGGACTTGAGTCGGGCCATCGCGCAAGCATAAGCCAGCCGGGCACTGATGGGCCGGCTCGCGCTAAGCTCCCCCGACCCTTGCCGGAGCCGCGCGCATGACGCCCAGTTCGCCGCTGTACATCACCTTCGCCATCTACATCCTGGGCATGCTCGGCATCGGCTTCGCGGCATGGCGGCACACCCGCAGCCTGGACGACTACATCCTGGGCGGGCGTTCGCTCGGCAGCTTTGTCACCGCGATGTCGGCGGGCGCGTCCGACATGAGCGGCTGGCTGTTGCTTGGCCTGCCCGGCGCCTTGTACTCGGGCGGCCTGTCCGAAAGCTGGATCGCGATCGGCCTGGTCGCCGGCGCCTGGTGCAACTGGAAATACGTGGCTGCGCCGCTGCGGGTGTACACCGAGCGCACCGCCAATGCGCTGACCCTGCCGGACTACTTCACCCACCGGTTCGAAGACCGCAGCCGGATCCTGCGGGTGCTGTCGGCGATCGTGATTCTTGTATTTTTCGCCGTTTACTGTGCCTCCGGCATCGTCGCCGGCGCGCGCCTGTTCGAGGCGATGTTCCAGGTACCGTATGCGCAGGCGCTGTGGCTGGGCGCGGCGGCCACCATCGCCTATACGGTGGTCGGCGGCTTCCTCGCGGTGAGCTGGACCGACACCGTGCAGGCGTCGCTGATGATCTTCGCCCTGCTGCTGACGCCGATGGTGGTGATGATCGCCAGTGGCGGCCCGGCGGCCAGCGTGGCCCTCATCGAACAGGCCAATCCCGGCAACCTCGACCTGTTCAAGGGCGCCAGCCTCGTCGGCATCGTCTCGCTGATGGCCTGGGGCCTGGGCTATTTCGGCCAGCCGCATATCCTGGCGCGCTTCATGGCGGCGGAATCGGGCGCGGCCATCCCGGCGGCGCGGCGCATCGGCATGACCTGGATGGTGCTGTGCCTGGCCGGCGCCGTCGCAGTCGGGCTGCTGGGCATCGCCTGGTTCACTGCACATCCGGACCAGGCCGGGATGGTCAAGGCCAATCCGGAGCGCGTGTTCATCGCGCTGTCCGGCCTGTTGTTCAATCCCTGGATCGCCGGCGTGCTGCTCTCGGCGATCCTGGCCGCGATCATGAGCACGCTCAGTTGCCAGTTGCTGGTCTGCTCGAGCGCGCTCACGGAAGACTTCTACAAGGGCTTCCTGCGGCCCGCCGCCAACCAGCGCGAGCTGGTCTGGGTCGGGCGGCTCACCGTGCTGCTGGTGGCGCTGCTGGCGATCTGGCTGGCGTCCGACCCGGACAGCCGCGTGCTCGGCCTGGTCAGCTATGCCTGGGCGGGCTTCGGTGCCGCGTTCGGGCCGGTCGTGCTGTTCTCGCTGGGCTGGAAGCGCATGACCCGCAACGGCGCACTGGCGGGCATGGTCGTGGGCGCGGTGACCGTGCTCGTGTGGAAGCAGGCTGGCTGGTTCGGCTTGTACGAAATGGTGCCCGGCTTCGTGTTCGCCAGCCTCGCCATCGTCATCGCCAGCCTGGCCGGCCCGGCGCCCTCGCCGGCGATGCTGGAGGCCTTTGACGAGGTGCGCGGCCAGTTGCACCGCGACGGCGCCTGATCGCGATGCAGGACGCGCGGCCGCCCGCGATTGCATTGATGGGACCCACCGCCTCGGGCAAGACGGCACTGGCCCTGGACTGGGCGCGACGACTTGACACGGAGGTGATCAGCGTGGATTCCGCGCTGGTCTACCGCGGGCTGGACATCGGCTCGGCCAAGCCCGATGCCGTCGAACGCGCCGGTATCGTGCACCGGCTGATCGACGTGCGCGATCCCGACCAGCCCTATTCGGCGGCGGACTTCGCCCGCGAGGGGCTCGAGGCAATGCGCGAACTCGCGGCACGCGGACGCATTCCCCTGCTGGCCGGCGGTACCGGTCTTTACTTCCGTGCCTTGCTCGACGGCCTGTCGCCGATGCCCGAAGCCGATCCGGCCCTGCGCGAGGCCCTGCGCGCGCGCGGCGCCGAGGAAGGCTGGGCGGCGCTGCACGCCGAGCTGGCGCGGGTCGATCCGAGCGCCGCCGCGCGCATCCATGCCACCGATCCGCAGCGCATCAGCCGCGCGCTGGAGGTGCACGCGCTCACCGGCCAGCCGATCAGCCATTGGCAGGCGGCGCCGCGGCGCCGGTTCCCGTTCCGGGTGCTCAAGCTGGTGCTGGCCCCGGCCGACCGCGGCGAACTGCACGCACGCATCGCGGCGCGGTTCGACGCGATGCTGGCGCGCGGCTTCCTCGACGAAGTGCGGGCGCTACGCGCGAATCCGCGCCTGCATGCGGAACTTCCTGCCATTCGCGCAGTCGGTTACCGGCAGGCCTGGGTCCACCTCGCTGGCGGCTCGGATGCCGCCGGATTCCGCGAGCAGGCGATCGCCGCGACGCGCCAGCTGGCGAAGCGGCAACTGACCTGGTTGCGTGGGGAGTTCGACGCCCGCTGGCTGGACCCGCAGCGTGAACGACCGGCGCTGGACCAGGCGCTGGGCCGGTTCCTGGCTCGCGGCTGAGCCGGGGGGCGGTGTAGACTCGCGGGGCTTGGCGGCCTGGACCCTTTGGCCGCGGATCGCGCCCCCTTGGCGCGGAATAACAATAAATACCGGAGTCCAAGATGACCAAAGGCCAGTCCCTGCAGGATCCCTTCCTCAATGCCCTGCGCCGCGAGCGCGTGCCGGTGGCCGTGTACCTAGTCAACGGCATCAAGCTGCAGGGCACGATCGAGAGTTTCGACCAGTTCGTGGTGCTGCTGCGCAACACCGTGAGCCAGATGGTCTACAAGCACGCCATCTCCACCGTCGTGCCCGCGCGCAACGTGCGCATGGGCCCGGGCGGCGGCGAAGTCGCGCCCGCGGGCGACGAATCGGACGAGGGCGACGGCGCCCCGGGCGCCTGAGCACTTGACCCAGGCAAGGACTGCGCCGCGCTCCAGCGGCGAACGCGCGCTGCTGGTCCAGCCCTTCCCGCGCGGGCGGCAGGACGAGGCGCTGCTCGAGGAGTTCGCCGAGCTGGCCCGGTCCGCGGGTGCCGAGGTGGTGGGCACCGTGCTGGCCCCGATCGAGCGCCCGCATTCGGCGCACTACGTCGGCACCGGCAAGCTCGACGAGATCCTGTCCGCCTGCCAGGCCAGCGACGCCGAGGTGGTCCTGTTCAACCGGGCGCTGAGCCCGGTGCAGGAACGCAATTTGGCCAAGCACCTCGAGCGTCGCGTGGTCGACCGCACCGGCCTGATCCTGGACATCTTCGCGCAGCGCGCGATCAGCCACGAAGGCAAGCTGCAGGTGGAACTGGCCCAGCTCAAGCACGTGGCGGCGCGCCTGGTTGGCGCCCACACGGGCCTGGACAGCCAGCGCGGCGGTTCGATCGGAATGCGCGGCCCGGGCGAGACACGCCTCGAGACCGATCGCCGCTTGCTGCAGAAGCGCCGCGAGGCACTGGAAGCGCGGCTGGACAAGGTCGAGGTGCAGCGCACCCAGATGCGCCGCGCCCGGATCCGCAACCAGGTCCCGCGGGTGGCCCTGGTCGGCTACACCAATGCCGGCAAGTCGACCCTGTTCAACGCGCTGACCGGTTCGGCCGTACTGGCCGAGGACCGTTTGTTCGCCACGCTCGATCCGACCGTGCGCCGGCTGGCGGGCAGCGAAACGCCGGTCGCGCTGTCCGATACCGTCGGCTTCGTGCGCGACCTGCCGCACGACCTCGTGGCCGCGTTCCGCTCGACGCTGTCCGAAGCGCGGGATGCGGACCTGCTGGTGCATGTGGTGGATGCCGCCGACCCGCGCCGCGACGAACGCATCGCCCAGGTTGACGCCGTGCTGGCGGAGATCGGCGCGGGCGACATCCCCCAGGTGCTGGCCTTCAACAAGATCGACCGGCTCGAAGACGTCGCGCCCGGCGCCGATACGCTCGATGCCGCGTCCGGCGACGACCCGCCGCGCGAGCGGATCTGGCTGTCGGCGCGCGACGGCGTGGGGCTCGACCTGCTGCGCGCGGCCCTGTCGCGCCGTTTCGCCGAGCGCCGCATCGCTGGCGAACTGCGCCTGGGCCCGGGCGAAGGACGCCTGCGCGCCCGCCTGCACGCCGCCGGTGTCATCCGCGCGGAGGATGCCGACGAGGCGGGCTGGCGGCTGGAACTGGACATGCCGCTGTCCATCGCCGAGCGGCTGGCCCAGGAATCCGGCGGGCATCTGCTGCATCCGCTCTTGCTTGTGGCGCCTTCCGCCCCTACCTACAATCCTTGAGACCCAACAATCGCGCCCGAAACGGCGTTTGACGGAGCACGCATGGCCTGGAACCAGCCCGGGAAGGGCAATCAGAACCCCTGGGGATCACGGGGGCCGGGTGGCGGGCTCGATGGCCTGGCGCAGCGCTTGCGCGACATGTTCAGTGGCGGCGGCGGCAATCCGCTGGCCATGGTGCTGGCCGTGCTGGTCATCGCGGTCGCGTTCAACAGTTTCAAGCTGGTCGACGAGCGCCAGCGCGGCGTGGTGCTGCGCTTCGGCCAGTTCAACCGGATCATGACCCCGGGCGCCAACTTCAAGTGGCCCTGGCCGGTGGAGTCGGTGACCATGATCGATGCGACCAAGATCGAGCAGCTCGACGACCAGGTGCGCGTGCTGACCAAGGACGAGAACATCGTTGACATCCGCTTCAACGCCCAGTACCAGGTCAGCGACCCGCGCCTGTTCCTGTTCGGCTTCCGCGATGACCTGAGCATCGACGGCAAGCTCAGCCAGGGTCGCGAGACCCTGCAGAACGCCGCCGAGAGCGCGGTGCGCGAGGTGGTCGGCAACAACACCATGGATACCGTGCTGTTCGAACGCAGCCGCCTGATCGTGGCCGCCAAGCAGCACCTGCAGGAGTCGCTGGACCTGTACAAGACCGGCCTGAAGGTCACCGAATTCACGCTGCAGAACGCCCGCCCGCCGGAGGAGGTGAAGCGCGCCTTCGACGACGCGATCAGCGCCCGCGAGGACAAGAACAGGATCGAGAGCGAAGCCCAGGCCTACGCCAGCAAGATCGTCCCCGAGGCGCGCGGCGCCGCGCAGCGGATCAAGGCCGAATCCGAGGGCTACCGCGCCGCCACCATCGCCAAGGCCGAGGGCGATGCGCAGCGCTTCACCCTGCTGGTCGGGCAATATCGCAAGAGCCCCGAGGTCACCCGCAAGCGCCTGTACCTGGAGACCATGCAGCAGGTCCTGGCGGCGAACCAGAAGGTGATCGCCAGCCGCAACAACAATGTCTTCTACCTGCCCCTGCAGGGCAGCGGCGCGCCGTCCACGCCGCCGGTCTCGCAGTTGGCGCCGGTGCGCGCAGGCGCCGCGGCCGCCGCCGACACACCCGCCAGCGACGACCCGCGACCCCCGCGCGCCGATGGCCGCACGGAGGGCCGCTGACATGCGCAACCTGACGACACTCCTGATCCTCGGCGTGGTGGCCGTCGTCGCGGCCATGGGCTCGATGTTCATCGTCAACGAGAGCCAGACCGCGATCGTGCTCAACCTGGGCAAGATCGTGCGCAGCAACCTCCAGCCCGGCCTGCATTTCAAGGTGCCGATGGTGGAGGAGGTGCGCCGCTTCGACCGCCGCATCCTCTCGCTCGACGACGCGCCGGAGCGCTACCTGACGGCGGAGAAGAAGGACGTCGAGATCGACTTCTTCGTCAAGTGGCGGATCAGCAACGTCACCACCTTCTACCGCGCCGCCAGTGGCGGCGACGAGGAAGCGGCCAAGGCGCGCCTGACCCCGATCGTGAAGAACGCGCTGCGCAACGAGATCAACCAGCTCTCGCTGGCGGCGGTGGTGGCGAGCGGGCGCTCGGACCTGACCGGGCGGCTGCTGAAGAACATCAATGTCGGTGCGTCCACCCTGGGCATCGAGGTGCTGGACGTGCGGATCAAGAAGATCAACCTGCCCCAGGACAGCGAGATCCTGCCGTCGGTATTCAACCGCATGCGCGCCGAGCGCACCCGCGTGGCCAACCAGCTGCGCGCCGAGGGCCAGCAGGGTGCCGAGGGAATCCGGGCCGAGGCCGAGCGGCAGCGCCAGGTGCTGCTGGCCGACGCCGAGCGCGATGCACAGGTCCAGCGCGGCGAGGGCGATGGCCGGGCGGCCGAGATCGGCGCCGCGGCCTATGGGCAGGACGCCGAGTTCTACGCCTTCTACCGCAGCCTCGAGGCCTACCGGCAGTCGCTGGCTGACGGAAAGACGACGATGGTGCTGGAGCCCGACTCGGAATTCCTTCGCTACTTCGGCAAGGACAGCCACTAGGCCCTTCAGGCCCGATACTGCCGGCCGGCGGCGGCCGGCGTATAATTGGCCAAAGCCGGGGACCTCTCCGGCTTCGCTGCGTCTGCGGCCCTGCACGGGCGCGGCGCCGGACCGTCGTTCGAAGGGAGTCGCGCCATGGGTCAGTCAGTCGTCGTACTCGGGGCCCAGTGGGGCGATGAAGGCAAGGGCAAGATCGTCGACCTGCTGACCGAGCGGATCGGCGCGGTCGTGCGCTTCCAGGGCGGACACAACGCCGGCCACACGCTCGTCATCGGCGGCCACAAGACCGTCCTGCACCTGATTCCGTCCGGCATCCTGCGCGAAGGCGCGCTGTGCCTGATCGGCAACGGCGTGGTGCTGTCGCCGGCGGCCCTGCAGAAGGAAATCGGCGAGCTCGAGGCGACCGGCGTGGAAGTGCGCTCGCGGCTCAAGATCAGCCCGGCGACGCCGCTGATCATGCCGTACCACATCGCCCTGGACCAAGCGCGCGAAAAGGCCGCCGGCGGCAAGGCCATCGGTACCACGGGCCGCGGCATCGGCCCGGCCTACGAGGACAAGGTCGCGCGCCGCGGCGTGCGCGTGGCGGACCTGCAGTACCCGAAGGAACTCGCCGACAAGCTGCGCGAGGTGCTCGAGTACCACAACTTCGTGCTGACCAAATTCCACAACGTGGAAGCAATCGATTTCCAGAAGACGCTGGACGAGGCGCTGGAGTTCGGCGCCTACGTCAAGCCGATGGTCGCCGACGTCGCCGGGCTATTGCACGACCTGCGCAAGAAGGGCGAGCGGGTGATGTTCGAAGGCGCGCAGGGCTCGCTGCTCGATATCGACCACGGCACCTATCCGTACGTCACCTCCAGCAACACCACCATCGGTGGCGCGCTGGCGGGCACGGGCGTCGGCGCGGACGCGATCGACTACGTGCTCGGCATCGCCAAGGCCTACGCGACGCGCGTGGGCAGCGGCCCGTTCCCGACCGAGCTTCACGACGCGGTCGGCGAGGACATCCGCAAGCGTGGCGCCGAGTTCGGCGCCACCACCGGGCGGCCGCGCCGCTGCGGCTGGATCGACATCGTCGCGCTCAAGCGCGCGGTCGCGATCAATGGCATCACCGGCCTGTGCATCACCAAGCTGGACGTGCTGGACGGCATGCCGACGCTGAAGATGTGCATCGCCTACAAGTATCGCGGCAAGCAGACCGAATACGCGCCGCTCGACGCCGACGGCTGGGACGAATGCGAGCCGGTGTACCTGGAATTCCCGGGCTGGACCGAAAACACCGCCGGAATCACCGAGTTCGGCAGGCTACCCGCCGCGGCGCGCGCCTACCTGCGCGCCCTGGAGGAACTGGTCGGCTGCCCGCTGGCGATCGTCTCGACCGGGCCGGACCGGGATGCAACGATGGTGCTGCGCGATCCGTTCGCGTGACGCGTTGGAAGCGAGGTCCGTCGACTCGCGTTGCGACGGCGGTGCTGCGCGATCCGTTTGCCTGACGCGCAGGTTCGTCATGCCCGCAAACAGGAACGCCCGGCGCAAGCCGGGCGTTCTGCTTCCACGCGCCTGCGATTACTGGACGCGGGCGGTGGAGCCCACGCGCAAGCTCACCAATTTCGGCGCATCGCTGGTGCCGTCGGCGTGCTTGAGGGTCACCGAGAACCTCCCGGGCGGGAGGTTGCGCAGCTGGTAGCGGCCGTTGCCCTTGACCTTCACTTCGCGGCTGAAACCCGTGTCCGGGCTCTGGATCAGGGCGACATCGCCCGGCTTGCCCTCACCGGCGATGTTGGCGGTGGGCGATTGCGCTGCCGCGAAACCGGCGGTGGCAAGGCCCATTGCAAGGACCAGGCCCTGCGCGTTCATCATTCTCATCGTGCTGTCTCTCCTGTTGAGCAGGGAGAATCGCATCGAGGATCGCTGGCCGCACCTGCCGATGGTCACGCGCCCGCGGCAGGAAGCTCGGACGCCGTCACGGAAAACGCCGCGGGCGGCAGCCCCGCGAGCCGGCGCTCGTGCATGGTGCTGAACGCAGACTCGATCGCGCGACGGAAGCGGTCGGTGTCGAACAGCGCGGCGTTGTCGCGCCCAGCCTGCAGCCGCGCCCGGATCGCCGCGAGCGCAGCGGGGTCGCGCGCCAGGGCCAGGGCCTTGGCTTCGTAACTCGCCAGGTCCGCGCAGGCCATCTCCGGCGTGCCTGCCGCCGACACCAGGCTGGCGCCGACGCGGCTTGCGAAGGCCCCACCAACGCGCGTCAACACGGGCAGCCCGGCCCACAGTGCATCGCTGGCCGTGGTGTGCGCGTTGCAGGGATGCGTGTCCAGGAACAGGTCGGCCAGCGCATGGCGCGCGAGGTGCTCGGGCAGCGGCAGGCGCGGCGCGAACACCAGGCGCGACGGCTGGATGCCCGCCAGGTTCGCTTGCGCGCGCAGCGCGCGACTGGCATCGAGGTTGTCCTGGATCAGCCAGAGCACGCTGCCCGGCACGCGCTTGAGCAGGCGCATCCAGGCGGCGAACACCGTCGGCGTGATCTTGTAGCTGTTGTTGAAGCAGCAGAACACGAAGTCGCGCGCCGGCAGGCCGGCCGATTTGCGATCCAGGGTCGGCGGCGCGATCGTGCGGCGCCGGTCGTTGACCTGGTAGCTGTCCGGCAGTTGCACCAGGCGTTCGCTGTAGTGCGCCTGGTGGCCGGGCGGGGCGACGATGCGGTCCGCCAGCAGGTAGTCGATGTAGGGTGCTCCCATGCTGCCCGGATAGCCCAGGTAACTCACCTGCACCGGCGCCGCGCGCCGGGCCAGGATGCCCGCGCGGTTTCCGGTGGTGAAGCCCTTCAGGTCGACCGCGATATCGATTCCGCGCTCGCGCAACACCCGGGCCGCTACGCCATCGCCCAGCCGGCGCGCGCCCAGGAAGGCGTCGAAGCAGGGCAGTAGCCGGCGCCGCATCGGGCCGTCGCTGTCCGGGCCGAACGACAGCGCGGTCAACTCGAAGCGATCGCGGTCGTGCAGCTCGAACAGTTCCGCCATCAGGTAGCTGGTGGCGTGGTCATGGAAGTCCGCCGACAGGTAGGCGACGCGGATCCGCCCATCGAGCGCGCGCGGCGGGGCGGGAGGCGAGGTCGGCTGCGGCGGGTGGAAGTCGGCCACGTAGCGTTGCGCGCACAGCAGCTGCGCGTCGGGCGCGTCGCAGATCGCCAGGAAGGAGAACGGCACGTCCACCTGCTCGCCGGCGCGCACGCCGGCCTCGATGGCAGCCGCTTGCGCGTCGTAGTCGCGCCAGTCGCAGGCATAGACCTGGGAATGCAGTTTGTTGCTGGCCGCGTAGGGATAGTCGGGGCGCGCCGCCTGCAGGCGGCCGAAGGCCTCCGCGGCCTCGCTGTAGCGCTTGAGGTCGCGCAGGGCAGCACCGCGGTTGTTGTGCAATTCCACCGCCGCCGGATCGATCGCCAGCGCGGCGTCGTAGCAGGACAGCGCCTCCTCGGTCCTGCCCAGCCGGGCCAGCGCATTGCCCTTGCCGACGGTGGCCGGGAAATTGCGCGCATCCACGGCAAGAACGGCGTCGAAATCCAGCAATGCCTGCGAAAACCGTCGCAATGCAAACAGCACCCGGCCGTGGGCCAGGATGGGCTCCGGCCGCATCGGCAGCAGCTGTCGAGCCTGCTTGAACGCGACCAGCGCCAGTTCAAGGCGCCCGAGGGCCTGCTGGCTGGCGCCGAGCTGGAAGCATGCCGGGCCGGAAGGCGCGTGCGCGACCAGTGCTGCCAGTGCTTCGGCAGCCTGTTCATGCTGGCCGGCGCGCTGCAAGGCACTCGCATGCGCGAGCTGGGTGGCCGCATCGGCGGCGGTGGGGTTTTCAGGTTGGGACATGGGGACTCCGCAGCGACTGCGGACAGTTTACCGCGCAGGCACCGCTGCCCAGGCCGGGGTGTTGTTCGCTGTATGGGCCAAGTGCGGCGCGGCGCCTCCGGCGCTAGGAGTCCGCGCGCAGTTCGTACACGAGCAAGGTGGATGTCGCCGAGGCCAACAGCCGGCCCTGCGCATCCACCAGCCGGCCCTCGGCGAAGGCGACCCGCCGGCCGATCGTCAGCACCTTGCCCTCGGCCTCCACCGGCCCGGTGTCCACGGTCATGGCCCGGTGGTAGGCGACCTTGATCTCGAGCGTGGTGTAGCCCTGCCTGCTGTCCAGGCAGCTGTGGGTGGCAAAACCACAGCAGGAATCGAGAAGCGTGGCGGCATAACCGCCATGGATCACGCCGATCGGGTTGTTGGCATGCGGGCCGGGCGTGGCACGGACCAGCGCGCGGCCGCGCTCGATTTCTGCCAGCTCGAACTGCATGGTGTCGCTGATTGGCGGCCGGCGCCCCTCGGCCAGCATTTTCTGCAGCGTTTCGAGGCCGCTCAGGGTGCCGCGGCCTTCCTTGAACACATCCATCCTGCCTCCATCGTGGGTCTCAGGCGTCTCGCAGCCAGCCAACGGCGTCGTCGAAATTGGCAAAGACATTCGAGTGCAATCCGAAATTCATGCCGGCAATGACACCGAAGCGCTCGGGGTCGATCAGGTCCGGCGAACAAACCACCGCTATGATCATCCGGCCGCGCACCGCGGCGGCCCAGTCACGCGCCATTGCGTGTCGTTCGCTCAGGGTCGGCGCGGGAAATCCGCTCAGGCCCGTGATGTCAACGATGCAGCGGCCCACGCCGGCGTCGGCGGCGCGGCCGAGCGCGCCGGACACGCGGTCCACGACAGCCTTGGTGCTGCGCTCGTGTCCGCTGATGCGAACGACGGCGACGCCGTCGATGCTCTCGATTGCCTCGAAGCTTCCGGTCAGGGGAGCGCCAGGTTCCATGCTCCTAGCATGACCCAAAATTGCTGCGCTGGCATCGCCATCGGCCAAGCTCGGGGCAGGGATGGAATTACCGGGATGAGGCGGATGCCTGGCGCTACACTCTGGGCAATGTTGGCCATTCAGAACACGTCTCAAGCAATTCGAGCAGGTTCAACATGATCAAAACAATGCGGCGGCTAATGGCCATGCCCCAGCGGACTCGCCGCGGGTCAGCCCTCTTGGCGATCATTGCGCTGGTATTTGGCTGTGCTGAACAACATGGCCTGTCATTGGGAATCGTTGAGGACCATTCGGCACTCAAGTTCAGAATCAAGAACAACACGTCAAGCGCGCTCCCTTACTCGCCAAGCTTGACCGGATGGCCTCAGCCAACTTCCGGCGGCTTCTATCTTTCGGTGCTTAGCAAGGAACGCGTGTTGAAGCCGCCCTGCGGCTATGTGGATAAGTCGGGTGTACCATTGAGCCTCGCGGTTGGTCCCGATCGGACGATCGAGATTTCAGAGTCTAGATTGACCGTGGAGACCTTCCATTGCGTGAAAGTCGGGGAGCCCTATTACCTGCGCGTGGACTACATCAGTCGTCGATCAGGGGAGCAACACGTCGAAGCAATGTCGAACGAAGTCCCCATGATTGGCAAAGGCGTGGAAGTAATTCCCTATCCGCGGTCACGCGGTTGACCGAGAGAAGGAGACTCAGGCCGGGCCCGGACGAAACAATCCCGAACTCGATTCAAGCGCAGGGCTAGAAAAGCGAAAACCCCTGATTTCTCAGGGGTTTCGTTGTTTGGTGCCCAGGAGAGGACTCGAACCTCCACGGTTTTACCCGCTAGTACCTGAAACTAGTGCGTCTACCAATTCCGCCACCAGGGCCTGCCCACGCACGCGGCGTGAGAGCCGCGTAAGTTAGAGCCAGCAGGCCGGAAAGTCAAATCCGCGCCGGTTGCCCGGGCCCGTCCGGACGGCTGTTCATGGCCTCCGGTGTACCATTCACACATGACCAAACCCCCTGCAAAGCGCGGCGAGACCGCCAAGACACTACCTCCCTGGATGCCCGATAGCCTGCGCGAAGCGCCATCGCGCGGCGCGCCGGCAGCGTCCGGCCGTAAACCCGTCGGCAAGGCCAAGCCAGCGGCAGGCAAGGACGGCAAGCCGGCCAAGCCCGCGCAGGGCGGCGTACCGGGACGCGGCAAGCCCTCCGGCGCCAAGCCCGCGCACGCGGCCACGGGCGGCCCGCGCGCCGCCCGGGGCGGCCACGGCCGCTCCGATCCGCACGCTGATCGCGAGGCCGCCAAGTACGCCCAACCCATCATCAGCCGCGAGGCGCTGATGGAATTCCTGTCCGAGGCACCCGGCCCGATGCAGGTCGAGGAAATCGCCCGCGCGCTCAAGCTGACCGAGGCCGATCGCCTGGACGCGCTGTCGCGCCGGCTCAATGCGATGCAGCGCGACGGCCAGCTGCTGATGAACCGTCGCGGCGGCTTCGCGGTCGCTGCCCAGCTCGACCTGCTGCCCGGCGTGGTCATCGCCAATCCCGATGGTTTCGGCTTCCTCAAGCCCGATGGCGGTGGTGAGGACCTGTTCCTGCCGCCCAACGAGCTGCGCAAGGCCCTGCACGGCGACCGCGTGCTGGCCAGCGTCACCGGCGTGGATGCGCGCGGCCGTCGCCAGGGCGCGATCGTCGAAGTCCTCGAGCGGCGCATGACCCGGATCACCGGGCGCTATATCGAACGCTCCGGCGTCGGCATAGTCATCCCGGACGACAAGCGCGTGCAGACCGAACTGGTGATCCCGGCCGATGCGCGCAATGGCGCGGTGGACGGCCAGCTGGTGGTCTGCGAGATCGTCTCGTCGCCCGAACGCGGCCGCACCACGGTCGGCAAGGTGCTGGTGGTGCTGGGCGACAAGCTCACGCCCTCGCGCGTAGTCGAGATGGCCATCCACGGGCACAACCTGCCGTTTGAATTCCCGCGCGAAGCCCTGCAGGAGGCCGCGACGGTTCCGGTCGACGTCCCCGCCGATGCGATCGCCGGCCGCGTGGACCTGCGCCGCATCCCGCTGGTGACCATCGACGGCGAGGACGCCAAGGACTTCGACGACGCGGTCTATTGTCAGCAGGATGGCGAGGGCTTCCGCCTGGTCGTGGCGATCGCCGATGTCTCGCACTACGTGCATCCGGGAACGGCGCTGGACGACGAGGCCGTGCTGCGCTCGACCTCGGTGTACTTCCCCGGCTATGTCGTGCCGATGCTGCCCGAGACCCTGTCCAACGGCATCTGCTCGCTCAAGCCCAAGGTGGACCGGCTCTGCTTCGTGTGCGAGATGCACGTGGACTTCGAGGGCGTGGTCACCCGCTCGCGCTTCTACGAGGCGGTGATGAATTCCAAGGCGCGCCTGACCTACAGCCAGGTCTGGCAGGCCGTGGGCGAGCAGGATGCCGAGGCCCGCGCCGCGCTCGGCACCTTGCTGCCGCACGTCGAACGCCTGCACCAGCTGTACCAGATCCTGGCCAAGGCACGGACACGCCGCGGTGCGATCGAATTCGAATCCAGCGAAGTGCGCTTCCTGCTCGACCAGCGCGGCGAAGTGGTGCAGGGCGGCATGCTGGCGCGCAACGACGCGCACAAGCTGATCGAGGAATGCATGATCGCCGCCAACGTCGAGGCGGCGCGCTACATCACGAAGATGAAGGTGCCCGCGCCGTTCCGCGTCCATGACCGGCCGCCGGAGCGCAAGTACGCTGACCTGCTGGAGTACCTGTCCGAATTCGGCCTCAAGCTGCCGGCCTGGAAGGACGTGCAGCCGCGCGACTTCACCAATTTGCTCAAGAAGATCCGCGCCCGACCGGACGCCGCGTTGCTGGAGACGGTGCTGCTGCGTTCGCAGGCGATGGCCGTGTACGCCATCGAGAACAAGGGCCACTTCGGCCTGGCGCTCGATGCCTACGGGCACTTCACCTCGCCGATCCGGCGCTATCCCGACCTGCTGCTGCATCGTTCCCTGAAACACGCCCTGTTGAAGGGCAATGCCGACGGCTATCGCTACACGGCCGAGGAAATGGCCGCGCTCTGCCTGCAGTGCTCGGAGAAGGAACGCCGCGCCGACGACGCCCAGCGTGAAGTGGACGAACGTTACCGCAGCGCCTGGATGGAACAGCACGTCGGCAGCGAGTTCGACGGCGTGGTCAGCGGCGTGACCAATTTCGGCCTGTTCGTCGAGCTCAACGAATCCAAGGTCAACGGCCTGGTCCACGTCACCCAGTTGCCGCACGACTTCTACCACTTCGACCCGCTGCGTCGGTCGCTCAAGGGCGAACGCAAGGGCCTGGGCTGGCGGCTGGGCGATGCGGTACGCGTGCAGGTGATGCGCGCCAGCGTGGAGGACCGACGCATCGACTTCAAGCTGGCCGAGCGCGCCGCGGAGCAGGGCAAGAAAAAGGCCTGGGCGGAGTAGGGCATGGCAGGCAAGGGAAGCTGGATCGCGGGCATCAATGCCGTGGCTGCCGCGCTGGAACACGACATCGAGCACGTGCGCGAGGTCCTGGTCGAGGCAGGCGGGCGCAACCCGCGGCTGACCGAGATCGAGGAAACCGCGCGCCGGCACGAGATCTCGGTGCGCCGCGTGCCGTTGCAGGCGATGGACGGCGTGGCCGGCGGACTGCGCCATCAGGGCGTGATCGCGCGCTACGAAGCGCCGCCGCCGGTCGAGGAAAGCGCGCTGCCGGGCCTGCTCGAGGCGGCCGACGGCAAGGCGCTGGTGCTGGTGCTCGACGGCGTGCAGGACCCGCACAACCTCGGCGCCTGCCTGCGCAGCGCCGCGGCGGCCGCGGTCACCGCCGTGATCATCCCAAAGGACAAGGCCGCCCCGGTCAACGCGACCGTGCGCAAGACCTCGGCCGGCGCGGCCGACCGCATCCCGGTGATCGCGGTCACCAACCTGGCGCGCACGCTGCGGATGCTGAAGGACTCGGGCGTGTGGTTGTACGGGCTGGACTTGGACGCGGGCGAGTCGATCCACCGCCAGGACCTGCGCGGCAATGTCGCGCTGGTGCTGGGCGGCGAAGGCGAGGGCATGCGCCGCCTGACCCGCGAAACCTGCGATGCGCTGGTGCGCATCCCCATGCCCGGCGAGATGGAGAGCTTGAATGTCTCCGTCGCGGCCGGCATCGTGCTGTTTGAAGTGGTGCGGCAGCGGGCGGGGTGAGTCGTGCGGTGACGTTGTCGCGTCCGGAAGGGCGGGGCGCTGGACGAACGAATGCGGGTTTGGTGATTGGACAGGGGGACGGCGATGCTGGAATTGAAATGGTTCGATTTCGTCGGCTTTGCCGGCGTGCTGCTGGTGCTGGCGGCCTACGCCGGCCAGCAGATGCGCAAGCTCAGCGGCGACAGCGTGGTGTATTCGCTGGTCAACCTGGTGGGCGCCGCGGGCATCCTGATCCCGGTCTGGTACGCACCCCAGTTGAACTGGTCGGTGCTGTTCATCGAGACGGCCTGGATCGCCATCAGCGCCTACGGGATGTGGACCGCGCTCACCCGCAAGCGCGTCGCTGCCTGATCCGGCCCGGCGTCAGCCGCCGCTGCCATTCGCCCCTGGCGTGATGGTGAAGGGGTTGCGATAGGGCAGGCGCGGCGGTTCCGGCAGGTGGCGGTCCTCCAGCGCGCGCTCCATGCAGGTCGCGAACGGGCCGACCGGGCGCAACTCCACCTGGTAGGCGGTGGGCGCGAGGAACTCGAAGTAGCCGTGCAGGGCGGGCGCGCCCGGGTTGTTCTGCACGCAGGCGTCGACGCTCGCGCGCATCAGCGGATTCTCGAACTCGTGCGCGAGGACGCCGTCGTATGTCGTACCTTCGGCCGTGGACAGGTGCGCCTGTGCTTCGCGATAGCGCGATTCGAAGACGGAATCGCGCATGGACGAGGCATGGGCCAGCGGGGTGGCCGCGAGCAGGACGAGGGGAAGCAGGAATCTTGTCGGCATGTTTTTTCGCGGCTTGAGCCGCTCCCACGTTAGAGGCTGGCAGCCCAGTCGTCGTCCGAGCCTTCGTTGATGCCCTCGAACAGGAAGGTGCTGAGGTAACGCTCGCCGGTGTCGGGCAGCATCGCGAGGATCACATCGCCCTGCCTGGCGTGCTCGCGCGCGACCTCAAGGGCCGCGGCGAAGGTGGCGCCGGAGGAGATGCCGCAGAAAATGCCTTCCTGCGTGGCCAGGGCGCGTGCGGTGTCGCGCGAAAGTTCGTCGGCAACCGGCAGGTTGTGCTCATAGATGCCGCGGTCGAGCACGGCCGGGATCAGGTTCGGGGTCCAGCCCTGGATCTTGTGCGGCGTCCAGTCCTTGCCGGCCAGCATCGCGGCGCCCGCGGGTTCGGTGGTGACGATGCGCACCTCGGGACGGGCGAGCCTGAGCATCTGGCCCACGCCGGTCAGCGTGCCGCCCGTGCCCCAGCCGGTGACGAACCAGTCGAGCCGGCGGCCAGCGAAATCGAGCAGGATTTCCGGGCCCGTGGTGTTGCGGTGGAAGGCCGGGTTGGCGGGATTTTCAAATTGCCGGGACAGGAACGCTCCATGCTTGGCCGCGAACTCCTCGGCGCGCTTGATCATGCCGGTGGCGCGCTCGGCGGCCGGTGACAGCAGCACCTTGGCGCCGAGGGCCCGCATCAGCTTGCGCCGCTCGATCGAGAACGAGTCGGCCATGACCGCGACGAACTCGTAACCGCGCGCGGCGCACACCATCGCCAGCGCGATGCCGGTATTGCCCGAGGTCGCCTCGACCACCATCTGGCCGGGCTTGAGCAGTCCCTTTGCCTCCGCATCCAGGATGATACCGAGCGCCAGGCGGTCCTTCACCGAGGACATCGGGTTGAAGAACTCGCACTTGACGTACATTTCCACGCCCGATGGAGCCAGATGGTTGATGCGCACGATGGGCGTGCGGCCGATGGTGTCCAGGATGCTGTCGTAGATCATCGGGGGGCCTTTAGCCTTGCGAAAGTTGGCGCCAGCGGTTCAGCACGGTGCAGAACAGCTCGGCCGTGCGTTCGGCATCGTACACCGCCGAATGTGCCTGTTCACCGTCCCAGTCCAGGCCCGCGGCCTGCATGGCGCGGCTCAGTACCGTCTGGCCATAGGCCATGCCGGCCAGGGTCACCGTATCGAAGGTGCTGAAGGGGTGGAAGGGGTTGCGCTTGTGCACCACGCGCGCCACCGCGGAATTGATGAAATCCAGGTCGAAGTGGGCGTTGTGGCCGACCAGGATGGCGCGCTGGCAGCCGGCCTGGCGGCAGGCGGCGCGCACCGCGTGGAAGACGTGGTCCAGCGCTTCGCGCTCGGGCTTGGCGAATCGGAACGGGTGGCCGACGTCGATGCCCGTGATTTCCATGGACTTCGGATCGAGCAGGCTGCCGGGGAAGGGGTCGACATGGGTGCTGACGGTCGGGCCCGGGCGCAGGAAGCCATCGGCATCGATCTCGATCGGCACGGCCGCGACCTCGAGCAGGGCATGTCGGCGGCAATCGAAGCCGCCGGTCTCCACGTCCACCACCACCGGCAGGAAGCCGCGGAAACGCCCCGACATCGGATGGCCGGGACGCGCGTCGGCGACGGGCCCGGAGTCGATCGCAGCGTCGGCGGATGCATCCACGGCGGAGTCTGGCATGGCGCCAGCTTACCTCAGGCCTCGAGGTATTCCCGGGCCAGGCTGCGCGCGCGGTGCAGGCGCGCCTTGGCCGCCTGCGTGGTCAGCGCCAGTTCGCCGGCGAGCTCCTCGATCGAATGGCCCTCGAGGTCGCGCAGCAGCAGGATCTGCCGGTAATGCGCGGGCAGCATGCGCATCACCTTGGCCAGGTCGTGGGCCAAGCCCTTGGTCTCGGGATGGTGCGGGCCGGCGATGTCCTCGGTGAGCGGGGCGCGCAGGAGGGCGCGGGTGGCGCGTTTGTAACGGTTGCACTCGCGCTTGACGATGCGGAACAGCCAGGACGCGAACAATTCGAGCTGGCGCAGGTCGCCGAGCTTACGCGACACGGTGAACAGCGAATCCTGCACCGCGTCCTCGACGTCGTTGATCTCGCAGTGGTACTCGGCGTAGCGGCGCAGGTCCTGGCGAGAGCGGCGCAGGACGCGCTCGAGCGCGGCCATGTCGCCCATGCGGGCGGCGAGCAGGTCGGCGGTCCAGGCGGCGGGGTCCATGGACACAGTCTAGTCGCGGTGGAGATTCGCGGGGAAGGACCGTGCTCCAGCTCGGCCCTGCGTCCTATCCATCCCGGTGGCGGGCGGCCTAGCTGCTGGTGGTGTCCAGTTTCTGGCGTTCGCCCGGCAACGTATCCCCGCGCACGATGAACCAGGCCGACTCGGCGATATTGGTGGCGTGGTCGCCGATCCGTTCGATGTTCTTGGCGATGAACAGCAGGTGCACGCAGGGCGTGATGTTGCGCGGGTCTTCCATCATGTAGGTCAGCAGCTCGCGGAACAGGCCGGTGTACTGTAGGTCGAGTTCGGCGTCGCGATTGCGCACCTGCAGGGCCAGCGCGGCGTCGTGGGTGCGGAATGCCACCAGGGCGTCGCGAACCAGGTCGTTGGCGGCGCGCGCCAGGGCCGGGAGGCCATGCGAGGCCTCGACCTGGGACAGCTGGTTCAGCACCATCGAGCGCTTGGCCACGTTGGCGGCGTAATCGCCGATGCGCTCGATGTCGGCCGAGATCCGCAGCGCCCCATAGACTTCGCGCAGGTCGCGGGCCATCGGCTGGCGCAGGGCGAGCAGGCGCAGCACGTCGTGGCTGACCTCGCGTTCCAGGGTGTCGATGGCTTCGTCGTTGGCGACGATCCGCTCGGCGGCCTTGGAGTCGCGGCGGAGCATCACGTCGATCGCTGAATCCAGCTGGCTGGTCGCGATCTCTCCCATGCGGGAGATTTCGCCGTACAGGCGCTCGAGTTCGGAGTCGAAGCTCTTGACGATGTGTTCATGCGACGTGGCCATTGTGTTATCCAAACCGTCCGGTGATGTAGTCCTCGGTCTGCTGCTTCGAGGGCGTGGTGAAGATGGTCTCGGTCACGCCGTGCTCGACCAGCTCGCCCAGGTACATGAAGGCGGTGAAGTCCGAGCAGCGCGCGGCCTGCTGCATGTTGTGGGTGACGATGAGGATGGTGAAGTGCTGCTTGAGCTCGGCGAACAGCTGCTCGATCTTGCCGGTGGCGATCGGGTCCAGGGCCGAGGTCGGCTCGTCGAACAGCAGCACCTCCGGCTTGAGCGACACCGCGCGGGCGATGCACAGGCGCTGCTGCTGGCCGCCGGAAAGGCCCAGGCCGTTGTTCTTCAGCTTGTCCTTGGCCTCGTCCCACAGCGCCGCCTGGCGCAGGGCCTCTTCCACGCGGACGTCCATGTCGGCGCGCGAGAGCTTCTCGTGGTGGCGGATGCCGTAGGCCACGTTGTCGTAGATGGACATCGGGAACGGCACCGGCTTCTGGAACACCATGCCGACTTTTCTGCGAAGCCGGTTGAGCGGGTAGCGCGGGTCGAGGATGTTCTCGCCGTCCAGGCGCACTTCACCGCGCGCCTCCTGGCCCGGGTACAGGGAGTAGATGCGGTTGAACACGCGCAGCAGGGTCGACTTGCCGCAGCCCGAGGGACCGATCAGGGCGGTGATGTGCTTTTCCGGCACGTCCAGGTCCACCTTCTTCAGGGCCTGCTCGCCCTTGTAGAAGAAATCCAGCCCGCGCGCGCTGAGCTTGGCCGCAGGCGCGCGGGTCGCGGCGGGCGTGGCGGAATTGTCGAGGGCGAATGCGAGCTTAGTCATGGCCAACCTTGTTGCGCAGCAGGATGAACCGGGCGGCGACGCCCAGCAACAGGACGAACAGCGTGACCACGAAGGCGCCGGCCCATGCCAGCGAGTTCCAGCTCTCGTAGGGGCTCATGGCGTACTGGAAGATGACCATGGGCACGTTTGCCATGGGCGCGTTGAGGTCGGTGCTCCAGAACTGGTTGTTGTAGGCGGTGAACAACAGGGGCGCCGTCTCGCCGCTGATCCGGGCCAGGGCCAGCAGCACGCCGGTGACGATGCCGGGCAGGGCGGAGCGATATAGCACCTGCATCGTCACCTTCCACTGCGGCACGCCGAGCGACAGCGCGGCCTCGCGCATCGCCGAGGGCACCAGGCGCAGCATCTCGTCGGTGGTACGCACCACCACAGGCAGGGCGATGAAGGCCAGGGCGATCGCGCCGGCGAAGGCCGAGAAGTGGCCAAACTGGACCACCACCAGCGCATAGACGAACAGGCCAAGCACGATCGACGGCGCCGACAGCAGGATGTCGTTGACGAAGCGAATGACCGTCCCCAGTTTCGTGTGGTTGGCGTATTCGGCCAGGAAGGTGCCCGCGGCGATTCCGATCGGCGTGCCGATGCCGATCGCCAGCAGGCTGATCACGCTGCTGCCGAAGAAGGCATTGGCCAGGCCGCCGCGTTCTTCCGGCGGCGGCGTCATCATGGTGAACAGGTCGATGTTGAGGTGGGCCACGCCCTTGCTGACCGTGGTCCACAGGATCCACACCAGCCAGAACAGGCCGAACAGCGCGGCCGCGCCCGCCAGCAACATCGCCATGCCATTGACCAGCTTGCGGCGCAGGTAAAGGCGCGAGGCGGCGTCCATCAGCGACCCTCCCGGCGCTTGAGCTGCATCAGCATGAACTTGGCGATGGCAAGCACGAAGAAGGTCAGCACGAACAGCAGGAAGCCGAGCGCGAGCAGGGTGGACTTGTGCAGCGGGTCCACCGCCTCGGCGAATTCGTTGGCGATGGTGGAGGCGATCGACGTGCCCGGATCGAGCAGCGAGGCCGAGACGTTGTAGGCGTTGCCGATCACGAAGGTCACGGCCATCGTCTCGCCCAGCGCGCGGCCCAGGCCCAGGAAGACGCCGCCGATCACGGCCGAACGCGTGTACGGCAGCACCACGTCCCACACCACCTCCCAGGTCGTGGAGCCGAGCGCGTAGGCCGATTCCTTCAATCGGTTGGGCACGGTCAGGAACACTTCGCGCATCACCGAACTGATGAAGGGGATGATCATGATCGCCAGCACCAGTCCGGCAGTGAGCATGCCGATGCCAAGCGGCGGCCCGGCGAACAGCGGGCCCAGCACGGGCAACGTGCCCAAGTGGTCGTTGATCCAGGGATAGGCGTGCTCGGCCAGCACCGGCGCCAGCACGAACAATCCCCACATGCCGTAGATGATCGAGGGAATGCCGGCCAGTAGTTCGATGGCCGCGCCCACCGGCCCGCGCAGCCAGGGCGGCGCGACCTCGGTGAGGAACACGGCGATGCCGAAGCTCACCGGCACGGCAATCAACATGGCGATGCCTGCGGTCACCAGGGTGCCGTAGATCGGAACAAGGGCGCCGAAGTTGCTCGCCGGCACATCCCATTCCTGGGTGGTCAGGAACTTCCAGCCGAAGGTTTCGAAGGCGAGGCGGCCACCCCAGGCCATGGACACGGCGGCGCCCACCAGGGCCAGCAGCACGAACAGGCCGGCCCCCGACACGACCAGGCGGAATCCGCGGTCCACGAGCGTATCGCGCAGGTCGTTGCGCGGCGGTGAGGCGATGGCGGCGGTAGTGCTCATGCGGCCTGGCGGGATCCTGTGCTCACGCGACCTTCAAACAAACGCGCGCACCCGGTGACGGGTGCGCGCGGCGGGGCTGTCGCTGGATCAGAACTTGAAGTTTGCGGCCCAGTACTGCTGGATCTGGGTGACCAGCGCCGGCGGCAGCGGCACGTAGTTGAGCTTCTGCGCCTGCGCGTCGCCATTGGCGAACACCCAGGTGAAGAAGTCCTTGGTCGACTTCGAGGCCACGGCGTTCTTCGGCGTCTTGTACATGATGATGAAGACGCTGGCGGTGATCGGCCACGCATCCACGCCGGGCGCGTTGGTCATGACCAGGTAGAAATCCTTGGCATGGGCCCAGTCGGCGCTGGCCGCGGCGGCGGCGAAGCTCGCGGCGTTCGGCATGACCCACTTGCCGGCGGCGTTCTGCATGCCCGCATAGGTCATGTTGTTCTGCAGCGCGTAGGACAGCTCGACGTAGCCGATGCCACCCTTGATCTGCTTGACGTAGGCGGCGACGCCCTCGTTGCCCTTGCCGCCGATGCCGGTCGGCCACTTGACCACGGTGCCCTCGCCCACGGCCGACTTCCACTCCGGGCTGACCTTGGACAGGTAGTTGACGAAGTTGAAGGTCGTGCCCGAGCCGTCCGAGCGGTGGACGATGGTGATCTTGGTCGCCGGCAGGGTCATGCCCGGATTCAGCGCGGCAATCTGCGGCGCGTTCCAGGTGGTGATCTTGCCCTGGAAGATCCCGGCCAGCACCGGGCCGGTGAAGCGGATCTTGCCCGGTCCGACCCCGGGGATGTTGACCACCGGCACCACGCCGCCGATCACGGTCGGGAACTGGCCGAGGCCGAACTTGTCGAGGTCGGCAGGGGTCATGGGCGCGTCAGACGCGCCGAAATCGACCGTGCCAGCCTTGATCTGTGCGATGCCGCCACCCGAACCGATCGACTGGTAGTTGACCTGGGTCTTGGTGGAATTGCGGTAGTCGGCCGACCATTTGGTCATGACCGGATACACGAAGGACGAGCCGGCGCCGGTCACGTTGCCGGCCTGGGCGGTGAACGCCATGGCGGCGGCGAGGCCGAATACGGCGGATCGGATCTTCATCGAGCTGGGCACGGTGGAACTCCTGGAAGGGATTGGCCGGGCGGGCGGACCAGCCCGGCGTGCATAGGATTGGACAGTCATGTGACAGCGCGATGACAGCCGCTGCCGGCCGTCCAGCTGGCGTTTACCAATTAAGCTGGGCGCGCAGCTCGAGGATGCTCGGATCGTCCTTGACGAAGCTCTTGGAGGTCGTGTTGTACTTCTCGCTGCTGACCTTCACGTAGTCCATCGCCAGCTTGAAGTTCGAGCGCAGGTACCAGTTCACCCCGAACGTCCAGTTGCTTTCCTTGCCGCCCAGCACGCCGGTGACGGTCGACGGTGCGGTGAAGCTGCCGTCGTTGAGGTCGACGTGATCGTAGCGGAGGCCGAGCTGCCACATGCCCGAAGCTGGTTCGTCCGGCAGGCTGGTGACCGGCACGCCATCCTTGTAGGTCCAGGTCTCGCCGGTGAGGTTCCACACGCCGGAGACGTAATAGCTGTCGAAGCTGTAGTCGCTGTGCAGTTTCCGGCTGACGTTGGTGCGCATGGCCTCGGCCTGCACCTTCACCGGCCCACCGACCCAGAAGCTCTCGCCGCCGAAGGTACGGATCTTGTCGGCGTCGGTGAACTGGCCCGAATCGACCAGGCGGGTGCCGGTGAGGTCGGCGTCCGGACGGACGCGGAAGCGGGCGCGGCCTTCACCGTTGAACACCGGGGTCGTGCCGACGGCGCTTCCCGGGTCGCGGGCGTCATAGTCCACGACCGACAGGCCCAGGTGCAGGATGCTGCCCTTGTCCAGGATCGGGGCCCAGGTGGCGCGCGCGCCGAAGCCATTGCCTTCGCCGAGGTTGCGGGTCAGTTCGCGGGTAAAGGCGCTACCGGTAATCGACCAGTTGTCCGATCCGGTGCCGAGCGAGACGCCGACTCGGCGGGCCACGCCCTGCAGGTTGGTGGTCATCGCCTTGGCGATGAAATCGTTGTTCTTCGTGCTGCTGAGCTCTTCCAGGCTGTTGGGCTGCTTGAACTGGCCCACCTTCAGCGTGGTGAAGCCGGAGAAGCGGTAGCTGATGTTGGCGTCCAGGAACTTGTCGGCGCGGGCATCGTAGCCCAGCACCCAGTTCCACATGCCCGGGCCCTTGCCCTTGAACACCAGTTCGGCGCGGCGCATGGCGAAGTCGGTGTCGCGGCCATCGCCGAGCGAGGCACCGGAGGTGACGCCGAGGTTGAGGAAGTCGCTGTTGTACTTGTAGCCGTCGGCCTGGAGCAGGCCCTCGAAGCTGATCTCGGAACCGCCGATCACATCGAACTCGATATCGGCGAAGGCAGGCGAGGAGGCCGCGGAAAGGATGGCGAGGGCGAGCAGGTTGCGGCGGAGTTTCATGGCAAGTCCCCTGCGGGGTGGTGGGATGACTTGCGCAGACTAGAGAGTAAAGGTTTCGTTATTGTGACAGTCCGGACACATGTGACGGTTGTGCGAGGTTCGGTCCGGCGCCGTCATGCAGCGGGTGTCTTGGCCTTGAAGGCGCACAGGTCGCGGACAACGCAGCCCGGGCAGTTCGGCTTGCGCGCCTTGCAGGTGTAGCGGCCGTGCAGGATCAGCCAGTGGTGCGCATGGAGGCGGTACTGGGCCGGCACCACTTTCAGCAGCTTGTCCTCGACCGCGCGCACGTCCTTGCCGGGCGCCAGGCCGGTCCGGTTGGCGACCCGGAAGATATGCGTGTCCACGGCGATGGTCGGCTCACCGAAGGCGACGTTCAGCACCACGTTGGCGGTCTTGCGCCCGACGCCGGGCAAGGCTTCGAGCGCCGCCCGCGAGGCCGGCACCTCGCCGCCGTGGTGCTCCACCAGCAGGCGACAGGTCGCGATCAGGTTGGCCGCCTTGGTATTGAACAGGCCGATGCTGGAGATGGCGTCGCGCAACCGCGCCTCGCCAAGCGACAGCATCGCCGCGGGCGTCGGCGCGATCGGGAACAGCCGACGAGTCGCCTTGTTCACGCCGACGTCGGTGGCTTGCGCCGAGAGCAGCACGGCCGCCAGCAGCTGGAACGGAGAGTCGTAGGCGAGTTCGGTCCTGGGATGCGGATCCAGCTCCGCGAGGCGGGCGAAGAACTCCAGGCGCGCGGCGGGCGTCACGCACTCGAACCGTTGGTTGCGGGTCGCCAGCCGGCCGCGCGATCCAGCCAGGGCGCCGCGGCCTGCATCGCCAGCAGGGCGCAGGGCAGGGCGGCGGCACTCGCGGGCAACAGCGCGGCTGCCAGCCCGGCGCCGGCGCCGAAGACGAAGCGTGCCGCCGGTTGCCGCGGCGTGGTCGCCGGGTCATTGGCGACCAGCGCGGCGGCCAGCGCCAGTTGCGACAGGGCCATCGACGCGCCAGGCGCCTGCCCGAGCGCGCGCAGCAAGGCGGCTGCCGACAGGCAGGACAGCACCAGGGCGAGCGGTCCGCGCAGGTCACGGCGCAAGCGAATCGCCAACAGGACGGCGGCGAAGGCGCAGGCCAGGCCGGTCGCCAACACCCCCGGATCGCTGGATTCGGGCGCCCCAAGCATCGGTAGCAGCGCCGCGCCGACCATCGCGGGATGGAACACCTGCGTGCCCAGGCCGCCGAACGGCAGGCGCGACAGCTGCGCCACCGCCAGCCCAACCACGAGCCAGCCCACCGGCAATGCCGCGCCGAACCACAGCGGAAGCAGCAGCGCGGCTGCCCAGTGGGCTTCGTCGATCCAGGCGTGGCGCAGTGGCTGGCGATGCAGCCGCTGCGCGACCAGGGCGAATGCGGCAGCTACCGACAGGGACGCGCACAGCAGGGTCGTGAAGCGAATCGGCGACTGTCCGATGCGGATCGCCAGCAGGGGCGACAGCGCGAGCACGAACCAGCCCGTGCGCCCGGCGACGCCGCCAACCGTCACGTGCCGCCCGCGGGTTTTTCGGCGCGTCGCGCCTTGCCGCGCGCGATCGCCGCCGCCACGGCATCCCCGGAGCTGGCATCGCGGACCCGGGCGGCTTCGCGATCGGCCTGCTCGCCTGCTTCGCGGCGCAGGCGCAGGGTGCGCGCATCGATACGCAAGCGCGCTTGGCCGGCGCGGACCAGCAAGGCGGCGCGGGCGCGGCGCGTGGACTGTCGCTCGGCGAAGCGTCGGGCCAGCGGGATCGCACTCGGGCAGGCGGCATCGCAGGCGGCGCAGGCGGTGCAGGCATCGATGCCGGCGGCGCTGGCCAGGTCGTCGCGCTCCGCCCGCAGCGCGTCCAGCAGCGCCAGGACCGGCAAGCCTTCCGGGCAGGCGGCGTTGCAGTCGCCGCAGCGGATGCAGGGCAGCTCGCCAGTGCCGGCGCGACCGGCCAGGGCGCTCATCGCCCGCGGAAGACCGGCTTGCGGCGCTCCAGGAACGCCGCGGTGCCCTCGCGCATGTCCTCGGTGGCGAAGCAGACGGCGAAGGCCTGGGTTTCGAACTCCAGGCCCGACGCGAGCGGCGCATCGGCGCCGAGCACGATGCAATCGAGCACGCCGCGCAAGGCCTGCGGCGCGGCCTCGGCAAGACGCTCGGCGATGCGCGTCGTTTCGGCTTCCAGTGCATCGGCCGGATGCACGGCGGTGACCAGGTTCAGCGCCAGCGCGCGCGCCGCATCGATCGGCTGCCCGAGCAGGCACAGTTCCAGCGCCGGCCCGCGCCCGCACAGGCGGACCAGGCGCTGGGTCCCGCCGAAGCCGGGGATCAGGCCGAGGTTGACCTCGGGTTGGCCGAGTTTCGCGGTCTCCGCAGCGATCCGCAGGTGGCAGGCCATCGCCAGTTCGAGGCCGCCGCCCAGCGCGAATCCGTTCACCATCGCCAGCACCGGCTTTCCTAGCTGCTCGATCCGCGACATGAGCTGTTGCCCGCGGCGCGAAAAATCGCGCGCCTGCACCGGCGTCTGGCCCTGCATCTGGGCAATGTCCGCACCGGCCACGAAGGCCTTGGCTCCCGCGCCGGTGAGCACCACCACCCGGACCGCCGCGCTCGCGGCCGCCTCCGCGAACGCCAGGTGCAGGTCCTCGATAGTCGCCGCGTCCAGCGCGTTCAGCTTCTCCGGCCGGTTCAGGGTGATCCAGCGTACGGGGCCTCGGTCGGCGATCAGCAGGTTGGACACGGCGCGTGGCTCCGGGAACTTCGGTGGCGGGGAGGGGTCTGAGCGCGGTTGGGACCGGCGCCATCGCTGGCAGCCGGCACCGCAGGCCGGTATCCTATCGCATCCTGCGGGACCCAATCGCCCGTACCCCACCCTGGAGATTTCGATGAAGTTGCGTTTGCTGGCCGCCGTTTCGGCCGCCCTTGCCCTGAGCTCCGGCTTTGCTGTCGCCCAAACCTCCGCCCCGGCTGCCGCGCCGGCCGGCACGACCACGAACCGCACCACGCTGGGCTATGCGCTGGGCTATCGCCTGGCCCGCGGCCTGGCCGAGAACAAGGTCGACATCGATGTCGCCGCCCTCGTGCGCGGCACGCAGGACGGCTACGCCAAGAAGGACCCGACCGTCCCGATGGAGCAGCTGCGCAGCACCCTGGAGAGCTTCAGCAACAAGATGGCCGAGCAGGAAAAGGCCGAGTTCGATCGGGTCTCCCGCGAGAACAAGCAGAAGTCCGACGCCTTCATGGCGGCAAACAAGGCCAAGCCCGGTGTCGTGACCCTGCCGGACGGCGTGCAGTATCGCGTGATCGACAACGGCAGCGGCGCCAAGCCGACCGCGGCCAGCACGGTCTCCATGACCCTGCGCAGCTCGCTGAGCACCGGCCAGCAGCTGGGCGACAGCAATGGCGAAGCGGTCTCGGTCAAGATCGGCGACCTGCCGCCTGAACTGGCGGGCGTCAAGGAAGTGGTGCTGCTGATGGCGCCGGGCGCGCGCTACGAGATCTACGTGCCGTCCAGCAAGGCCTATGGCGACAGCCCGCGTTCGCCGATCGGCCCGAACCAGGCCCTGGTGTTCGAAGTGAAGCTGGTCAGCGTCAAGTAAGTCGACTCGATCCGCGCCGGCCCACGGCCGGCGCGGATCCACCACCATGTCTGTCCCTGCCTTTCGTGCCGTGCTTAGTCCCTGCACCGGCATCTGCTCGCTCGACGACCGCGGCCTGTGTGCCGGTTGTCTGCGCACGGCGGACGAGATCGCGGCCTGGTCGCGGATGAACGACGACCAGCGCCTGCGCTGGATCGAAACCGTGCTGCCGTTGCGCGAGGCGGAACGCGGGTGACACCCGCGGACGCGCCCATCGGGCGGCTCGCCCGCGCCTTGCATCCGCTGGCCACGCCCCCCCGGGGCCAGGGCTGGAACCACGACGAACTTGCCGACCTGTTGCCCGATGGCGGGCGCAGCCTGCAGCCTGCTGCCGTGCTGGTCGGCCTGGTGGACCGCGGTGCGGGCCCACAGGTGCTGCTGACGCGCAGGACCGAAGCCCTGCGCCACCACGCGGGCCAGATCAGCTTTCCCGGCGGCCGCATCGAAGCGCAGGATGCCGATCCCGCCGCCGCGGCGCTGCGCGAGGCCGCCGAGGAAATCGGCCTGGCGCGCGGACAGGCCGAGGCGCTCGGCTACCTCGATCCCTTCGTCACCATCACCGGATTCCACGTCTATCCGCTGGTCGCGTGCATCGACGCGGCCTTCGCGCCGCAGCCAGATCCGGGCGAGGTGGACGAAGTGTTCGAAGTGCCCTTCGACTTCCTGATGCTGCCGGAGAATGCGCGCAACCTGGAAGTGGACTACCGCGGCGGGCGCCGCGCCCTGGTCGAATTCCAGTACGCCCAGTACCGCATCTGGGGCGCGACCGCGGCGATGCTGGTCAACCTGCGCAAGCGGCTCGAGGCCAGCGCGTGAACGCATCGTCGCCCGCCATGGACTGGACCACGCTGGTCAGTGCGGATGCGCTGTCCGCGCGGCTTGGCGATCCCGCGCTGCGCATCGTGGATGCGCGCTTCGTGCTGGCCGGCGCCGATCCCGGCGCGGGCGAGCGCGCATGGCGTGAATCGCACCTGCCGGGCGCCAGCTACGTGCACCTGGATCGCGACCTGAGCGACCACCGCAAGCCGGACTCCGACGGGCGCCACCCGATGCCGGACGCCACGGAGTTCCGCACGGTGCTCGAGCGACTGGGGATCGCGCCTGCGCACCAGGTGGTCGTCTACGACGCGGGCGACGGGGCGATGGCGGCCGCGCGTTTCTGGTGGTTGCTGCGCCTGTTCGGGCACCGCCGCGTGGCCGTGCTGGATGGCGGGTTCGCGCGCTGGACGGCGCTGGGCCTGCCGCTCGACACAGGCGCGCCCATTGTCGCGGCGACGCAGTACCCCGGGACGTTCGACGCCACCCAGGTCGCCGATGCGCAGGATGTCGGCACGGCCCTGCGCAAGCGCCCGGGCAGCCTGCTCGACGCCCGCGCTCCGGAGCGCTTCCGCGGCGACATCGAGCCGCTCGACGCCCGCGCCGGACATATTCCCGGTGCGCGCAACCGTCCCTATGCCGACAACCTCGAAGGCGGCGTCTTCCGCGACCGCGCCGCGCTGCGCGCGCAATTCCTCGCCCTGCTCGGCGATACGCCCGCGGATGAATCCTTGCTCAGTTGCGGTTCGGGCGTGACCGCCTGCCACAACCTGCTGGCCATGGAACACGCGGGGCTGCACGGCGCGCGTGTCTATGCGGGATCGTGGAGCGGCTGGATCAGTGATCCGTCGCGGCCAACGGCGCTCGGCCCGGATTGATCCCTTGCAACCGCTGGCGTGCGTGGGGCCGTCGGCTCAGGCCTTGCCCAGCCGCGCCATCACCCCGCGCAACGCGGCCTGGCTGTCGGCGCTGTACCAGCCTTCCAGGAATTGCTCCAGGTCCGCATCGCTGAAGGCCTCGAGCGCAGCGATCACGTCTGCGCGCGCGATCCGCCGCGCCGCCAGCATCGGACTCGAGGGCAGCGCGAGCAGGCCCTGCAGCCAGGCTACCGCATGCGCAACCACCTGGCCGGGTTCGTCCAGCGCATCCACCATGCCGATCGCCAGGGCCTGCGCGGACTCGACCATCGCGCCGGCGACGACCAGGCGCTCGGCCCGCTGCGCGCCGACCGCGCGCTGCAACAGGAACTGGATCGCGCCGGGAACGGCGAGCCCGACCTGGGTTTCATTGAGGCCGATGCGGAACGGTCCGCGCGCCATCACCCGATAATCGCAACACAGCGCAAGCACGCAGCCGCCGGCGGGATTGTGTCCCGCGATCGCGGCGGCGACCGGGACCGGCGAGCGCGCCAGCGCCCGCGCCGCGGCGAAGAACTGCGCCCAGCAGGCGGCCAGGCCCGCGCGGTCCTGGTGCATGAGGTAGGGCACGTCGAGGCCGCCGGAAAACGCCTTCTCGCCGCCCGACAGGACCAGGCCGCGGGCGCCGTTGCGCGGCGCCGCGTCCACCGCGGCGACCAGGGCCTGCAGCAGGGCCAGGTCCAGTGCGTTAACCGGGGGCCGCGCCAAGTGGATCTCGTGCACCGCGCCGTGTTCGATGACTTCGATCATGCCTGCGTCCCCGCGACTGGATCAGGGGATTTTGACATCCTCGGCCCAGCGATAGCGAACCGTGTAGCTGAAGCTGGCCTTGCCACCGGCCGGCACCGGCACGTCGAAGGCCGCGGACTGCGCGTCGCGCGCAGCGACCGGTTCCGAACTGCTGACCAGCTCCCACGCGGTCCAGCGCCCCAGCCGCTCGTTGACGCGCACCACCACCCCAGCGGGCTTCGCATTGTTGAGTTCGACCTTCACGGTTTCGGTCATGGTCCGTCCGGCGCGGTCCAGGGCGAAGCTTGCGCGCGTGCGCGTGGCCGAGAGGTCGAAGGCATTGCCCATGACCAGGGCGACGTCCTTGCCCGCGGGCGTGTGCTCGATGGCCGCCTCGCCGAGGAAATCGCGGCCCTCGAACAGGCGCACGCGCCCGGCGGGCAGCGGCACGCCCAGGCCCGCCGGCTTGCCGTTGTTGAAGCGGATCGTCGCCTGCACCGGCTGCGCCTGGCCATCGCCGGCGTTGAAGTTCTCGTCGATGATCGGATACGGCGGACGCCAGTCGCCGAACTGCGCGCTGGTCTCGTAGCGGCGTTCGCAGGACACGCCGCGCGCCGGGGCGACCAGGGGCAGGCGCTGCACGCTGCCCTGCTGCAGGGAGCCGGGATTGGGCAGGCGGTAAGCCTGGTACTCGCCCGAGGCCTGCGGCGCCGGTGCGGCGCTGGCGGCCATCATCTGCACCTTGCCCAACTCGCGCGCCATCGGCATGCCCGCGGCCATCGCCTGTTCGCGATGCGGTTCGCCGGCGACCAGGGTCAGCATGACGTCGTTGAAATCGGCGCCGCTGCGATTGACCACCATCGCCGCGCCATCCAGGTCCATGCGGCATTGCTTGCCCTGGCCCTGCAGGTTGGCGGTGTATTCGGCACGCCAGGCCATGCCTGCAGTTGCATAGGCCAGGGCGAGGTCGCCGTCCACCGCGCGGTCGGCCGCGAGTGCCAGCACCAGGGTCGGCTCGTTGACCACGCCGGTGGGCAGGCGCGGCAGTTCGAAGCTGGAGTAGTTCGACAGCATCTTGATGCGACCGTCGGCCAGCCGCAGCGTCAAGCCATTGCCCGCGGCCAGCAGCACGCCGCTGTAGGACTGGCGCTCGTTGCCGACCGACTGTTCGACCTGCACGGTCTGGCCGAGCGCGCGGCGCAGCAGTTCGTCCTGCCCGGCGAGCGCGAAGTCGAAGCGCTGGCCGCGCAGGCTGGCGCCGGCCGGTGGCGTGGCTACCACGGACGCGGCGTCAAGCGCGCGCGGCAGGCCGGCGATCGGCACCTCGTTGTCGCCGGCGTGCAGGTGCACCGTGGCGTGGCGCTCGACCAGTGCATAGCCGGGGCCGCCGGCCTGGGCTTCGCCCTGGGACACGGACTCGAAATCGCCGCTGTAGATCGTGAGCGTATCGGCCGCCCAAGCGGAGGGGCTGGCCAGCGCGACGAGCGCGCTGGCGAGGGCGGAGGCAAGCAGGGTTCGGCTCATGGGTTACTCCAGTGGCGGGCTATCATAGACACATGAACGCAAGACGCCTGCTGGTGGGGTTGATCGCCCTCCTTTCCGCTTCAGCCGCCGTTGCGGCGCCGCCGAGCTGCGCGCCGGTCGTCGACCAGGCGTGGATCCGTGCCGCGCCGCCCACCGCGATGACGCTCGCCGCTTACGCCCGCGTCCGCAACGGGTGCGCGCGCGCGGTCGCGATCGTCGGCGCCCGCAGCGTCGTGTTTGGCGGCGCGATGCTGCATGCCACCGCGACCACGGGCGGGATGAGCACGATGCGCGAGGCCACCTTGCTGCGCGTACCCGCGCGCGGCGACCTGCGCTTCGCCCCGGGCGGCAACCACATCATGCTGATGGCGCCGCATGGCGCCCTGCCCGAAGGCCGGCGCGTGCGCATCGAGCTGCTGCTGTCGGATGGCCGCGCGATCGCGGCCGATTTCACCGTGCGCCGCGACGCACCGCCCGACCTGCCCTGAGCGAGCGCGCAAGGCCGCGGCGGATTGCCGCCGCGTCGCGCGCACCATGGATCGCCTCTAGTCGTCCGAGGGCAGGCCTTCGGGACGCTTGCGGAACGGCGGACGGGGACCATTGCCTTGCGGCCGCGGCCCGTTGCCCTGCGGACGCGGCCCATTGCCCTGCGGACGCGGACCATTGCCTTGCGGACGCGGACCATTGCCCTGCGAACGCGGACCATTGCCCTGCGGACGCGGGCCCTGGGGCCTTGGTCCGTTGCCCTGGGGCGCGTTGCCGTGGGGACGCGGACCGTGTGCGGCGGGATGGCCAGCGGCGTTGCCCGGGCCGGCGCGATGGCCGCCCTGCGGCTTGCCGCCATAGGGCCGATCACCGCGCGGTGGCGCGACCTTCGATCCTGTCTCCACGCCATCTGGCACGTACCAGCTGCGGAACTCGGCGGTGTTGTGATCGTGCCCGCCCTGCGGCTGACGCGGGCCGCGCGGCTTGTTGAAGCCCGGAGGGCCACCGGGGCCGGCCCCGGGACCGCCCTTGTTGGCGCGCTGGCCCGGGTGGCCATAGGGATTGGGCTGGCCCTGGGGCGGACGCGCACCGCGCGGTCCTTGCGGTTGCCGATCCTGCGGCGGACGATCCTGCGGCGGGCGGTCGGACGGCGGCCGATCCGACGGCGGATGGTCGCTGCGCGGACGTTCGGCACGGTTGCCGAAATTGTCGTCGCGACGCGGACCGGGCGTGCCGAAGCTCTTGTTGCCACGGCCGGGGCCGGCCGCGCGATCGGTTCCCATCGGGCCGTGGAAGGCCTTCTGCCCACCCTTGAACGGCTTGCGCGGGCCGCCTGGACCGGGACGTCCGCGTCCACGCGGCTTCTCTTCGCGCACGTGGTCGAAGCGGCGTAGTTCGCGCGCTTCCTCGTTGACGTGGCCGTTGACGAAGTTGTTCTGCGCCCGGTCGGCACCGACGCGGATCTCGGTCGGGCGCGACTTGCGCTGGCCGATCACCGACTGCAGCGTCAGCACCGGCGCGTTGTTCTCCAGGCCGAACTGCCGGCGGATCGCCTCCACCTTCTCGGCGTCCATTTCCACGCACTGGCCGCGCTTGAGCAGGCGGGGCAGGGTGACATCGCCATAGCGCACGCGCTTGAGCCGGCTCACCTGGCAACCCTGCGATTCCCAGAGACGGCGCACTTCGCGGTTGCGGCCTTCGGTCACCACGACTTGGAACCAGCTGTGCGACCCGCTGGCATTGATCCGCTCGATGGTCTCGAACTTGGCCGGGCCGTCCTCCAGGGCGACGCCGCGCGCGAGCCGGTCCACCACCGCATCGCTGACTTCGCCCGGGATGCGGCAGACGTATTCGCGCTCGATCGCATTGGACGGGTGCATCAGCGCATTGGCGAGCTCGCCGTCGGTGGTCAGCAGGAGCAGGCCGGTGGTGTTGATGTCGAGGCGGCCGACCGCGATCCAGCGGGCGCCCTTCAGGCGCGGCAGCGCTTCGAAAATGGTCGGGCGGCCTTCGGGATCTTCGCGGCTGGTGACCTGGCCCTCGGGCTTGTTGTAGATCAGCACGCTGGAGGGCTCGGTCAGCGCGGTGGCGACGAAGGTTTTGCCGTCGAGCTCGATGCGGTCGCCGCTGGAGATCGACTGGCCGGTGCGGGCCACTTCGCCGTTGACCTTGACCATGCCCTGGGCGATGCGCTCCTCGAGCGCGCGGCGCGAGCCGAGGCCGGCCTGGGCGAGCACCTTGTGCAGGCGTTCTTCGATCTTCGCGCTCTGGTCGCTGGCGCGATCCTTCAGGGACAGGACTTTCTTGCTGGGGACATCAGTCATTGCGCAGCTCCGGCACGACGGCGTCGCCGGCCTCATCAGGGGTGGACGCGCCGTCGCCGGCGTCTGTGGATGGGGTGTCGCTGTCGATGTCGCTGTCGATGTCGCTTTCGGCATCGATCCCGTCGAACGACGCATCGAGGCCGGGCATCGCCGCCGCGGCCACGCCGGGCGGGCCGTCGAACGGGAACTGCGGCTCGAGCTCCGGGATGTCCTTGAGCTCGGACAGGGGCGGCAGCCCGTCCAGGTTCTTCAGGCCGAAGTAGTCGAGGAAGCCGCGCGTGGTGCCGAACAGCTCGGGGCGGCCGGGCACGTCGCGGTGGCCGATCACGCGGATCCACTCGCGCTCCTCGAGCAGCTTGATCGTGCTGGCGCTGACGCCCACGCCGCGGATCTGCTCGATCTCGCCGCGCGTGATCGGCTGGCGATAGGCGATCAGCGCAAGCGTTTCGAGCGTGGCCCGGGTGTACTTGGCCTGGCGTTCGGTCCACAGGCGCGCGACATGCGCGTGCACCTCGGCTCGGACCTGGAAGCGGAAGCCGGAGGCGACCTCGACCAGTTCGACGCCGCGGCCTTCGGACTGCTCGCGCAGCGCACCGAGCGCCTGCTCGATGGCGTTGGGCGACAGCGCGTCCTCGTCGGCGAACAGCGCGGCCAGCTGGGCCACGGCGAGGGGTTGCGGCGAGGCCAGCAGTGCGGCTTCGACGATGCGGCGGATGAGTTCTGGATCCATGGCTCTCAGGGTGTTCAGGGCGGGCCGCCGTCGGAACTGGGGTCCGGCAGCAGGTCGGCATAGGCTTCGGGGTCGTTGGCGGCATCGCCGCCCGCGGCCAGCGACTTGACGTAAATGGGTGCCGGCCAGCGCGTGGACTCGGGACCCTTGGCCGCGGCCGCTTCGTCCTGGACGATTTCCAGCAGCTGTTCCTTGGCCAGTTCCAGCACCGACAGGAAGCTCACCACCACGCCGATCCGGCCCTCTTCGGGATTGAACAGGCTCTCGAACGGGTGGAAGGCGCCATCAGCCAGGCGCCCGAGCACTTCGCCCATGCGCTGGCGCACCGACAGCGCCTCGCGGACGATTGCGTGGTGGCTGAACATGTCGGCGCGCTTGAGCACGTCGCGCAGGGCCAGCAGCATCTCGCGGATGTCCACCGGCGGCGGCACGCGCACCGCGGCCCGGTCGGGCACGAAGGCGGACGCGGCGCTGGTGTCGCGCTCCATCCGGGGCAGCGCGTCGATGTCCTCGGCAGCCTTCTTGAAGCGCTCGTATTCCTGCAGGCGACGCACCAGCTCGGCGCGCGGGTCGTGCTCCAGGCCTTCCTCGAGCTCGGCGCGCGGCAGCAGCATGCGCGACTTGATCTCGGCGAGGATGGCGGCCATGACCAGGTATTCGGCGGCCAGCTCGAAGCGCAGGTCCTGCAGTACGTCGATGTAGGTGACGTACTGGCGGGTGATCTCGGCGACCGGGATGTCCAGGATGTCGAGGTTCTGCCGGCGGATCAGGTAGAGCAGCAGGTCGAGCGGGCCCTCGAACGATTCGAGGATGACCTCGAGCGCATCCGGCGGGATGTACAGGTCCTGCGGCATCTGCAGCACGGGCTGGCCCTTGAACACGGCCAGCGGCATTTCCTGCTGCTGGGGCGGGCCCGGGACGGCGGATTCGTGCGCGGGATGCGCGAGTGGCTCGTTCATGGATCGGTGTGCAAAGTTCGGGTCCGGCATTGGTGGTGGCTCCCGTGGGAGCGGCGCGGCTGCAACTTGTGTTTCGAAGCGGGTTGCCTTGGCCCGCCTTCCTCGATCCGGCTTGGTTCAGAGCTGCACCGGGTGGAAACCCTGGCGCAGCACCACCGGTTCGCCGCCGGTGCAATCCACCACGCTGGTCGGGCCACGCTCGCAATCGCCGGCGTCCAGCATGACATCCACCCAGGACAGGCAGCGCTCCGCCACCGAATCGGCCTCGTGTGCGACGAGCGTGTCCTCGTCGGGAAACACCAGGCTGGTGGACAGCAGCGGTTCCCCCATCGCTTCCAGCAAGGCCCTAGCGACCACGTGGCCGGGCAGGCGAATGCCGATGTCGCGACGCTTGCTGCGGCCGCTGTTCTTGATGCGCTTGGGCAATTCCGCGGAGGCCGGAAGGATGAACGTGCAGGGTCCGGGGGTCAGCGATCGCATCAGCCGGAAGGCCGGATCGTCGAGCCGGGCCAGGCGGCCGGCCTCACTCAATTGCCGACAGAGTAAGGTGAAAGGGTGCTTCATGTCCAGTTGCCGCACCCGCTGGACCCGTTCCTCGGCCGCCTTGGAGTTCAACGCCCAGACCAGGGCATAGCCCGCATCGGTGGGGCACAGGCCCAGCCCGCCGTCCTTGAGCGTCTCTGCGCTCTTGAGTATCAGGCGCTCCTGCGGGGTGACGGGGTGGATATCGTGGCGGACGGTCATCGCCGTATCATGCAATCCCGCAACGGATCGGAATAGCCCCGCGATGGCCATGTGGTACGCAATCACCGGCACCGACCACCCCGGTTCACTCGCGGCCCGGCTCGCAGCGCGCCCCGCCCACGTGGCGCGACTGGAAACGCTGCGCGATGCCGGCCGCCTGCGCCTGGCGGGACCTTTCCCGGCAATCGATGCAATCGACCCGGGCCCGGCGGGCTTCAGCGGCAGCCTGATCGTGGCCGAGTTTGGATCGCTCGCCGAGGCCCGCGCCTGGGCCGATGCGGATCCCTATGTTGCCGCGGGCGTCTATGCCTCCGTGGACGTGCGCCCGCTGCGCATCACCCTGCCATGAGCGACGTTGCGGCCTCCGCGGCCTCGCGCCTGGAGCGCATCCGCCGCGCGCTGCAGTCGCTGGCGCCGCTGGCGCTGGAGGTTCGCGACGACAGCCACCGCCACGTCGGCCACGAAGGCGCGCGCGACGGGCGTGGCCATTTCGCGGTGGACATCGTCAGCGCGGCGTTCGAGGGCCTGGCCCCGCTGGCGCGGCATCGCCGGGTGTACGCCGCGGTCGGCGCCATGATGGACACCGATATCCATGCGCTGCAGGTCCGGGCCCGTACGCCGGACGAGGTGATGGGGCAACGGTGAGGGGCGGTCTGGTGCATCGCGGCTAAGGCCGTTCCCACGCATCGGGCATAATGGGCGGTGTTCCGCGCCGGTTTCGCGCGCGCCATCGACATACTCCAAGACGACCCCAACATGACCCAGACCATTGCGGTGATCCGCGGCGACGGCATCGGCCCCGAGATCATGGACGCCACCCTGCACGTCCTTGGCAAGCTCGACCTCGGCATGAGCTACGAGTTCGTGGACGCCGGCCTGTCCGCGTACGAGAAGACCGGCGAGCTGCTGCCGGCCGCGACGCTCGAGGCCATCACCCGCCACCGTGTCGCGCTCAAGAGCCCGCTGACCACGCCGGTCGGCGAGGGCTTCAGCTCGATCAACGTCGAACTGCGCAAGCGCTTCGACCTGTACGCCAACGTCCGCCCGGCGATCAGCTTCCCGAACACCAAGTCGCGCTATAGCGGCATCGACCTGATCACGGTCCGCGAAAATACCGAAGGCGCGTACATCGGCGAAGGCCAGATGGTCACCGAGGACGGCGAGACCGCCACGCTGACCCAGCGCGTCACCCGCAAGGGTTCCGACCGGATCGTGCGCTACGCCTTCGACATGGCGCGGCGCATCGGCCGCCAGAAGGTGACGGTCGTGCACAAAGCCAACATCCTCAAGTCCACCTCGGGCCTGTTCCTGAAGGTGGCGCGCGAAGTGGCTGCCGAATATCCCGACATCCAGTGCAACGAGATGATCGTGGACAACACCTGCATGCAACTGGTGATGCGTCCCGAGCAGTTCGACGTGATCGTCACCACCAACCTGTTCGGCGACATCATTTCCGACCTCTGCGCGGGCCTGGTCGGCGGGCTGGGGCTTGCGCCGGGCGCCAATATCGGCGTGAATGCCGCGATCTTCGAGGCCGTGCATGGCTCGGCACCCGATATCGCCGGCAAGGGCATCGCCAATCCGGTCGCGCTGCTGCTGGGCTCGATCCAGATGCTCGAGCACCTGGGGCGGGTGGAGGAAGCGCGCCGCCTGCGCGCGGCGATCATCGCCACGATGCAGGAGCGCGACCACCTGACGCCGGACCTCGGCGGCACCGGCACGACCACCTCGTTCGCCGACGCCATCGCCAACCACCTCTGACCACCGGGCGCGGAGCGTCGCTGCGCCAGCGCAGGAAAAAAGCCGGGGTTTCCCCGGCTTTTTCACATCCGCCTTGCGCTGTTTCAGTTGCGCGAGTTGAGCTTCGACAGCAGGCGCAGGATCTCCAGGTACAGCCACACCAGGGTCACCATCAGCCCGAACGCCGCGAACCACTCCATGTATTTCGGCGCGCCCTGTTCAACGCCGCGCTCGATGAAGTCGAAGTCCAGCACCAGGTTGAGCGCCGCGATGATCACCACCACCACGCTGAAGCCGATGCCGAGCATGCCGGACTGGTGGATGAAGCTGACCGAATGCCCGAAGAAGCCCATGGCGATATCGACGATGTAGAGCAGGGCGATGCCGCCGGTCGCCGCGACCACGCCCAGCTTGAAGTTCTCCGTCACGCGGATCAGGCCGCTGCGGTACGCCACCAGCAACGAGGCCAAGGTACCGAACGTCAGGCCGACAGCCTGCAGCGCGATGCCCGGGAAGCGCTGTTCCATCATCGCCGAGAAGCCGCCGATGAACAGGCCCTCGAGCAGGGCATAGGCGGGCGCCGTCACCGGCGACCACTCTTTCTTGAATACCGTGATAAGCGCAACGACGAGGCCGCCGATCGCGCCCGTCATCAGCCAGGGCAGGGCGGCGCCCGGGCCAAGCGCGCCACTGGCCTTGTCCCAGGTGAATGCCGCAGCGGCGACGAGCAGGACCAGCAGCAGGCCGGTCTTGCCGACCGTGCCGTTGAGCGTCATCGCCTGGGCGCTGCCGGTGACGACCTGGCCGCTGCCGACGTCGAGGAAGGTGTTTTCGCCGAGAACGGGGTTTCCGCTGCGCATGCGCCTGGCTCCTGTGGGGATGCGCCAGTTTAGCCGTAGCCGCCAGCCGGCGTGTTCAGGAACCTGGGCGCAGCCGCCAGAAGTGGTCAAGGACGGACACCGCGCCCTTGCCCGGGCGGCTGGCGCCAAGCAGGGCGCCGTGCACGTACTCGGCGGCATCCGCGCAGGCATCCGGCAGCGACATGCCCAGAGCGAGGTTCGAGGCGATCGCCGAAGCCAGCGTGCAGCCCGTCCCGTGTCCCTCGACGGGCAGCCTACCGTGCACGAACTCGTGCAGTTGCACCCCGTCGTCGAGGCGGTCGACCAGCTCGCGGCCAGGCAGGTGGCCGCCCTTGAGCAGGACCGCAGGCGCGCCGAGCGCCAGCAACTCCACCAGCGCCGCCTCCGCCGCGGCGCCATCGGCGATGGCGTGGCCGAGCAGCAATTCGGCTTCGGGGACGTTGGGCGTCACGACTGTCGCCAGGGGCAGCAGGCGCCGCTTCAAGGCGTCCAGGGCCCGCGGTTCGAGCAGTGTGGCCCCGCTGCTGGCCACCATCACCGGATCGAGCACGACGAAGCGCGGCCGCCGGCGCTCGATCTCGTCGGCGACCACTCCGATGACGCGCGCGTTCGCCAGCATGCCGATCTTCACCGCGGCGATCTCGAAGTCGGCGAAGCAGGCGTCCAGCTGCGCGCGCAGGAAGGCGATTGGCGGCACGTGCACGGCCGACACGCCGCGGGTGTTCTGCGCGGTCAGCGCGGCGATCGCCGTCAGGCCGTGCAGGCCATGCGCGGCGATGGTCTTCAGGTCGGCCTGGATGCCCGCGCCGCCGCCGGAATCAGAGCCGGCGATGCTCAGCACGGACGGCGGACGCGCGTTGCGGGAGACCGGTTTCCTGCGCACGGGCGGGGTCATGGCGCGGGTTCGGGCAGGGGGTGGTGGCGGCGCCACAGCGCGACGAGCCCCGCGAGCGCAATGCCCGCGATGATCGCGGCGGTGAGGTCCACGACCACGGTCAGCAGGAACGTCGACAGCAGTACGAGCGCATCACCGCCTGGCCCGGCCAGGATGCGCCGGAACGCCGCGTGCTCGCTGATGTTCCAGGCCACCACCAGCAGGATCGCGGCCAGCGCCGCCATCGGCACGTAGGCCATCGCCGGGGCGAGCAGCAAGAGGAAGACGAGCAGGAAGACGGCGTGCAACATTCCCGCCACCGGCGTGCGCGCGCCGGCGCGGACATTGGTGGCCGTGCGCGCGATCGCCCCGGTCGCAGGCAGGCCGCCAACCAGCGCTGAGCCGACGTTGGCGATGCCCTGCGCCACCAGTTCTGCACTGGAGCGGTGGCGGAAGCCGGTCATGCCGTCGGCGACCAGCGCCGACAGCAGCGATTCGATCCCGGCCAGGAAGGCGATGGTCAGCGAGGCTGGCAGGAGTTCCAGCGTGCGCTCGAATGGAATGCGCGGCAGCGAAAACACGGGCAGCGCGGCGGGCAGCGCGCCGAACCGGGAGCCCAGGGTATCGGCGTGCGGCAGGACGAGGGCGAGCAGGCTGCAGGCGAGCACGGCCAGCAGGAATCCTGGCCAGTGCGGCCGCCAGCGGCGCAGCGCGAGGATGATGGCCAGGCCAGCGGCCGTCAGCGCGACGGCGGAAATGGTCAGCGTGCCCAGGTGCGTCGACAGCGCCTGCCAGCGCGGCAGGAAAGCCGCGGGCAGCGCCGCCATCTGCAGGCCCAGCGCATCCTTGACCTGGCTCGACACGATGCTCACCGCGATGCCCGCCGTGAAACCGACGATCACCGCGTGTGGCATGTACCGGATCAGCGCGCCGATGCGCAACAGGCCGGCCGCCACCAGGATCAGGCCCGCGAGCAGGGTGCACAGGAGCAATCCACCCGCGCCGTGCGTCGCCACGATCCCGGCGACCACCGGGATGAAGGCCGCGGTCGGGCCGCCGATCTGCACCCGCGACCCGCCCAGCGCGGAAATCAGGAACCCGGCAACGATGGCCGTGTGCAGTCCCGTGACCGGGGACGCGCCGCTGGCGATCGCCAGCGCCATCGCCAGCGGCAGCGCGACCACGGCCACCGTCAGGCCGGCGGTGGCGTCCCGGCGCAGCAGGTCGCGCGAGTATCCCTCGCGCAACACCGCCAGCAGTTTGGGCTCGAGCAGCATGGTCGTGACTCAGTCGAGGGAGATCGAGGCGAGGATCGAGTCGAAGTCCGACTCGCGGAAGTATCGCTTGTTTTGTGCGCCGGACAGTCCGATCGTCAGCGCGAGGTCGCGATTGAACAGCACGTGGATCCGATGGCCCGGCAACGGGAATGGACGGACGGTGACTTGCAGGGTGGGCTTGGGCTTGCGCGGGTTCGCGTGCATTCCCTGGGCGCAGCAGATCGGCATGTTCGCATGCCGGGCCCATCCCCGTTGTTCGTCGCTGGCAGGCGCGCGCTTCATGATCGCCGTTGGCGACCAGGCCGGCGGGAGGAAATTCCATCCCGCCGGCTTTCGCAGCGTCAGCCCGACCCGGGCTTCGTGGAAGCGATCCGGGTCCTGGTTCATCCGATCGCGGCTGGAGCCGCTCCTACAGGACCTCGGAGGCGTAATCGGCCAGCCGCGAACGCTCGCCGCGGCGCAGGGTGATGTGCGCGCTGTGCGCCCAGTTCTTGAACCTGTCCACGGCGTAGGTCAATCCGGATGTCGTCTCGGTGAGGTAGGGCGTATCGATCTGCTCGACATTGCCCATGCAGATGATCTTGGTGCCGGGACCGGCGCGGGTGATGAGCGTCTTCATCTGCTTGGGCGTGAGGTTCTGCGCCTCGTCCACGATCACCCAGCGGTTGAGGAAGGTGCGCCCGCGCATGAAGTTCATGGCGCGGATCTTGATCCGCGAGGCGAGCAGGTCGTTGGTCGCGCCGCGGCCCCAGGCGCCATGGTCCTCGGTGTGCGTGAGCACCTCGAGGTTGTCGGTCAGCGCGCCCATCCACGGCGTCATCTTCTCTTCCTCGGTGCCGGGCAGGAAGCCGATGTCCTCGCCGACGCTCACGGTCGCGCGGGTCATGATGATCTCGCGATAGCGCTGGATGTCCATGGTCTGCGCGAGTCCGGCCGCCAGCGCCAGCAGGGTCTTGCCGGTGCCCGCGGTCCCGAGCAGGGTGACCAGGTCGATCTCCGGGTCCATCAGCGCGTTCAGCGCGAAGTTCTGCTCGCGGTTGCGCGCGTTGATGCCCCAGACCTGGTGCGCACTACTCCGGTAGTCATCAACAATTTGCAGGACGGCCTTCTGCTCGTCGAGGCGCGCGACCTTCAGCTCGACTTCGTCGTCGCCCGGCAGGTACAGGAACTGGTTCGCGTACCAGCCGTCATCGGCGGTGCGCCTGACCTCGTAGAAGGTGCGGCCCTTCTCGGTCCAGGAGCGCAGGCTGCCCTCGTGCCGGTCCCAGAAGTCGGTCGGCAGCTCGGTGGCGCCGGTGAACAGCAGGTTGAAGTCGTCGATCGCCCTGTCGTTCTCGTAGTCCTCGGAGACAATGTTGCAGATCGAGGCCTTGATCCGCAGGTTGATGTCCTTGGACACCAGCACCACGGGGATGCCCGGGTTGTCCTCCTTCAACTGCAGGATCGAGCCCAGGATCAGGTTGTCCGGCATCACGTTGCCGAAGCGGCGGCCAGTTTCGACCGGTTTCAACTGGAAATGCAGCTTGCCCACGCTCTCCGGGCTGCGCAGCTGCAGGCCCTGCGGCTGCACCAGCGGCACGCCATCCTCGATCGATCCCTTGCCGTTGGCGACCAGGATCTCGTTGAGGAAGCGGCTGACCAAGGGCAAACTCGCCTACACCGACTTCCTCGCCATGCTCGTGGGTGACGAGGTCGCCCGGCGCGAGA
>JANXUD010000046.1 GCA_025352045.1 Gammaproteobacteria bacterium | reverse complement strand
AGCGGCTGCTCGAACCGATCGGCTATATCCCGCCTGCAGAAGCCGAGGCAAACTACTACCGGCATCTCGCTGAGAAGCCTGTTGCTGAATTAGCATGACTTAAACCAAACAGCCTCTACGAAAGCCGGGGCGGTTCAGTTGTTTAAGTTGACGTGTGACGTAGTTCTGCAAGGACTTGGCGCTAAACCATTTCACATTTGGGCAGGGTTCAATGTTGCTGCGTTTGACGCAACGTTTGTAACGCTTGCCCGGCACGTTGCCGAACCGCCGGCAGATTTGGGTGAAAGATTCGCTCGCCTCGTTGCTGAGCCGGACTTCGTTTCTGGGGTTCGCGGGGCGACCGCAGATGAGGCGATAGTCGCGTTAAGAATGGCCGTGACGAAGCACTTCTTGATCGGTTGATGATATGAAGGTACACGATACTATCGAAGATGCAATTGCGATCTGTGAAGCCAAGCTTCGCGCGCTCGATGCCGTCGGAGCCGAGACTGTAGAAGTCGAGAGATTTGTCGTTGCAGGATTAGTCGTCTTTATTGTTTCAGAGTACGAAGAGTACTTGGAGTCGCTGTTCAGAGGGCGGGCGGATCTGTGCGGCGACGCACACGTTGCCAATTTTATAAAGAAGACCGTAGCGCAGAAGTTTCGCAGTCCGGATCTCGGGAAGATCAACGAGCTCCTTAAGCGCTTCGACAAGTCCTGTTTGGATGCATTCGCCGCGGAGATCGAGAACTCTAAGCCACATGCCGCGTGGGACTCAATCATGAAGGCAAGGCACGCGGTTGTGCACAAGCAGGGTCAGCTCAACCTGACGTTTCGCGAGCTCAAGGAGAAGTACGAGAGCTCGAAGGCGGTAGTGATCAGTGTCGGCGCAGCAATAGGCGTCGCATAGCGGGTAGCGCATTCGGTTTCGCTGACTGGCACCGAGCGAGCCGTCCACGCCAGCGCGCGCGAACTTCTGGCCCATCGTGCCGCCTTCGTCGTTCGCACCCTCGTGGCCCTGCACCGCGCCCGTGCTGCCCCACCTAGCGTGCCGCGAAGTTTCCTTCTACTCAGACCGAGTTCTCTCGCTTGGGTCCGCTAGGTCGACATTGGTGACTGCCCAGCAGCTAGAATTGCGGCCATTCAACCAGCACAACTCACGCAATGCCCCTGCGCATCAATGACATCAAGCTGCCGCTAGACCATCGCGACGCGGAGTTGAGCGATGCGGTGCTGGCCGTGCTGCGACTGCCGAAGCAGGACTTGCTCAGCATGCAGGTAGTCCGCCGCGCATACGACGCCCGCAAGAAATCCGCCATCCAGCTGATCTACAACGTCGACGTGGGCGTCCCAGCGAACGTCGAGCAGGAACTCCTGGCGCAGTTCCACGACTCGACCACCGTCATGCCGGCCCCCGACACCACATACCGCTTCGTAGGCAAGGCCGACGCCACGTTCCCTGCGGAAGGGCAGCAGCGCCCGCTCGTGATCGGCTTCGGCCCCTGCGGCCTCTTCGCCGCGCTGGTGCTGGCGCAGATGGGCCTCCGACCCATCGTGCTCGAGCGCGGCCAGGACGTGCGCACCCGCACGCAGGACACCTGGGGGCTGTGGCGGAAGAACACGCTCGACACCGAGAGCAACGTGCAGTTCGGCGAAGGTGGCGCGGGGACGTTCTCCGACGGCAAGCTCTGGAGCCAGATCAAGGACCGGTTCCACTACGGCCGCAAGGTGCTGGTGGAATTCGCGAAGGCGGGCGCGCCGGAGGAGATCCTGTTCGTCAGCAAGCCGCACATTGGCACCTTCCGGCTGGTGACGATGGTGGAGAAGATGCGCGCCGAGATCATCGCGCTGGGTGGCGAGATCCGGTTCGGCAGTCGCGTCGAGCAGCTGCGCATCGACGACGGGCAGGCCACCGGCGTGACGCTGGCCTCGGGCGAGACGCTCGCCAGCCGCCACATCGTCCTGGCCATCGGCCACAGCGCGCGCGACACCTTCCAGATGCTGTTCGACGCGGGCGTGACCGTCGAGCCCAAGCCATTCTCCATCGGCTTCCGCATCGAGCATCCGCAGGCGGTCATCGACCAGGCGCGGTTTGGCCCATCCGCCGGCCATCCACTGCTGGGCGCGGCCGACTACAAGCTGGTGCACCACTGCCGCAATGGCCGCACGGTCTACAGTTTCTGCATGTGCCCGGGCGGCACGGTGGTGGCGGCAACTTCTGAGCCCGGCTGCGTAGTGACCAACGGCATGAGCCAGTACTCGCGCAACGAGCGCAACGCCAACGCGGGCATCGTGGTCGGCATCACCCCGGCCGCCTATCCGGGCCATCCGCTGGCCGGCATCGCGCTCCAGCGCCGCCTCGAGGAAACCGCGTTCGCGCTGGGCGGGGGCAACTACGACGCGCCGGGCCAGCTGATGGGCGACTTCGTCAAGGGC
>JANXUD010000040.1 GCA_025352045.1 Gammaproteobacteria bacterium | reverse complement strand
CGCGCGACATCGCCGCCGACGCCGCCAGCCTGATGACCTTCAAGTGCGCCGGCTGCGGGGCGGAAGTGACCATCAACACCGCGAACGCGATGACCGCGCGTTGCCACTGGTGCAGGCATGTCTTCGGCGTCAACGAACAGGTGGCCAATGGTGCGGTGCCCGACGCCGTGCTGCCGTTCCACATCAAGAAGGACGATGCCGTCGCGCGCATCCGCCAGTTCGTGGACAAGCGGCGATTGTTCGCGCTGAAGGAGTTCAAGGAGCAGTTCACGCCGGAGAACGTGTCGGGCGTGTACATGCCGTACATGATCGTCGACGGCAACACCAGCGTGGACCTCGCCGGCACGGGCGAGGTCAAGACGCGCGAATACACGCAGGGCAGCGGAAAGGACGCCAAGACCTACTACGACGCTGATGTGTACAGCGTCAAGCGGCACGTGGATTTCACCGTGGACGACCTGCCGCTGGAGTCTTCCGCCGAGCGCGGCAACCTGGACGCGCACACCAACACCAACAACATCATCAACACGATCCTGCCGTTCGACACCAAGAACGCGGTGAAGTGGAACGCGTCCTACCTGGCCGGCCTGAGTTCGGAGAAACGCGACCTGGACGTGGAAAAGCTGCGCCCGCGGCTGGATGATGAATTGCTGTCGATCGGCCGCTGCCAGGTGCAACAGTCGGTGTCCCCCTACGACCGCGGCGTGCGTTGGGAACGCGAGCGCGTCACCGTGCACGGCACGCGCTGGGTGGCGATGTACCTGCCGGTCTGGCTCTATTCCTACCAGCAGCCCGGCACGGGCATGGTGCACTACATCGCGGTGAACGGCCGGACTGGGGAAACCATGGGCAGCGTGCCGGTGCAACAGTGGAAGCTGCTGCTGGCCGCGCTTACGGTCGGTACCTTCCTTGAAGCCATTGCAATCGCGATCGTGGGGAATTCGTCATGAGCGGCGACGGCGGAACGGCGATCCTCCTCCTGGGCCCGGCCGGCGCCACTGGGCTGTACTGGTACCTGTACCGGTACTATCGCAACACGGACAAGTCGCACGACTTCGAGCACGAAACGGCAGTCGTTGCAAAGCCGGTGACCGGCTCGGACGACAAAGTCGACGAAGTGAAGGGCACGCGGGATCGACGTATCCGCGGCAACAACGTGGCCGACTACCGCGCGCGTGTGCAGAAGCTCGAGCCCGGCGATTCGTGAGTGGTGCGCCGGGATGGCGAGGCATGTGGAAGCACTTGGCTGGATCGAGATCTTCCCGGTCGGCGTGCTGGTGTCGCTGGTGTCGGCGGGGCTGCTGCGCAATCCACGGCTGCTGCCCGCGCGTCAGCCGGCGCCGGTCAACGCTGGAGCGTAGCGAACGTTCCCTTGCGGCGCGGCGTGGACTACCCTTCCTGCAAGGGAAGGAAAAACCATTGAGCGATCCGACACAGTCCGCAGCCGATACCGTCCCGTTGCCGCCCGGCGAGCAGACGGGCGGCCAGGTCGGGCCGTACAAGATCCTGCAGAAGCTCGGCGAGGGCGGCTTCGGCGCGGTGTTCGAGGCCGACCAGGAGCATCCGGTCAGGCGCCGCGTTGCGCTCAAGATCATCAAATTGGGCATGGACACGCGCGAGGTGATCGCGCGCTTCGAAGCCGAGCGGCAGGCGCTGGCGATGATGGACCATCCGCACATCGCGCGCGTGCTGGATGCCGGCGCGACGGAGTCAGGCCGACCCTATTTCGTCATGGAACTGGTCCGTGGCGAACCCATCTCGACCTATTGCGACAAGGCAAGGCTGTCCATCGCCGAACGCCTGCAGCTGTTCACCCAAGTCTGCGCCGCCGTCCAGCATGCGCATGGGAAAGGCATCATCCACCGCGACCTGAAGCCGAGCAACGTGTTGGTGAGCACGCAGGACGACGCGCCGTTCGCCAAGGTGATCGATTTCGGCATTGCCAAGGCGACCAGTGGCCGGCTCACCGATGCGACCCTGTTCACCGGCATTGGCCAGGTGATGGGTACGCCCCAATACATGAGCCCCGAACAGGCCGCGGGTGACTCCGACATCGACCTGCGCACGGACGTCTATGCACTGGGCGTGCTGCTCTACGAATTGCTGACCAGCACCACGCCGGTTGAATCCAGATCAATCCGGAATGCCGGACTGGCCGAAGTGCAGCGGATGATCTGCGAGGTGGACCCGCCGCGCCCGAGCGCGCGCCTGTCGCAGGCGACGGTACAGCAGGCGGGCGTGGCGAGCAGTCGTGGGCTCGCGCCCCGGCAACTGATCGGCATGATTCGCGGCGAGCTCGACCGGGTCGTCATGAAGGCGATCGAGAAGGACCGTGCAAGGCGCTACGACTCGGCAGGCGCGCTGTCGGCGGACGTGCGCCGGTATCTCGTGGGCGAGCCTGTGCTGGCCGTTGGCCCCGGCGCTGGCAATCGCCTGTTGCGCTTGGCACGCCGATACAAGGCCAGGGCCGTGGCCGCGATGCTGGTCCTCGCCGCACTGGGCGTTTTCGCATTCGAACGGTTCGGGCCAGCACCTGGCGCGTCGCCGCCGAGCCACGCCGCGTCGCGGCCTGCCAGCGCGACGGCGGCCCAAGACCCGAAACCGGGCGGCGTCGACACGCTCGTCCAGGCCTACGGCGACCGGTCCATTGCCGTTCTGCCCTTCGTGAACATGAGCTCGGACAAGGAGCAGGAGTATTTTTCCGATGGCATCTCCGAGGAACTGATCAACCAGCTCGGCAAGATTCCGGCGCTCCGGGTGATCGCGCGCAGCTCGTCGTTTTCGTTCAAGGGCAAGGACACGAAGATCGAGCAGATCGCCAGGGAATTGAGGGTGGCCCACATCCTCGAGGGGAGCGTGCGCAAGTCCGGAAACAAGATCCGCATTACCGCGGAGTTGATCCGCAGCGCCGACAGCAGCCAACTTTGGTCTGAGACCTACGACCGCAGCCTCGATGATGTCTTCGCCGTGCAGGACGAAATTTCCGGGGCGGTGGTGAACCAGTTGAAGCTGAAGCTGCTCGGCGACGTCCCGAAGGCCCGCGTGACCGATGCGAAGGCCTACGCACTGTTCCTGCAAGCCCGGCAGCTTTCGCGCCAGACCACGGCCGCCAGCCTCGCCCAGGCAGTGTCGGACTACCGGCAGGCGCTGGCGATCGATCCAGGCTATGCGGCGGCGTGGAGCGGATTGTCCGAAGCCTATACGCGGCAGGCCGACCGCAGCCTGGCGCCCATCGAGGAAAGCTATCGGCTCGCGCTGCAGGCGGCCAACAAGGCCCTGGCGCTCGATCCCGACCTGGCCTCGGCGCATGCCAGCCTTGCCTGGGTCGTCATGCCGACCGACCTGCCGGCGGCGGCGCAGCACCTGACCCGCGCGCTGGCGCTCGATTCGAATGATGCCGACGCGCTGCACAGTGCCGCATATCTCGCGATGGACCTTGGCCACCTCGACACCGCGATTGCGATCGGCGAGTCGATGGTCGCGCGCGATCCCGTGGGAGCGACGAGCCACGGAAGCCTCGGCTTCATCTACCAGCAGGCGCATCGTCCGGAGGCAGCGATTGCCAGCTTCCGCACGACGCTCGCCCTCAGCCCGGGCGAGGTGCTGGCCCACGTCAGCATCGGCATGGAGCTGCTTCACCTCGGCCAGCCGCGGGCGGCGCTGGCCGAGATGCAACAGGAAACCAGCGAGCCGGCGCGCCTCGTCGGGCTGTCGATCGCGAGTCATGCACTCGGCATGCGTGCGGAGTCCGACGCTGCGCTCGGTGAAGCGATCCGGAAATACGACCGGGCCGTTGCGTACTGGATCGCCGTTGCTTACGCCGATCGTGGCGACACCGACCATGCGTTCGAATGGCTTGGCAAGGCGGTCGTCAACAAAGATCCGGGACTGAGCGAGGTGGGCTCGCAGCCGGCCTTCGACATCATGCACAGGGACCGTCGATGGCTGCCGTTCCTGCGCAAGCTTGGCAAGGCGCCGGAGCAGCTGGCGGCGGTCCGGTTCGACGTGGTCCTGCCAAGTACCACGGCCGGATTGTAGGGCGTCGAATGATCGCAACGCAGATCGTTCGCACTCTGGACGTCAGCGCCGCCAGTGGGCTGGTCTTGCGCGACGGAACCTTCCATGCAGTTGCGGACGACGAGAACGCGCTTTACGTGTTTGGCGCCGAGGGTGCCACCCGACGCATCACGCTGCTGCCGGGCGAACTGCCGGAGAAGAAATCCCTCCGCAAGGTGCAGAAGGCGGACTTCGAAATCCTGGTCGACCTGGCCGAGCATGGCCTGCTCGCCATGGGATCGGGTTCCCGTGCGACGCGTGAGCGGGCGGTGCTGGTCGATCGCGGCGAGCGCACCACCGTGATCGACACCTCGGCGCTTTGTGCTTGCCTGCGCCAGACCTTTCCGGACCTCAACCTTGAAGGAGGTGCATTGGCGGGGGAGGAATTCGTCCTGGCTCAACGCGGCAACAAGGGCGACAAGCGCAACGCGCTGGTATTCATCGCGCTGGGCGACCTGCACCACGCCCTGCTGTCGCGGCGCTTCGACGTCACGCGTGCCCCTCGCATCGTGGACCTCGACCTCGGCATGCAGGGCGCCGTGCCCTGGGCCTGCACCGACCTGGCCGTCCTCGCCGGTGGCGACCTGCTCGCCTGCGCCGTGCTCGAAGACACCGCCGATGCCTACCATGACGGCGCCTGCCTTGGCTCGGCCCTGGTCCGCATGGCGCCGGACGGCGCGCTGCGCTGGCTTCGCCAGCTCGACACCGCCTTGAAGGTGGAAGGCGTCGCCGTGGATGGCGACACCGCGTGGCTGGTGAGCGACGCCGATGATCGCGCGGTGCCCTCGAGCCTGTTGCGCGCAACGTTGGCCTGATCGGTGTTGCAAACGGCGGGGCGTGTCGCCGCAGGGAGGGGATTTCCTAGTCCTTTCGAAGGCCTTAGCCGATAGGATCGCTCCGAAGGTGATCGGATGCTGGATCCCCCGACCCGTCCGAGGTATGACGCCTTTGGTTATATGATGCCTCCGTTGTCCGCGTCCATCCCGGTCAGGCTGGAAGCGTGAAACGGCTGCGGAACACGCGCTCGACACCGCTGACCGGATCGATGAACGACAGATCCTTGGCCAGCAGCTGCAATGGCGCCAGGTAGTCCCCAGCCGCGCGATATTGCAGTGACGGATACAGCCGGTCATTGTCGATCGGCGCGCCAAGCGCGGCCATGTGGACGCGCAGCTGGTGCTTGCGGCCGGTGATCGGCGCCAAGGCGTAGCGCCAGTGCCTGTCGCCGCGTTCGATGACGGCGATCCGGGTTTCGCTGTTCGCCGGACCTTCGACCTCGTGCATGCGGAAAAAAGGTTCGCCGGCGACCATCCGGCTGGAACGGGTGCACGGAAACTGGACGTCCGGCAACGGCGGTGCGATCGCCTCGTAGTGTTTGCTGATCCGCCGCTCGCGAAACAGCGCCTGGTACTGTGCGCGTGTGTCCGGATTGGCCGAGAACAACACCAGCCCGGCGGTCTCGCGATCGATCCGGTGCAGCGGCGCGAGCGCATGGTTTCCGGTTTGGCGGATCAAGCGACCAAGCAGCGTTTCATGGACATGTGCACCGACAGGCGTGACCGGCAGGAAATGCGGCTTGTCCGCCACCAGCAGGTCGGCGTCGGAATGCAGCACGACTTCGAGGAAAGGAATCGGGGGCTCGTCGGGCACTTCGCGGTAGTAGTGGATTTCGCGGCCCAGCTGAAATGGCGTTTCCGGCGTCAGCCAGCGTCCATCGCCGTCCACGACCCGCCCGCGTGCCATGCGCTCCAGCCATTGCTGGCGCGTGACCGCCGGGAACCGTTCGCACAGGCAATCGAGCGCGGTGGTCCAGGGCCCGGGCGGCAATTGCAGCGTGCTGGCAGCGAGTCCTTCGATGCTGGGGGGACGCCTGCGCATGGGGGCAGTGTGCCAGCCACGCGTCGCGCGGTCACCAGACCAGGTCGTCGGGCACCTGGAACTGCGCGTAATAGGCATCGTCTTCGGAGCTTGCCGTGGGCGGCTCGGTGCCCGCCGCCTGGCCATGATCGAGCACGATCAGGCTGGGATCGCGCTCGCGCACCTTGTCGGCCGCCACGCGTGGCAACAATTCGTAGCCTTCACCGAGGCGGGCGATCACGAGCACGCCGGAGGACAGCTTTCTGCGCAGGTCCTCGTAGACCAGCAGGCTGCGGATGGCGCCGTCGGCGGTGAAGCGGTACTCACTCTCGCCCGAGCGCGGGACTTTCCGGTCCACGATGATCTGCCGGGCCTGGGCCCGGAGTTCGGTGACGCGCGCCTTCGCCTTCGTCTCTGCAGCAAGGGCACGATCACGCTCGATCTTCCCGGCCCGAGCCCGCTCGGCGTCCAGCCGGATGTCGCTGGCCTCCGGTGGTCCCTTGGCATTCCGGGACTTGTGCTGCTCGCGCGCGACTTCGGCCAGCCTGGATTTCTTGGCGAGGCCTGCCTTCAGGAGTTGCTCCTGGAGCGGAGTGAGTTTCGCCATCGCTTAGTGCCCGGCCGCACCGACTTGGGATTTCCGCTCGTCGTCGAGACGCGCCTTCAATTTCCCGGCGGCCACCGCCGCGTAGCTGCGGCAACTCGACGGATCCACGAAGGGATTGTGCGTGGGCGTTTGGGTTGCCTGTTTTTCCATGGTCTGGCTGGCGCCGGGATGGGTCGACAGGACGATGTCGCAGGGCAGGGCGGCAAGGGTCGCGATGCTGGCGGCGAAGCTGGCGGAAATGTCCGGCTGCCCATTGCCGCCGCTGAACCGGAAGCCGTCCGAGGACACCGGATTGAGGCTATCGGCGTAGACCACGGCTCGGCACTGGCTGGCTTCGCACGAGGTCCAGCTCCAGGTCGTGGCGCCCGGCGTGTGGCCCGGCGTGGCGTGGGCGGTGATGGCGATCGTGCCAACGCGGAGCGTCTGGCCGTCGCCGACTTCGCGGACCTTGGCCACCTTCGGGATGTGCCGTGGCGACTTGGGGTCGAACTGCGGATCGTCGCTGCCCGCGGTTCCCATGCGAAGCACGCGCGCACCCGCCGCGCTCGCGGCGACGACCGCGCCGCTGGCGCGCTGCAACGCGGCGATGCCGCCGGCATGGTCGAAGTGCTCGTGGGAATTCAGGATCAGCTTGACGTCGCGGATGCGGAAGCCGAGCGCCTTGATATTGGCCTGGATCTGCGCCGCCGACTGGGGCAGCGCGCCATCGAGCAGGACATGCCCCTTGGGCCCGGTGACCAGGATCGCCGACAGCCCCGCGGTGCCGACATACCAGGTGTTGCCGTAGATGTTGAATGGCGCCTGTGGTTCGTTCCAGGCATCGCAATTGTCGCAATGCACGTGGTTCTCGTCCTCGGCCAGGGGCGAGGCGGTCGTGGCCGCGAACGCCGGCGTCTCCAGAAAGGCGGCGCACAGGAGGAGGAACTTCATGCCTGCGGCGAGGCGACGGGGAAATGGCATGGCGTGATCCGGGACGCAGGGCGCGGCAGGTTCAGGATTTATGGCCCATCATACCAACCGCCTCCGCCAGCCGATGTCACGCCCCCTGCCGATGGAAACCCTGAAGTACCTGGCAGGCTATCCGCAAGACCTGCAGGCGCGGGCGCAGGCACTGATCGAACAGGGCCGGCTGGGCGCAATGCTGGCCGAAAGGTATGGCCAGGCCCACGCCGTGCGCAGCGACGGCCAATTGCGCGACTACGTCCAGGCGTTGAAGGACCGGCACCTGCGAAAATCAGTGCCGCTGGGCAAGGTGGTCTACGACAGCAAGCTGCGGGTGATGAAACACGCGCTGGGGACCCACACCGCGATTTCCCGGATACAGGGCAACCGGCTGAAGGCCAGCCGCGAGATCCGCATCGCCACCGTATTCCGCGATGCGCCTGCCGAGTTCCTGAAGATGATAGTGGTGCATGAACTGGCGCACCTCAGGGAGGCCGAGCATGACAAGGCGTTCTACCAGTTGTGCACCCACATGGCGCCCGACTATCACCAACTGGAATTCGATGCGAGGCTGTGGCTGACTTCACGCGACATGGCCGCGACGACAGTCCCTTGAAGCGGCCGCGCTCGCTTGTCCAGTCGCCCGTTCACCCGTTCGCTCAGTCGGGTCGGCGAAAGTCGTCGGCGATCCAGCGGCCGGCCGAGCTGGCCGTCAAGCGAAAGCCGGCCGACACGCGCACCTGCGCCAGCGTGTCGCCCGCACCGTTGGTGGCGCTGAGCAGTGCCGACGGATCGTCATCGTCGGCCACGATGTCGAGCGTGACGGTGACGCGCCCGGCATCGCTCTCAACGACCACGCGCTGGTGCAGTTGTGCATGCAACTGCTGTTCGTGGC
>JANXUD010000022.1 GCA_025352045.1 Gammaproteobacteria bacterium | reverse complement strand
TACATGAAGGGCGGCCGTTGCGTCACCGCGGACAGCGGGAACGCCGCCATGTCGATCTGCGCACCCTCGAAGGGCTCGTACCAGATCGGCAGCGGGTCGAAGTAGCGCGCGACGCGCTCGCGTTCGCCATCCGGCGGCTGCACGGGGCCATGGCCCTGCGCGGCGAGCCGGAACGCCTGCAGCGTTTCCGAATACAGCTGCAGCACGATCGGCGCTCCCCCAGGCGCCGCCAGGAAGCCCATCTTCACTGCCCAATCCAGGTAGTCGCGATTGGCCATCTTGAAATAGCGCGCGGATTCCGGGATCTCGCTGCGCCAGAAGCCGCCGTTGGCGATGTAGCGCTGCAGCTGGTCGGGATTGGGCGCGCCCTTGCCCTCGCTCGCGCCGTCCACGCCGCGCCAGCCCGCGAGCAGGCCGACGCCGGGCGCGCGCTCGTGCCGAGTGATGTAGTCAGCGTAATCGCGGAAGCGCGGCGCACCCCCGGCATCCACCATGGCGGGCAGCTTCAGTCGCGCGCCCAGCTCCAGCAGCACGCCCTGGAAGCCGCGAACGTCGCGTCCATCGCCCGCCGCATCGGGCTCCAGCACCGGATGGCGGATCGCATCGGCGGCGCCATCGGCATCGGAGATCGGGCGGTCGAGCAGCGACACCGCGTCGAAGCGCTCCAGGTAAGTCGTGTCGGGCAATACGAGGTCCGCGTACGCCACCATCTCCGACGAATACGCGTCCGAATAGATGATCTTCGGGATCCGGTATGCGCCGGTCGCCGGGTCCTTGTCAGTGAGCCAGTGCATCGTCTCGCCGGTGTTCATCGCCGAGTTCCAGCTCATGTTGGCCATGAACAGGAACAGCACGTCGATCGGCGCCGGATCCGCGGCCCAGGCATTGCGGATGACCGTGTGCAGCATGCCGTGCACGGCCAATGGGTACTTCCAGGAATAGGCGTGGTCGATGCGCCGCGGCTGCCCGGCTGCGTCGACCAGCAGGTCGGCCGGCCCGTGGATGAAGCCCAGCGGCGGCGCGTCGAGCCGGCCGTCCGCATCGCGCGTCCTGCCGGGGCGATTGGCCGGCGGGATCGGCTTGGGGAACGGCGGCTGGTAGCGGAACGAACCCGGCGCATCCACCGCGCCCAGCAGCAGTTGCAACAGGTGCAGTGCGCGGCAGGTGTGGAAGCCATTGCTGTGCGCGCTGATGCCGCGCATCGCATGCATCGCCACCGGGCGGCCTTCCATGTCGGGGTGCGCGCGGCCGTGCGCGTCGGTCCAGGGGATGGGCAGGCGCAGCTTGCTGTCGAAGGCGGCCGCGGCCAGTTCGCGCGCCACGCGGCGGATCGTGTCAGCGGGTACGCCGCAGCGTGCGGCGACGGCATCGGGCGCGTAGGCCGCGTCGAGGTAACGCTCGGCCAGAAGGTGGAACACCGGCCGCGCCGTGCCGCCGCCATCGGGCAGCGTGACATCGCCAATCACCACGGGCGACACATCGGCGGCACCGGCGTCGGCCAGGCCGCCCGAACTGCGATCGTGGCACTGCGGCTTGCCCGCCGCATCCCGCACGAACAGGCCGTCCCCGGCCGACCCGGGCGCCACCCGCACCAGCCAGTGCGCATTGGTGTAGCGCACCAGGTAGTCGAGGTCGATCCGGTCGACCTTCAGCAGTTCGTGCACCAGGGAAAAGGCAAACAGCCCGTCGGTGCCCGGCCGGATGCCGATCCACTCGTCGGCCACCGCGCCGTAGCCGGTGCGCACGGGATTGACCGCGACGATTTTCGCACCCCGCGCCTTGAGCTTGCCCAGGCCCAGCTTGATCGGGTTGGAGTCGTGGTCCTCGGCCACGCCCCAGAGCATCAGGTACTGGCAGTGCTCCCAGTCGGGCTCGCCGAATTCCCAGAAGCTGCCGCCCACGCTGTACAGCCCGCCCGCGGCCATGTTCACCGAGCAGAAGCCGCCGTGCGCGGCGTAGTTGATGGTGCCGTACTGCTGCGCCCACCAGCCGGTGAGCGCCTGCGACTGGTCGCGGCCGGTGAAGAAGGCCAGCCGGTCCGGATCGGTCGCGCGCGCATCGCCCAGCCACTGCGTGGCCAGCGACAGGGCCTCGTCCCATTCGATCTCGCGGAACTCGCCGCTGCCGCGTTCGCCCGTGCGCAGCATCGGCTTGCGCAGCCGCGCCGGGGAGTAGTGCTGCATGATCCCGGCCGAGCCCTTGGCGCAGAGCACGCCGCGGTTCACCGGGTGGGCCGGGTTGCCCTCGATGTAGCGGACCTTGCCGTCGCGCAGGTGCACGTTGATGCCGCAGCGGCAGGCGCACATGTAGCAGGTGGTCTGGCGCAGGGCATCGCCCACCGGTTTTTGCGTGTCGATGCGCGATTCGGCCATGCCGCCATTGTGCCGCAAGCGCGACCGGATTCGCTGCGGCGGGCCTGGGGCGCCCGGTCCGGCGCGCCTCAGTCCGGGGCGGTGATCCGGATCAGCGGGCTGTCGAAGTCGCTGTACACCACGCGCATGGCATAGGCGCGGCCGCCATGCTTGCCGGCTGTCTCCACCATCAGAACATGGCCGCTGCGCGCGCTGATCCATGCCGTGCTGTTGGCCTGGTCGGCGCCGTCCGCGGTGGCGAAGCCGTACTTGACCGCCGGCTCCTTGCCGACCAGGCCCGGGCCGATGCTGGTCACGCGCGCGCCCTTCTCCAGATCGGCGATGGTGGCCTCGTTGCGGAATTGGCCAATCGTGCCCTTGGGCATCGGCACCCGCATCGTCTTGCCGTCGTGGTTCATGTACATCACGTCGTCGATGATCACCGACACAGCCTGGCCCGGCACGGTGATCCGGTAGCGGTTGGGCGCCTGGAACTCGACCGTGGACGCGGTGCGGTTCGATTGCAGGTCGGTCATGGTCGCCTTGTAGCTCTTCAGCGCCAGGTTCTGCACGAAGGCCTTGTGCAGCTCCTGGCGCGGGTCGGCGGCGGCACCGGCGGTGGCGGTGCCCGTCGACAGCAGGGCGGCGAGCAGCAGCAGGGTCGGACGGAGGGGCTTGTTCATGTCGGGAGGCTCGTTGGCGTGGCAGCCGGCGCGCGGCAATGCCATCCTAGACGCATTGCCGGCCCGTTCCCGGCCACGGTGAGTCCCCATGGACCGTTACGAACGCATCCTCGCCCTGCATCGCCACCTGAAGATGGCGCGCTATCCCGTGTCGCTGGCCAAGCTGATGGACGAGCTGGCCTGTTCGCGGGCCACGCTGTATCGCGATGTCGCCTTCCTGCGCGATGCGCTCGGCGCACCCATCGAGAGCGACAGCGCCGGGCAGGGCGGCTTCCGCTACAACGAAAAGGAGTCCGAGCGCTTCGAGCTGCCGGGGCTTTGGCTGAGTTCGGATGAACTGCACGCCCTGCTGGCCACGCACCAGCTGCTCGGGCGCAGCGGCAACGACGTGCTCGGCTCGGCGCTGGCGCCCCTGAAGGCGCGGATCGAATCCCTGCTGGCCCAGCAGGCCGGCGGCAAGCGCTGGCCGATGCAGCGCGTGCGCGTGATCGGCAGCTACGTGCGCCAGCGCGACGAAGTGGCGTTCCGGATCGTCGCCAGCGCCGTGCTGGAGCGCAAGCAGGTGGCGTTCGACTACCTGGCGCGCTCGACCAACGAGCGGACCCACCGGCGCGTCTCGCCGCAGCGCCTGACGCACTATCGCGACAACTGGTACCTCGACGCCTGGGACGGCGAGCGCGATGCACTGCGCAGTTTCTCGGTGGACCGCATCCAGCACGCCAAGCTGCTGGAGGACACCGCGCGCGACCTGCCCGACGAGGAACTCGACCTGCACCTGGCCTCGAGCTACGGCATCTTTTCCGGCGCGCCCAAGGGCACGGCGACCATCCTGTTCTCGCCCAAGGCGGCGCGCTGGGTGGCCGACGAGCACTGGCATTCCAAGCAGGAGGGGCGCTTCCTGCCCGATGGGCGCTACCAGCTGAAGTTGCCTTTCAGCAATGCCAAGGAACTGCTGATGGACATCCTGCGCTATGGCGCGGATGCGGAGATCGTCGAGCCGGTGAGCCTGCGCGAACAGGCCAAGACCCTGCTGCAGCTCGCGCTTTCCGCCTACTCCTAGGCACGCGCCCGCCGCCTGGCTCAGGCGGGTATGGCGTTGGGCGTGCGCTGGCGCGGCAGGTCGCCCGATCCGGCGCTCTCAGTCCATGAGAAGACGCGCGCGCACGGTTCGGCAACACCCGACCGGAAGCCCGCCATGTCGATCCCCGCACAAACCCAAGTCACCCCCGCCGTCCGACACGCGCCGCGCGATCGTCGCGTCGGCCCGGACCTCGCAACCGCGCATGCCCGGCTGGCGCGCGCCGCATGGCAGTGCCTCGTGCTCGGCAGCCTCGCCTTCGCCGCGTCGCGCGCGCTCGCCGGCACGGCGGCGAGCAGTTCAGACGGCGCGATCTGGCTGGTCCTGGCGCCGATGGTGTCCTTGCTGGCCTTGTATCGGCACCGGATCCTCGCGCCCTGGGTCCGTCAGGCGCGCAGCGCCCCGGCCCGCCGCAGTGGGCCAGTGGCGCGCGGTCTGCAGTCGCGGCTGCCGCGCCGCCAGGCTTCGCGTTTGCGACGCGCCGCCTGAGGCAACGTGGCCGGCGCTCGCCGCCGGCCCGCGCGCCGGGCTGGCCTCGCCCGCCGGGGGTTCGTGCTAGCGTTCCGCTTCCGAAATCCGGGAGTCCCGCGTGAAGCCAGCCCTTCTTGCCAGCCTGGCCGTCGCTGCCTCGCTGGGCGGCCCGGCCCACGCCAAGACCATGAGCCAAACCGATCCCTACCTGTGGCTGGAAGACGTCACCGGCGACAAGGCCCTGGACTGGGTGCGCGCGCAGAACGCCGTCTCGCAGCGGCACCTCACCGCCGACCCCGGCTTCGAGGCATTGCGTACCGACCTGCGCGCGATCCTGGACTCCGATGCGCGCATTCCCGAGGTCACCGAGCGCGGCGGTTACTGGTACAACTTCTGGCGCGACCAGGCGCATCCGGCGGGCCTGTGGCGGCGCACCACCCTGGACGAGTTCCGCAAGCCGGCCCCGGCCTGGGACGTACTGCTCGACCTCGATGCGCTGAACGCCGCGGAGAAAGCCAATTTCGTCTGGCACGGCGCCGATTGCCTCAAGCCCGACTACAACCGCTGCCTGCTGGCGCTGTCGCGCGGCGGCTCCGACGCCGACGAAACGCGCGAATTCGACATCGGCGCGCGCGCCTTCGTGAAGGACGGCTTCTTCCGCCCGGAGGCCAAGGGGGCCTTAAGCTGGCGCGACAAGGACAGCGTCTACGTCGCCACCGATTTCGGCGCCGGCTCGATGACCACCTCGGGTTATGCGCGCATCGCCAAGCTCTGGACCCGCGGCACGCCGCTGTCGGCCGCCCGGACGGTGTTCGAGGTGCAGCCGACGGATCTTGCGGTCACCGTCTATCGAGACCACGACACCGGCTTCGAGCGCGACCTCGCCTATCGCCTGGTCGCCTTCTACAAGGACCAGTTGTTCCTGCTCGATCCGGCCAGCGGCGCGCCGCGCCAGCTCGACCTGCCCGACAGCGCCAGCAAGGCGGTGCATCGCGAATGGCTGACGATCGAACTGCGCGAGCCGCTTGTGGCGAACGGTGCGACCTTTCCGGCTGGCTCGCTGCTGGCGATCGACTTCAAGCGTTTCCTCGGCGGCGCCCGTGACTGGACGGCGCTGTTCACGCCCGACGCGCACAGCTCGCTCAGCAGCGCGACCTGGACCCGCCACCACCTGCTGTTGAACGTGCTCGAGGACGTCAAGAGCCGGGTCACCGTGCTCACGCCGCAGCCAGATGGCACGTGGCCACGCGTGCCGCTGGACGGCGCGCCAACGCTGGGCGCCGTGTCCCTCGCCGCGGTGGACGACGAAACCAGCGACGACTACCTGATGCAGGTCACCGACTTCCTGACGCCCAGCTCCCTGCTGCTGGGCACCGTTGGCGCCGCTCCGACCTTGCTGAAGCAGTTGCCGGCCTTCTTCGATGCGACCGGCCTGGAGGCGACCCAGCACTTCGCCACCAGCAAGGACGGCACCCGGGTGCCGTATTTCGTCGTCGCCAGCGAGGAGGTGAAGGCCAACAGCCGCAACCCGACCCTGCTCTACGGCTATGGCGGCTTCGAGGTCTCGATGCTGCCGCAGTATTCGGCGGGCGTCGGCCGCGGCTGGCTGTCGCAGGGCGGCGTGTACGTGCTGGCGAACATCCGCGGCGGCGGCGAGTACGGGCCGCGCTGGCACACGGCGGCGTTGCGCGAGAACCGCAACAAGGCCTATGAGGACTTCGCCGCGGTGGCCCAGGACCTGATCGACCGCCGCATCACCTCGCCGCCGCACCTGGGGATCCAGGGTGGCAGCAATGGCGGCCTGCTGATGGGCAACATGCTGGTGATGTACCCGCAACTGTTCGGCGCCATCGTCTGCCAGGTGCCGCTGCTGGACATGAAGCGCTACAGCCACCTGCTGGCGGGCGCCTCGTGGATGGCCGAGTACGGCGACCCGGACAAACCGGCGGACTGGGCCTTCCTTCAGCGCTACTCGCCCTACCAGAACGTGCGCGCCGAGGCCCTGTACCCGCCGGTGTTGTTCACCACCTCCACCCGCGACGACCGCGTCCACCCCGGCCACGCGCGCAAGATGATGGCGCGCATGCAGGCGCAGGGCCACGACGTGCTGTATTACGAGAACATCGAGGGCGGGCATGGCGGTGCGGCCAACAACGAGCAGGCTGCCTTCATGCAGGCGCTGAGCTGGACGTTCCTCAGGCAGAAGCTGTTCTGATCCACCCGGTACACACGCCACGGTCTCGACCCCAGGGGAACACATGGCCGCACGTCCGCTGCACCCGCTCCTCCTCGCCGCCGCGTTCCTCGCCGGTGCCGCCACCACAGCACGAGCTTCCGAAATGACCGCCAGCCCCCCATCCCCGACGCCGCCTGTTGCGGCCACCCATCCGCATGCTGTCAAGGCGCCGTTCGGCGCCGTCCGCCAGGACGAGTACTACTGGCTGCGCGACGACACGCGCAAGAATCCCGACATGCTGGCCTACCTCGCCGCCGAGAACCGCTACGCCGACGCGCAGCTGGCCTCGAGCAAGGCGCTCAACGAGACCCTGTACAAGGAGATCACTGCGCGCATCAAGCAGGACGACGCCAGCGTGCCGTATCGCCTGCGCGGCTACTGGTATTACTCGCGTTTCGAGACCGGAAAGGACTACGCCATCGTCGCCCGGCGCAAGGGCGAGATGACCGCGCCCGAGGAAATCCTGCACGACCAGAACGCGATGGCCGACGACCATGCCTTCTTCAGCGTGGGCGACAGCGAGGTCAGCCAGGACAACCGCCTGCTGGCCTGGGTGGACGACACCGTTGGCCGCCGGCAATACGTGCTGCGCGTGAAGGACATCGCCAGCGGGAAGGTGCTTGCCGACGAAGTGCCGAACGTCGAGCCGAACATCGTCTGGGCCGACGACAACAAGACCCTGTACTACATCGAGAAGGACCCGGTGACCCTGCTCTCGAAGCGGGTCAAGGCACACGTGCTCGGCACGCCGGCCTCGGCGGACACGCTTGTCTACGAAGAGAAGGACGACACCTTCTACATGCACGTGTTCCGGACCCGGTCGGACAAGTACCTGTGCATCAGCGTCGAGAGCACGGTCAGTTCCGAAGTGCGCTGCACGCCGGCCGCCGATCCGGGCAGGTTCGCGGTGATCGCGCCGCGCCAGCGCGATGTCGAGTACCAGGCCGACCACCTGGGCGGGCGCTGGGTGATCCGCACCAACTGGAAGGCGCGCAATTTCCGCCTCGTGCAGGTGGCCGACGGCGCGCCGCTGGGCGACAAGGCGGGCTGGAAGGAGCTGGTGCCGCACGACGACAAGGTCTTCATCGAGGACTACGAGTTGTTCGACGGGTTCGTCGCCATCGAGGAGCGCTCCGGCGGCCTGCTGCGCCTGCGCACCCTGGGCACCGGGGGCAAGAGCGACTTCGTCGCCTCCGATGAACCCGCGTATGCCATGAACCTGGCGACCAATGCCGAGCCGAACACGCCCTGGCTGCGCTACAGCTACAACTCCCTGACAACGCCGAACACGACCTACGAGGTGAACGTCGGCACGGGCGAGCGCAAGCTGCTCAAGCGCGATCCGGTGCTCGGCGGCTACGACCCGGCCAACTACGTGACCGAGCGGCTGTGGGCGACCGCGCGCGACGGCGTGAAGGTGCCGGTTTCCGTGGTCTACAAAAAGGGCTTCAGGAAGGATGGCAGCGCCGCGCTGTTGCAGTACGCCTACGGCAGCTACGGCCTGTCCACGGATCCGGCGTTCTCGGTGAGCACCGTGTCGCTGCTCGACCGCGGCGTGGTCTACGCGATCGCGCATATCCGCGGTGGCCAGGAAATGGGCCGGGCCTGGTACGACGACGGCCACCTGATGCACAAGATGAACTCGTTCACCGACTTCATCGACGTGACCCGCTTCCTGGTCAAGGAAGGCTATGCGGCGCCCGGGCGCGTGGCTGCGCGCGGCGGTAGCGCCGGCGGCCTGCTGATGGGCGGCATCGCCAACATGGCGCCGCAGGACTACCGGGTGATCATCGCCCAGGTGCCGTTCGTCGACGTGGTGACCACCATGCTCGATGAATCCATCCCGCTCACCACCAACGAGTACGACGAGTGGGGCAACCCCGCGCAGAAACCGTTCTACGACTACATGCTGTCGTACTCGCCCTACGACAACGTGGCCAAGCACGATTATCCGGCGATGTACGTCGGCACCGGGCTGTGGGATTCGCAGGTGCAGTACTACGAGCCGACCAAATGGGTCGCGCGGCTGCGCGCGAACAAGACCGACGCGCATCCGCTGGTCTACCGCATCAACATGGAAGCCGGCCACGGCGGCAAGTCCGGCCGGTTCCAGAAGTACCACGAGACCGCCGAGCAGTACGCCTTCATGCTCCAGCAACTCGCCGTACCCTGAACGGGGCCGGTTCCTTCACATCGGTCAAGGACGCGAGCAGGTGCCGGACCTTCAATGCTCGCATGAAGCGCGCGCCGCCGACCGTGGCGGCGCGGGGCGCGTGAACCGCAAGTTACCGGTGCGTCTGGTTCGCGCCCACCTCACTGCGCGTTCAGCGCCCGCATGGCCAAATACCTGGCTAGGACACAAAGCAGGAGTCACGTCATGCGCCAGATTTCCTTCAAGCAACGCACGCTCGTCGCGCTGATCGCGGCGGCACTGTCGGTATCCGCCGGCTCGGCCGCCTTCGCGCAGGGCAAGGCGCATGGCAAGGACAAGCAGGCGGAGGCGGATGCGGCCCCCGCCCAGCAGGCCGAGCAGGCCAAGGGAAAGGGCGGCGGGGACAAGGGCGGTGGCAACCAAGCCGCTGCCCAGCAGGATGCGCACGCGGAGCAGCAGGCCGCCCGAGCCGCCCAGCAGCAGGCCGGGGAATCGCAGCGCCAGGCCGCAGGCGCGGCGCAGGACGGCGACCGTGCGCAGCAGGCGCAGAACAACGCCCATCAGGTCGAACGCGGCCACCAGGAGGCCAGGCGCGATGCCGAGCACGCCCAGCGCGATTCGCAGCAGGCTGGGCAGGCCCGCCAGCAGGCGAGCCAGTCCCGACGCGATGCCGAACGCCACTCGGAGAACGCCCAGCGCCAGCAGGCGCAGGCCGCAAGCGTGGACCAGCTGCACCGCGACATCGCCGTGCGCCAAGCTGACAAGCGTGCTTCCCAGGACGCCAAGCACGCGGCCAAGCGGCTCGACCAGTCCGAGCAGCGCCAGCTGATCACCCGCCAGCAGGCGGAGGTGATCCAGTACCGCCGCACGCTCGACGCGCAACGCTCGGCCTCGCAATCCATCGCCACCGCGCTGCAGCAGCAGAACCGCATCCAGCAGGCCCAGTACGTGCAGCAGTACAACCAGCGCCTGTGGCAGCAGCAGCAGCAGTACCGCGAGTCCTCGTTCGACTACAACAACGACCCCTACTTCTCCTCGGCGCCCATCTACAGCTACAACGTGATGGGCCAGAACTACCAGACCAACCAGTACGGCGCCAACCTGCTCCGCCAGGCCATCAACAACGGCTACAGCGAAGGCCTGCGCGCCGGCCGCGCCGACGAGATGGACAACTGGAGCCGTCCGGACTACCGCAACTCCTACGCCTACCAGCAGCCCTACTACGGATACAACGGCTACTACCTGGATTCGAACCAGTACGCCTACTACTTCCGCCAGGGCTTCCAGCGCGGGTACGAGGACGGTTACTACGGCCGCTCGCGCTATCGCTCGAGCAGCAACGGCACCGCGATCCTCTCCTCGCTGATCGGCTCGATCCTCAAACTGCGTTCGTACTGAGGCCAAGGGGGCCCGCACCTGCGGGCCCCTTGTCCGGACCAGTCGTGGGGCTGGACCGGGGCGGACTGTAAGCGCGGGGCTGGGCAGCACCTCTTCGCCCAGGCAGCGCATCCGCAGACGCCGGACTATACTGGCGGCCATGAACACTCCCTCCCGAATCGCCGCGCGCGTCGCTGTCCTCGTCCTCATCGCGCTGGCCCTCGCCGGTTGCGGCAACAAGGGCGACCTGGTCCGTCCCGTCCCGGTCGCGGACAAGCCTGCCGCGACCTGACCTGGCCGTGGCCATGCGCTTCAGCAAGATGCACGGGGCCGGCAACGACTTCGTGATCCTCGACTTGCGCGGCGGCCTGCCGGCGCCGTCCACCGGCACCGTTCGCGCCATCGGCGACCGTCATCGCGGCGTCGGCTTCGACCAACTGCTCAGCGTGGAAGACAGCCCGAAGCCCGGCTGCGTGGCCTCCTACCGGATCTGGAACTCGGACGGAACCAGCGCGGAGCAATGCGGCAACGGGGCGCGCTGCGTCGCGGCCTGGATCGTGCGCGCCGGCATCGCCAGCGGCCCGCGCTTCGCCCTCGACAGTCCCGCCGGCCCCATCCAGGTCGATTGCCTGGAGGACGGCCGCTTCGCGCTGGACATGGGCCGGCCCGTGTTCGCTCCCGCTGCGATCCCGCTCGGGCTCGATGCCGAATTGCCCGCGTACGAGACACGACTCGGCACCGGTGAACCGCTGCGTTTCGGCGCCGCCTCGATGGGCAACCCGCACGCGGTGATCGAGGTCGCGTCGGTGCAGGACGCGCCCGTCGAGCGGATTGGCCGCGCCCTGCAGGCATCGACGCTGTTCCCGGCCAGCGTCAACGTCGGCTTCGCGCAGGTGCTGGACACGACGCATATCCGCCTGCGCGTGTACGAGCGCGGCGCCGGCGAAACGCTGGCCTGCGGCAGCGGCGCCTGTGCCGCGGTCGCCGTCCTCGCGCGCCAGGGACGCGTCGGCCCGCGGGTGGACGTGGACCTGCCCGGTGGCCGCCTGAGCATCGACTGGCCCGGCGGCGATGCGTCGATCCGCATGGCCGGCCCGGCGGCGTTCGTGTTCGAAGCGGAATGGCTGGAGTGAACCGGCCGCGGATGGCATCGTGTCGCATGGATCTGGCAGGGGAGTGGGCATGAGCGAAGAAAAGAAGGAGCGCCTGAGTGCACACGAGGTCGCGGTGTGGCTGCGCCGGCATCCGAAATTCCTGGGCCAGTATCCGGACCTCGCGATGTCGATGGTGGTGCCGCGCGAGGATGGCCCGGCCGCGTCGCTCGCGAGCTACCAGCTCGAGGTGCTGCGTGACAAGAACCGCGAGTTGAACAAGCGCCTCGCCGACCTGTTCGCCAACGCGCAGGACAACGAGCGCCTGGCCGTGCGCACGCACCAGCTTGCGCTGGCCCTGATGCGCGCCGATACCGCCGCGGACACGGTGCGCGTGATGGCCGCCAGCATGACCGAGGATTTCGACGGCGACGCGGTGCGCATGGTTCTGTTCGAGCCGGTGGCGGGCCTGTCGCCCGACTGGCTGCAGATCCTGCCGTCGGGACGCGACAAGCGCCTGGCGCCGTTCAAGGACGCCCTCGTTGCCGGAGAGCCCATCTGCGGTCGCCTGAATCCGGACAAGATGCCCCTGCTGTTCGGCGACGCGCAGGAATCCGCGGCCTCGGTCGCGCTGATCCCGATGCCCGGCACCGGCCTGATCGCGATTGGCAGCAAGGACCCCAACCGATTCTTCCCCGGCATGGGCACCCTGTTCCTGCGCCTGATGGGCGAGGTGTTCGTGACGGCGATGCTCCGCTTCGACAAGAAGTGAAACGCGCCGCACCCGACACCCCGACGGGGCGTCAGCCGCGATCGGATGTCGCGGCTGGAGCCGCTCCCACACTGCGCGTGACCGAGTGGCTGCGCCAGCTCGACGTCGAGCGCGGGCTGTCGCCGCACAGCGTGTCGGCCTACCGGCGCGACCTCGATGCGCTGCTGGGCTGGATGGCCGACGCGGGCATCGCCTCCTTCGACGCGCTCGACGGCGAGAACCTGCGTGGCTTCATCGCCGCGGAACACCGTCGCGGCCTGTCGCCCAAGAGCCTGCAGCGCCGGCTGTCGGCGCTGCGCAGTTTCTTCGAAGCCCTGCTGCGCAATGGCGAGCTGAAGGCCAACCCCGCGCGCGGCCTGCGCGCACCCAAGGCGCCGCGCAAGTTGCCGCAGACGCTCGATGCCGACGAAGTGACGCGCCTGGTCGAAGTGCCGACCGACGTGCCGCTTGGCCTGCGCGACCGGGCGATGCTGGAGCTGTTCTATTCCTCGGGCCTGCGCCTGTCCGAACTGTGCGGCCTGCGCTGGAACGCGCTGGACCTGGACGAGGGCCTGGTGCGCGTGGACGGCAAGGGCGGCAAGATGCGGCTGGTGCCGGTGGGTTCGCATGCGCGCAAGGCGCTGGCGGACTGGCGTGCCGACAGCGGCGCCGGGGTGGATGCCGTTGCGATGCGCGCGCGCCCCGTCTTTCCCGGCCGCGATGGCGCCGCGCCGATCTCCTCGCGCGCGGTGCAGCTGCGGCTGCGCCAGCTCGCGCAGCGGCAGGGACTGTGGAAGCGCGTCCATCCGCACCTGTTGCGGCACAGTTTCGCCTCGCACGTGCTGGAATCGTCCGGCGACCTGCGCGGCGTGCAGGAGCTGCTGGGGCACGCGGACATCGCCACCACGCAGATCTACACCCACCTCGATTTCCAGCACCTGGCCAAGGTCTACGACGCAGCGCATCCGCGCGCCAGGCGCAAGTCATGAACACGCGCGGAGGTGCGTTGCCGCCGGCGCCGCGGCCGACCGGCCTGGTGCTGCACAAGGCATCGCACGTGCTGGAGGTGGCGTTCGACGATGGGGCGGTGTTCCGCCTGCCTTGCGAGTACCTGCGCGTGGAATCGCCCTCGGCCGAAGTGCAGGGCCATGGCCCCGGGCAGAAAGTGCTGGTGCCCGGCAAGCGCGACGTCAACATCAATGCCATCGAGCCGATCGGCAACTACGCGGTCGCGCTGCACTTCGACGACGGCCACGCCTCCGGCATCTTCAGCTGGGGCTACCTGTATGAGCTGGGCCTGGAGCAGGATGCGCGCTGGGCGGCGTACCTCGCCGCCCTGGAATCCAGGGGCCTGGCGCGCGCGCCCTGAGGCCTGTCAACGCCGGCGGTGCTGGGGCGTTCTTGTAGGCATCGCAACAGTGGAGCCGAGCCATGCCGTCCACCCCCGTTCGCAGGATGCATCTTCACGTGCTACTCGCCGCCATGCTGGCCGGCGGCTGCGTTGCCGCCGCCTCGGGCGCGGCGCGGACGCCGATGGCTGCGGATTCGATGCGCGCCACGGCCCCAGCGGCGGTGGCGCCAGCGGCGCGTCGGGCGCCACTGGACGAAACGGAGCGGGCCCGCCTGGTGCTCGACCGGTTGGCGTTCGGCGCGCGGCCCGGCGACGTCGAGCGCGTGCGCACCATCGGCGTGGCGGCCTGGATCGCGCGCCAGCTGCATCCGGAAGAGATTCCGGACACGGACGTGGAGCGCCGTGTCGCGATGCTGCAGGTGCCCACCATGCGTACCGCCGACCTGTTCGCGCGCTACCCCAATCCCGCGATGCTGCGCAGGCAGGCCGGGCTCGGGAAAGCAGGCGCGGCCCTCCCCGCTGCAGCCGCGCCGGCGGATGCCAGCGCACCGGCAGTTGCCAGCGCACCAGTGGACGCCGACGCCGACCGGCAGCAGGCCCGGCGCGAGCTGGAGCAGGAGTACCGAGACAAGGGCTATGGCCGTCCGCGCGACGTCTACCTCGAACTCGCCACCGATCGCCTGCTGCGCGCGACCTACTCCGAGCGCCAGCTGCAGGAAGTGATGGTCGATTTCTGGAGCAACCACTTCAACGTCTACGCAAAGAAGAACGTCTCCCAGTGGTACCTGCCGGCGTACGACCGCGACACCATCCGCCCGCATGCGCTCGGCAAGTTCCGCGACCTGTTGCTGGCCACGGCCAGGAGCCCGGCCATGCTGTATTACCTGGACAATTACCAGAGCGTGTCGCCGGAGGCCAACCTGGCCGGGCGCCTGCATGCCAATGCCAAGCGCGCCAGCAAGCTGCCCGACGGCATCAACGAAAACTACGCCCGCGAGCTCATGGAGCTGCACACCCTGGGCGTGGACGGCGGATACACGCAGAAGGACATCACGGAAGTGGCGCGCGCCTTTACCGGTTGGACCATCGCCGATGCGCGCGGCGTCGGCGTGGTCCGCGCCATGGCCGGCGATGCCGGCGCGCGCAGTCCTGCGCAGCGCGCCCAGCGCCTGCGCCAGCGCATGGGCGTGCCGGAGGGCATCGCCAGCGGCGAGTTCTATTTCAATCCGATCCTCCACGATGGTGGCCCCAAGATGGTGCTGGGCCACCGCATCGATGCCGGTGGGGTCGGCGACGGCCTGGCCGTGATCGACCTGCTGGCCCGGCAGCCGGCGACTGCGACCTTCATCGCCCGCGAGCTGTGCGAGAAATTCGCCAATGACCAGCCCGACCCTGCGCTGGTCGCACGCGTGGCATCCGCGTTCACGCGCAGCGACGGGGACATCCGGGCCACGTTGGCAGCCCTGTTCGGCGATCCGGCGTTCTTTGCGCCGGAGAATTACCGCGCCAAGGTGAAGACACCGTTCGAACTCGTGACCAGCAGCTTGCGTGCGCTCGGCGCGGAGAGCAATGGCCGCGGCATGCAGGCGATGCTCGCCGACCTGGGCGAGCCGCTGTACGGCTACCAGGCGCCGACCGGCTATTCCGATGCCGCGGCCGATTGGGTCAACAGCGGCGCCTTGCTCAAGCGCATGAATTTCGCCGTTGCGCTCGCCGCCAACCGCATCCCGGGCACGCACGTGGATCTTTCCGCGCTCGGCACCGCCCGTGATGCCCGCGCGCAGCTCGACGTCGGCGTGCGCGAATGGCTGGGCGGCGATGTCTCCGACGCAACCCGCCGCGGCTTGCTGGCGCGCCTGGGCCAACCCTTGCCCGAAGTGCTGATGGGCGATGCAGGCGAGGACGGCATGGACGGCATGGACGCTGGCGATGCTGGCGGCGGCGGCCGCAACCGGCAGCCGTCCATGCGCCTGCTGGCCGCCAGTGGCGACCCGCAGCGGGTGCAGGTGGCTGCGCTGATCCTCGGCTCCCCCGAATTCCAGCGCCAATAAGGAACCCTCCATGACGACGCGACGCATTTTCCTGAAACAGGGTGGCCTGGCGCTTGCCGGCCTGGGTTTGGCCGGTGCACTGCCGGGCGTGCTGCAGTCGGTGGCGCAGGCCGCCACGGTCGCCGCACCGCGCGCGGGCACCAGGGCCAAGACCCTGATCGTGCTGTTCCAACGCGGGGCGGTGGACGGCCTGAACCTGCTCGTTCCCCATGCCGATCCCGGCTACTACGCCGCGCGCAGCAGCATCGCGGTGGCCCGGCCCGGCCAGGCGGGCGGCGCGCTCGATCTCGACGGGCGGTTTGGCTTGCATCCGGCGCTCGCGCCCCTGCTGCCGTTCTGGCAGGCGCAGCGGATGACCGCCGTGCACGCCGCCGGGTCGCCCGACAACACGCGTTCGCACTTCGACGCCCAGGACTACATGGAAAGCGGCACGCCCGGCGTCAAGTCCACGCCCGATGGCTGGCTCAACCGCGTGCTGCAGGCGCGGACGGGCGCGAAGGTCTCGCCATTCGCCGGTGTCGCCATGACCGCGCAGGCGCCACGCATGCTCTCCGGCCACGCGCCGATCGTGGCGATGACCAGCCTGGAGCGCTTCGCCGTGCAGGCCGGGGCGTACACGGCGCCGGTTGCCGGTGGTTTCGAGCAATTGTGGCAGGGCGCCGATGCCGGCGCGCTTGGCGAAGCCGGGCAGGAGACCTTCGAGGCCGTGCAATTCCTGCAGCGCAGCGGCGCCGCGCATCGCGCACCGGACAACGGCGCCAGCTATCCGCCCGGCGAGTTCGGCAACTCGCTGCGCCAGCTGGCCCAGCTCATCAAGGCCGGCGTCGGCCTGCAGCTGGGCTTCACCGAAAGCGGTGGCTGGGACACGCACATCAACCAGGGCGGTGCCGACGGCCAGTTGGCCAACCGCCTGCGCGAATTCGGCCAGGGCATCGCCGCCTTCCTGACCGACCTGGGCCCCCAGCGCGACGACGTGCTGCTGGTGACGATGTCGGAGTTCGGCCGCACCGCGCACGAGAACGGCTCGCGCGGCACGGACCACGGCCACGGCAATGCGATGCTGCTGTTCGGCAACCGGGTCGATGGCGGCAAAGTGCATGGACGCTGGCCCGGATTGTCCGAGTCGCAGCTCAACGAAGGCCGGGACCTGGTCATCACGACCGATTTCCGCAGCGTGCTCGGCGAAGTCCTGCAGCGCCATCTGGGCGCCGGAGCGCTCGATTCGATCTTTCCCGGCTTCCACCCGGAACCGGTCGGGGTGCTGCGCGCCTAGACGGCGTAGCCGGAGTGGATGGCGACGATGCCGCCGCTCAGGTTGCGATGCGAGCAGCGCGCGAATCCGGCCTGGGCCATCATCGCCTGCAGGGTGTCCTGGTCCGGATGCTTGCGGATCGATTCGGCCAGGTAGCGATACGAGCCGGAATCCTTCGCGAACAACTGGCCCAGCGCAGGCAGCACCTTGAAGGAATGGAAGTCGTAGATCGGCCGGAACCACTCGGGCCGCACCTGCGAGAACTCCAGCACCAGCGCGCGTCCGCCCACCTTCAGCACGCGGCGCATCTCCCGCAGGCCGGCCAGCTTGTCGGTGACATTGCGCAGGCCGAAGGCGATCGTCACCAGGTCGAAGCTCGCGTCCGGGAAGGGCAGGGCTTCGGCATTGAGCTGGATCCAGCGCAGGCCGCGCACCAGGCCGCGGTCGGTCAGCCGGTCGCGGCCGACGCCGAGCATCGCGGCGTTGATGTCGCCGACGACCACTTCGCCGTCGTCGCCCACGCGCGGGTGCAGCAGCGCGGCGATGTCGCCGGTGCCACCGGCCAGGTCCAGCACGCGGTCACCGCGCGACACGCCCGAGGTGGCGACGAAGTCGCGCTTCCACAGCCGGTGCACGCCCAGCGACATCAGGTCGTTCATCAGGTCGTAGGAGCCGGCGACCGAGGAGAACACCTCGCCGACGAGTTTCTTCTTGTCGCCGACCGGCACCTCGCGGAAGCCGAAATGGGTGGTGTCGCCGGGCTTGTCGTCCATGCCGGGATTATAGGCCGCCGCGCCGCGACGGCGGCGGGTCAGCGATGCTGGTCGACGAGGATCGGGTTGCCGTCCGGATCGCTGAGCATGAAGTAGCCGGGGCCGGTCGTGGACGGGTCGGCATCGACGCTCAACCCGACCCCCTTCGCCTTCAGTTGCGCCTGCAGCGACCGCACGTCCTCGAAGGACTCGATCTCATGCTTTTCCTGGTCCCAGCCGGGATTGAAGGTCAGCATGTTGCGGTCGAACATGCCCTGGAACAGCCCGATGATGTGCGCGCCGTTCTTGAGCACGAGCCAGCCCTTGCTGGCGTCGCCGCCGCGCGGCAGGAAGCCGAGCTTTTCGTAGAATTGCCGCGATGCCTCGAGGTCCTTCACGGCGAGGCTGACACTGAACGCACCGAGGTCCATGGCTTGCTCCCTGGTCTGGACTGCAGGATAGCGCTGGAGCGCGGTGGTGGCACGCGAGGGCGCGCGCCTCAGGCCCGGGAAGAGACCGGCTGCCGCCTAATGGTGCAGTCCCCCGCCGTCGCGCCGGAGAGGCCACCAGCAGGCGAGTTGTGCGCCCGGGAGGCGAGGGTGCGGTCAGTACCTCACGGGGCGGCAACGGCTGCTGGCGAGCCGAGCGGCTGCCTGCGCCGATGCCTGGAGCCCGGCAGGAACCCGCGCCGCGGCCAAGTCCACCTGCCGCTGCATGAATGCGTTGTTTTTCGCGGCAAGCGTGGGGTCGGCGATCTGGGGCTGGACCGCTGCGCCCCACTCGGCACTGATCAGCATGGCGACATAGGCATCGTACGGGCCCGGTGCGAGCAGATGCAGCTGCGTACTGGCCGTGCAGTCGCCCGAAGTCAGCACGTCCTGCATGAATCCGAACGCGCGCTTCTTCTCCCGCGCGACTTCATCGATGTCGGCGAACAGGGCCTGGGCATCGGAAAGCTTGTGCAGCACGGCGGCCGCGTAGTCTCGCTTCGCATCCAGGTCGCCCGACGCAGCCGCGCGTTCCAGCCACACCTGCCAAGTCGCCAACTCGGCATCGGGCAGGCCGGCACAGGCGCGCTTCGCGTCGAGCTCGCCGGCGATGCGCCCGGCCACCTCGGAGCGCTGCGCGACCGCGTCGTAGCGCAATCCGGTCTCGGTGGCGAAGCGCCTGAAACTCTCGCCGATACGCTCTTCCTTCTCGACGACCGTCTCCTCGTCGACCGCCCGCAGTCCGGCGCATCGCTTCAGCGCGTTTGCCAGGTCACGCATGGCGACGGGCGAGCCCCCACGCGCGGCGGCGCGCGCCGCGGCGATCGCGAGGTCGGGCTGCATTGCGTCATCGACGCCATTGTATGCAAGCAACATTCTCGAAGTCGGCTCGGCGAGCGCGGGCGGTACGCGTGCAATCGCAGTGCTCCGGTCGGCGTGCGCATGCTGTTGCCACCACAGCGCCGCGATGGCAAGCATGATAACGGTGGCGGCCAGCAGGTGATGCGCCCGCACCTGCCTATCCCCTGGAAAGACGCGACACGGCCTGACTGAGCAGGGCGCGCGAGTACAGGCGATGGAAACCGAGCAGGGCCTGGAACGCCCAGCCCATGCGTGAGGCGCCGGTGCGGGCGTCGCGAAGCGGAACCACGGCGGAACCGAAATACAGGCGCGTGCGCGCGCCGGCGGCGGCATCGTCTGGCGCAACCATGAACCACGAGCGCGTGCGGCCCGCGAAATCGCACATCAGCAGCTGGTCCCCGGCGCGGCCCTCGACCCGCCATGCGGCGAAATCGGCGCGCTCGCCGCGGGCGACCTGGCCGGCGTCGGCGTCGGTGGACGAGCGCGCCGCAAACCAGCGCAGCAGCAGGCGCTCGAGCTTGAACAGGCGGCCGGTGTAGAAGGTTTCGACGTAGTGGGCGAGGCTCACGGTTCCCGGGGCGTCGGCGCCGTAGCAGTCGGTGTAGGCGCCGGACGCGGCGTAGGTGTTGAGGAGGGAACCGGGTGGGCGGGGGCAGGGGTGGGGCATGGGGGAAGACTAAACCTTGTGGCGGGGTCAGGTCCGGG
>JANXUD010000116.1 GCA_025352045.1 Gammaproteobacteria bacterium | reverse complement strand
CGTTCTCGAGCAGGTTGCCGAGCAGTTCCTGCAGGTCGCCCAACTCGCCGTAGAAGCTCGCCGTCGGATCCATCTCGAACTCGCAGACGACGCCGCGGCCGTGGTAGACCTTCTCCAGGCTGTTGACGATTTCCTCGGCGCGCGGCTCGATCGGGATCGGCGCGGAAAACAGCGCGTGGCCGCTGCGCGAGGCGCGGGTGAGCTGGTAGGAGACGATCTCGGTCATGCGCTGCACCTGCGCGGAGACTTCCTCCCGCAGTTGCGACTCCGGCGCGCCCGAGTCCAGGCGCGAGCGCAGCACCGCCAGCGGCGTCTTCAGGCTGTGCGCCAGGTCCGCCATGGTGTTGCGGCTCTGCTCGAGGTGGGTGTGCTCGCTCTCGATCAGGCCGTTGATGCTGTCGGTGATCTGCTGCAATTCCGGCGGATGCTCGCCCGACAGCCGGTCGCTGACACCGCGCCGCACGCGGGACAATTCCTTCTCCAGGTCGCGCAGCGGCTCCAGGCTCCAGCGCAGCACGGCCATCTGCATCACCAGCAACAGCGCCGCCGCCAATCCGAGATAGCCCCACAGCGAGCGGCGGAACACGCCAACCTGCCGGTCGAGCTGTTCCGAATCTTCGTAGATTGCCAGGGTGAAGCGCGTGACCGTGCTTTCGCCACCGGTTTCGCCCTGCTCCCAGGCCAGGCCATACCTGAAGGCGTAGAGTTGGTGCGAGACGCCATCAGGATCGACGAAGGACAGCGGCTTGTCGCTGAATTCCTTTTCGCCCTGCTTGAGCATTTCCGGCTCAGGGAGTTGGCGACCCAGGGCCGACGGCGAATTCCAGTGGAAGTTGCGCCCGCGCGCGACCGCATACAGGCCACTGCCCGGGCGTATGAAGCGCGAATCGGGCGTTTCCAGATCGGAAGGCTCGATCAGCACGTTGTTGCGCGCGAACTCGAACACTCTGACGTACGCGTAGGCGTCGCTCTGCAGGCGCTCGTGCAGGTTGCTGATGGCCGTGTCACGGAACGCCTGGTCGAGCGCGATTCCGGTCAAGCCAAGGAAGGCGACCAGCCCGAGGCTGGCCGCCAGCAGCTGGCGGGCGTGCAGCGAGAGCGCACGCCGCGCCACTGCCGCAGGCCTACTCGCTGCGCGGGATTGCGAACCGATAACCGCGGCCACGGACCGTCTCGATGGGCTTCAGTTCGCCTTCCGGATCGAGCTTTTTCCGCAGCCGACCAATGAACACTTCGAGCACGTTCGAATCGCGGTCGAAGTCCTGCTGGTAGATGTGCTCGGTCAGGTCGGCCTTCGAGACGAGCTCGCCGGCGTGCAACATGAGGTACTCGAGCACCTTGTATTCGTAGGAGGTCAGGTCCACGCCCGAGCCGTTGACGCTGACGGTCTGCGCCGACAGGTCCAGGCTGACCGGACCGCAGTCGAGCGCCGGCTTGCTCCAGCCGGCGGCGCGGCGCAACAGGGCGTTGATGCGCGCCAGCAGCTCCTCGACGTGGAAGGGCTTGACCAGGTAGTCGTCTGCGCCGGCCTTGAGGCCCTCGACCTTGTCCTGCCAGCTCGAACGCGCCGTCAGGATCAGGATCGGGAATTTCTTGCCTTCCGAACGCAGGTTGCGGACCAGGTCCATGCCCGACATCTTGGGCAGGCCGAGGTCGATCACGGCAACGTCGAACGGCAACTCGCGGCCGTGGTACAGGCCTTCCTCGCCATCGGCCGCGGCGTCCACGGCAAAGCCCTCGCGCTTCAGCCGGGCGGTGAGGGTCTCGCGGAGCGGGGCTTCATCTTCGACCAGCAAAATACGCATGTCGTCTCCTTGCGGATCCGGCCGCGGCCGGATCAGAACTGTTGCGGTTCCCCGTCCGGATCCCTGGACGGTCGTTTTTCCTTGGTGCCGCCATTGCCATGTCCGTTGCCGCGACTCGCGGGGGGCGAGTCCTCGGGCCGGGCGTTCGGGTCGTCCTGCATGACCCGTACCCGACCATCGGCCGTCAGCACCTTGAGCCGGTACACCTCGCGCCCGTCGCGCTGCATCGGCTCGGCCCGCAGCACCTCGCCACCGGTCTCCCGTTCCACCCGGCGGACCGAGTCAGGCAGGGCCTCCCGCTTGTCGCCGCGCTGGCGCTCGGGCGGGGGGTTGGCCGGCTGCGCTTGCGCCCAGACGCCGCCCGAACCCGCCAGGATCAGGAGCAGCAGCGTTGCCTGGCGCAGGGTGCGAGTGCGGGTCATGGACACAGGTTTTCCGGGGGTGCAGGTGTGCTACGTGGCCTAGTTGCCGCGTAGTTTGCTGTCGCTGCGGTGAATCCGATCTGAACCTGAACAGGTTCAGGGCGGCTCAATAGAGCTCGGCCACGCAGCAGCGCAAGGAGCCGCCAGCCTTTTCGAGTTCATCCAAGGATACGCTCCGCACGCTGAAGCCCGCCCTAGCCAGCACGTCCCGTTGCGCGTTGGCCAGGCTGCGATCCGCCTGCTCGCTCATCCATGCCTGGTCGGGGGCCAGGGCGATGCAGTTGCCCGCAAAGGCCGCCTTCTGCGCCCGGCCCAGGGTCACAGTCGCCGGGGCGTAGAAGCTCGCGATGGCCCGGGCGATGGCGGCGTCGGCGAAGCCATCGGGCGCGAGCACGACCGCGCGGCCTGCCAATACGGCCAGCACGACATTGCTGTGGTATTCGCCCGGCGCCAGGTCGAACAGCAGGGTCGCACGCAATCCGAACGCCGCGTGCATGGCCTGGGCACCGGCGGCGTCGCAGCGCTCGGACAAGCCGCAGTAGCCGATGCCGCGGGCATGGTCGATCACCAGCGCGCCGGTGAGTTCGCACACGCCGGGCTGCTTGCCGAGGTCGATCTCCGCGTAGCCGAGCACATCGCGGAAGAAGCCGCGGATGTCCGCGCGTTCGCGCTCGGCCTGGCGCACCGGATGGCGCATGTGCCCGAGGATCAGCGCACCGGGCACGGTGGCGAAGACGTTGTTCGGGAAGATCGCGTCGGGCGTGCGCGCATCACCCGGGAAGCAAATGGTCGGCAGCGCCTGCGCCATCGCCTGGTGCAGTGCGCGATGCTGGGCCGCGGCGCGCGCCGGATCCACGGCGGCGCCAAGGTCCATGTAGCGGTTGTCGCTGGCGCTCTGGTCGGCAAGCTGGAACTGTTCGGGCGCGACCAGGAAGGCCGCCTTGGCCGTCGTCGCCTCGCCGCGCACGGTCAGGCTGCGTGCGAAGGCGAAGAATTCCGCTGGATCGCGCGTGATCATGCGGACGCCCCCGCCGCTGCCGACGTTGCTGCGGTCGCCGTCGGCGCGCTGCGCGTGGGTGCAAGCGCCTGCTCGATGAGCTCCAGCCCCGACCCGGCGCGCGGCGCGCCCTCGCTGAGCACCTGCCGGAACGCGCGCCCGCCCGCCTGGGCGTGGAACAGACCCAGGATGTGCCGGGTGATGTGCTTGATCGCGATGCCCGCGTCCAGCTGCGCCTGGACGTAGGGAAGATACTCGCGCAGCAGCTGCTCGCGCGGCTTGGGCGCGCGCCCGGACAGCGCGCAGTCCAGCAGATGCAGGCGATACGGTTCGTGGTAGGCCAGGCGCCCGAGCATGACGGCATCCACCTGCGCCAGTTGCGCGACGCTATCCTCCACCGTGGACAGCCCGCCATTGAGGGTCACCCGCAGCTGCGGTCGCTCCCGCTTGAGCCGGTGCACCCAGTCGTAGCGCAGTGGCGGGATCTCGCGGTTTTCCTTCGGCGACAGCCCGCTGAGCCAGGCCTTGCGCGCGTGCACGACGAAGTGCGCGCAGCCCGCGCGCACCACCGTGTCGATGAAGGCGACGAAGCCGTCGTAGTCCTCCTGCTCGTCCACGCCCAGGCGACACTTCACCGTCACCGGGATGTCCGCGGCCGCGCGCATCGCGGACACGCAATCGGCCACCAGCGAGGGCTCCTTCATCAGGCAGGCGCCGAAGCGCCCGGCCTGGACGCGGTCGGACGGACAGCCGACGTTGAGGTTGACCTCGTCATAGCCCCAGTCCGCACCGATGCGCGCGGCCTCGGCCAGCGCGGCCGGCTCGCTGCCGCCCAGCTGCAGCACGACGGGATGTTCGGCGGCGTCGAAGCCGAGCAGGCGCTCGCGGTCGCCGTGGCGCACGGCCTGGGCATGCACCATCTCGGTGTAGAGGACGGCGTCGGGGGCGAGCACGCGGTGGAAGCGCCGGCAGTGGCGGTCGGTCCAGTCCATCATCGGCGCGACGGCAAGGCGCGGGAGGGGTGGACCGTGGGCCTGGCGCGGGTTGGACGCTGGAATCAAGGGGTTGCTGCCTGCGGAATCGTCGGTAGGTCTGCCTCGCCACAGGATACATCGCGCAGATTCGGGTCACCCGGGACGGCACGCCGAAACACACCGAATCCGGGACGCCTGGCGAGCAAGCGCTCGAGCAAGCAGACGCGCGTACGTCCGGCGAATCGACGCACCCAGGGCAAATCTCTCAGGGGTGGATGCCGCGCGGCGCGGCGCCATTCAGATTTCGACGTGTACGCTTTTGGTCGTCTCCTCCCCCGGGATTCGCAGAAATGGCGCTGCTCACTCTCGTCTGCTCGCATTGCGGAAGCGAGCGCTACCTCCCACCGCCCGTGCCCGCCCCGAACGAGACGCTGGCCTGCACGGTATGCCGACATGCCGCCACGTACGCCGAGTGGGTTTCCAGGACCGAGCGAGAGATTGCCGCGCTCACGCTGGACCGGATCCACGATGTCTCGAGTCGGAGCGGTTAGAAAGCAGCAAGGCCGGCCGGAGTCGGCTCGACGGCCACAGCCCGCCCAAGGCACCCACCGGCTGCGCGAGAACGAACAGTGGCGTCACGCGTGGAGATTGCGCGTTCCAGCCTGAGCACCAGGGTCACTGCCGGATCGAGGTGTGCGCCAGCAATCGGGCCGAGCACGACGATCAGGATGTAGAGCATGCCCATGATCCCCGAGCCCACCACCGCGGCCGACAGCGCCGGCGTTCCGACGAATTCCGCCACCAGCCGCTGGCACAGCGTGCATCAGGCGTCCTTCGGGATATTTCGAATCGCCGTTTGCTGCTCGAGGCGATCCAGCGTCTCGAGTGGCAGCGCCAGGAGCAAATCAATCCGACGACGCAGCAGGTTCCAGGCACGCGCGAATGCTTCCGGGTCGTCGGGCACGAGCGCCGGGTCTGGAATACCCCAGTGCGCCGTCACCGGATGGCCGGGCCAGATCGGGCAGAGCTCGCCGGCGGCGTTGTCGCAGACGGTGATGACGATGTCCATGCCGGGCGCGCCGGGCGCGGCGAATTCATCCCAGTTCTTGCTGCGCAGCTTCTCCGCGGGATAGCCCGCGTCGATGGCGAGCTTCGCGGCGAGCGGCTGGACGACGCCGGACGGATGGCTTCCCGCGCTGAATCCATGCAGCCTGCCCTTGCCGACCAGCGTCGCCAGGGCTTCGGCCATGATGCTTCGGGCCGAGTTGCCGGTGCACAGGAACAGGACGTTGTACGTCGGCTTCATCGATTTGCCTGCTTCCGGGTCGGCTCGCAGAGTCTGGCGGGCGCACAGGGCGCGCCGCCGCAGCAGTTCTGGGTCAGGTAGCCCAGCAGCGAGTCCATCTGTTCGAAGCTGGCGCGCACGCGGATCACGCGCCCTTCCCGCGTATCGGCAACCAGGCCGGATGCGCGGAGCGTATTGAGGTAGGCACTGAGCGTGGCCGGGGGATCTGCAGCCGAACGCGCAGCTGGCCCACGTTCAGTCCATCCGGGCCGGCCTGGACCAACTCGCGGAAGGCCTGGAGGCGGATCTGGTGGCTGAGGGCCGTGAGCGCGGCCAGCGCGGCGTCGGTTTCCATAGTTCCATTATTTTGGAATTATAGAGAAGGTGTCACGCGCAGCCGACTCTTTCATCAAACTTGCGAAAAAGCGCATTGGGCGCGGATCCAGCGCCGACGCGATGCTGCCGGCCCGCCGCGGCATCCTGTTCAAGGTCGCCAGGACGCATTGCCGCGTGCCCGATGACCGAGGGCGGGCAGTCAGCCGGACTTGCAGGCGTCGTAGACCATGTCGTCGAGTCGACGGATCTGGTCGAAGTTGCGGTTGAGCCCGGACTGCCCGAGTTGCGCGTCGCGGTACTGCCTAGCCGCGGCGCAGTTGGCCGCACGCTGTTCGCCCGCCGTGGGCTGGCGCGGAGCCGCCGGGGCCGATGCATCCCCGTACATCTGCGTGTAACGGGCCACGTCCGCCGCATGCTGGGCCTGGACCACGGCGGCCTGGTGTTGGGCGATCAGCGCCAGGTCGTCGGGAGTGGCCTCGCGGCTCCATTCGGTGACGGCGCCTTCCGGGCAGGGGTCGGTCTGGAAATTCTGGCCCGCCGCGCTCGCGCACTGGTACACCGTCTGCCCAGGCGGCCGCGGCGTCCCTGCCCAGGGATCATCGGCGGGTGGCTGGGTGGGAATGACCAGGCGGATCGGCGCCTGGGCCGCCGCAGGCGGCCCGGCCGCGGGCGCGGATGCAGCGACGGCCTGGTGCTGCAGCGCGCTGCGCTCGTGCTGGCGCCAGGCGGCAAATGCGAGCACCAGCACGAGCACGCAGGCAAGCAGCCGGACCAGCGCGCCACCGGACGACCGGGCGCGATGTCGATGCCTGCGGCGATGTTGGTGCATGGCGCGCTCCGGCCGACAATGCGCGCATCTTAACTTGCGTTCTGCTGGCGGATGAACGCCGCTTCCCGGCGTGGCGATCGGATGCCGGACCGGACGGTAAGCTGTCAGCCCCTCCAGGCAGCCAGGGATGGCATCGGCCATGGCATCAGACTCCCCAGCGGTTGAAGCGATCGCCAAGGCGGCTGACGGCGCGGCCGCGGTCGTGCCCGCAGCGGCCAGCCAGCTCGGCTACGGCGCGCGCTTCCTCGGCAAGCATGGCTGGCGCATCGGACTTGCCTTCGTCGGCATCCTGCTGCCGCTGCTTGGCTTCGCCAGCCTGGTGGACGAGTTGCGCGAGGGCACGGGCTTCTTCTTCGACATGCCGATCCAGGTCGCCCTGCACAAGCTGGCGACGCCCGGCGTGGACGCCTTCTTCGTGGCCATGTCCAAGCTCGGTTACCAATGGGGCGTCGTGCCGGTAGACGCGTTGCTGCTGTTGTTCCTGGTCTGGAAACGTCGTTATCGCGACGGGCTGTTCTTCGGCCTGTCGGTGATCGGCTCGCTGGTGTTGAACATGGCGGCGAAGAATCATTTCGCGCGCGGACGCCCCAACCTGTGGGCCTCGATCGCGCCGGAGATGAGCTTCAGCTTCCCGAGCGGCCATGCGATGGCGTCGGTGACCCTGGGCGTTGCGCTGATCCTGCTGGCGTGGAACACGCGCTGGCGCTGGTGGGTGTTCGCCGGGTCGATCTTGTTCGTGGGACTGGTCGGAACGTCGCGCGTCTACCTTGGCGTGCATTTTCCGTCCGACATCCTGGCCGGCTGGACCGCGGGCGCTGCGTGGGTGTTCTTCGTGCACCAGGCGGTGGCGGGCCATGCGCCGGCGCCGCCGTCCACCGGCAAGGCTGCGGCCACGCCGGACATGATTGCGCGCTCGGCCACCGCCAGGTCGGCGAAGGAAAGTGGCGCGGCGGGTTGAGCGTGGGTCGCGAGACCTGCATCCCGGTTCCGCGATTTGCGCCCGTCCGGCATGCGGAAACGTGAACCAGTGCGCGGGTGCATGGTGATGAAGTACCACGACAGGCGCCCCGCGTGGCGCTAGCGTGCTCACACCCCAGCCCCCGGAGTTGTCCATGTCGGTCCCCCGCCCCCTCACTGCCCACAGCCGCGTCGACATGCAGGACGCGGAAGAACGCGCCTTCTGGTGCGGTTTCTTCGGGGCGACAGAGGATGAATTGCAGGCAGCCGTCGTCCAGGTCGGCCCCTTCGTTGCATCGCTCGACGATTATTTCGAATCGGCAGGCACCCGCGCCGCGTAACGCGCCGCGAGACGCATCGGGCGTCCCGCGACCAGCTAGTGCGCGCGCGCTGCCGGACGCTGCGGCACGAAGGCGATCAGCGCCGCGATCACCGCCAGCAGGACGAACGAGGCAGTGTATCGGCTCAGCGCGAGGCCGCCGTGGTCGATCGGCTTGTCCAGCAGGTCGCCCACCACCGCGCCCAGCGGCCGGGTCAGGATGAAGGCGGCCCAGAACAGCGCGGTGTGCGACACCCGGGTGAACTTGTAGGCCAGCGCGAGCAGCACCAGCAGGCCGCCGAACAGGATCGCGCTACCGCCATAACCCATGCCCTGCGTGTCCGCCGTCCAGTCCCCAAGCGCCGTGCCCAGCGTCTGCGAGAACATGATCGTCATCCAGTAGAAACCTTCGGTCGCCGGTGAACTGACCGTGTTGACGTCGATCGAGCCGAGCGTCCGGTGCCAGGCGAACAGCGAGGCCAGCAGCAGGGTCAGCAACAGGGCGCTGCCTCCCGGGTAGCCGATGCCGAGCGAACGGTCGGCGAAATCGGCCAGCGTGGTGCCCAGCATGGTGGTTGCGATGATCGTCACCCAGTACAGCACCGGGTGGAATTGCCTGGCGACCACCTGCGCCCACACGGCGACGACGAAGATCACTGCGAAGATGCCGGTCGCCGCCAGGTAGCCCAGGTTCATCGACATGGACACGGCATCGCCGCCGGTTTCGCCAAGGGTGGTGGCGAAGACCTTGATGATCCAGAACACAAGGGTGACGGCCGGGACCTTGGCCAGGGTGTCGCGGGAGAGGGCGTCCATGTCGGCTCCGGGAAATCGTCCGCGGATGATAGCAACGACCCGCGCTGAAACCGGCCGGTTGCGCCAGGCATTCAGCCGGGAGTGGATCCCGGGACAGCGACCCCGGGCGGGGCGGCCTTCCCCAGGCGCACGCGCGACAGGCGCAGCGCATTGCCCACCACCGACACCGAGCTCAGGCTCATCGCCAGCGCCGCAACCATCGGGTTGAGCAGCAGGCCGAAGGCCGGATAGAGCACGCCCGCGGCAAGGGGGATGCCGAGCGCGTTGTAGAGGAAGGCGAAACCGAGGTTCTGGCGCATGTTGCGCACCGCCGCATCGGAAATCGCCCGCGCGCGGGCGATGCCGCGCAAGTCGCCCTTGACCAGCGTGACCTGCGCGCTGGACATGGCGACGTCGGTGCCCGTGCCCATGGCGATGCCGACGTCCGCCGCGGCCAGCGCGGGCGCGTCGTTGATGCCGTCGCCGGCCATGGCCACGCGCCGTCCCTCGGCCTGGAGCTTGCGTACCAGCTCGGCCTTGTCGGCGGGCTTGGCCTCGCCAAAGGCCGGGTCGATGCCCAGCGCCCGTGCCACCGCGTCGGCCGTGCCCTGCGCATCGCCGGTGGCCATGACGATGCGGAGCCCGGCCGCGCGCAGTTCCGCCAGCGCGGCAGGCGTGCTTGCCTTGATCGGATCGGCGACGGCAAGCGCGCCGGCGACGATGCCATCCACCGACAGGAACACCACGGTCGCGCCCTCGCCGCGCAGTTGCGCAGCGCGTGCTTCCAGCCCGCCCAGGCTACCCGCGGCCTCCGCCACCATGTCGGCCGTGCCGAGCAGCAGTGCATGGCCGTCCACCGTGCCGCGCACGCCGCGGCCAGTGAGTGAATCGAAGCCTTCGGCAGGCGCAAGCACCACGCCGCGTCGCCGCGCCTCCGCCACGATCGCGGTCGCCACTGGATGCTCGCTGCCCTGGTCGAGGCTCGCGGCCAGCTGCAGCACGCGCTCCGCCGCGGTGTCGCCGACCGCAATCACCTCGCGGAACGCGGGATGCCCCTCGGTCAGGGTGCCGGTCTTGTCGACGATGAGTGTGTCGATCTGGCGCAGGCGCTCGATCGCCTCGGCGTCGCGGAACAGCACGCCCGCGCGCGCGGCCCGCCCGGTGGCGACCATGATGGTCATCGGCGTCGCCAGCCCGAGTGCGCAGGGACAGGCAATGATCAGCACCGAGACCGCGACCAGGATGGCATGGGTCCAGGACGGCGCCGGACCGAACAGGCCCCAGGCCAGGAAGGTGAGGACGGCAATGCCGAGCACCGCCAGCACGAACCAGCGGGCGACGCGATCGGCGAGTTTCTGCATCGGTGCGCGGGTGCGCTGGGCCTGCGCGACCAGCTGCACGATCTGCGCAAGAACGGTTGCCGCGCCGACCTGGTCGGCGCGCATCACCAGGCCGCCGGTGCCATTGAGGGTGGCGCCGATCAGTTTGTCGCCCACGCCCTTGCGCACGGGCATCGGTTCGCCGGTCAGCATGGACTCGTCCAGGTTGGAGGCGCCCTCGACGATCACCCCATCCACCGGCACTTTCTCGCCCGGGCGCACGCGCAGGCGGTCGCCGGCTTGCACCTGGTCCAGCGCCACGTCTGCCTCGCTGCCGTCGGCGGCGATGCGGCGCGCGGTTTTCGGTGCCAGGCCCAGCAGCACGCGGATCGCGGCCGAGGTGCTGGATCGCGCGCGCAGTTCCAGCAGTTGTCCCAGCAAGGTCAGAGAGACGATCGCCGAGGCCGCCTCGAAATACACGCCAACCCGGCCGTGCATTCGGAATGAATCGGGAAACAGGCCCGGCGCGAGCGTGGCGACGATGCTGTAGCCGAACGCGGCCGCCACGCCGATCCCGATCAGCGTCCACATGTTCGGGTTGCGCGTGCGGATCGACGCCAAGCAGCGCACGAAGAAGGGCCAGCCGCCCCACAGCACCACGGGCGCGGAGAGCGCGAACTCCGTGCCGTTGCGCGTCGCCGGGCCCAGCCTGGCCAGTGAGTCGCCAGACATGGCGATGGCCAGCACGATCAGCGTGAGTGGCAGGGTCGACCAGAAGCGCTGCGAGAAATCGCGCTGTTCCAGGTTTTCCTCGGGTTCTGCGCTGGGCAGCTCCGGCTCGAGCGCCATGCCGCAGATCGGACAATGCCCCGGACCCGGCTGGCGAACCTGCGGGTGCATCGGACAGGTGTAGGTCACGGCGCCGGCCCGCCCGCCCGCGAGACTGCTCATGGTCTTGTCGCCTTGGGTTCGGGTGTGGCCTGGTGTCCATGCATGCCCGGCATGTCGTGCATGCCCTGGCCGTCAACCGGCTCACCCGCGGCGCGCATGTGGGCATCGTGCGCCTGCATCGCCTCGGCCGCCGCATGCATGTGCTCGTCGTGGGGGTCCCCGCCGCCGTGCGAAAGCCCCCCGCTTGCACCGACGATGGCGTCGTACTGGCCGGCGTCGAGGCGCGGTAGCTGCTGCAGGAAGGCGACCATGCCCCAGATCGACGCGTCATCCATGCTCTTGCCCCAGGCCGGCATGCCCGAGGCCTTGATGCCGTGCTTGATGACCCAGAACTCGCGTGCGGGATCACCGACCGCGGCGGTCAGGTTGGGCGGCGCCGGGTAGAGTCCGCGGCTGAGCTCGCCCTGTTCCTCGCCGGGCGGCGTATGGCATTGCGAGCACATGGCCTCGAAGTTGCCGGCGCCACGGCGGATCATGGCCTCATCGCCCAACGGGGGCACCGCCAGGCCGCGCGCGTGGTGGCTGATCGAGTGCTCGCGAAGGGTCTGCAACACCATGGCGACGGGCCGGGTGTGGGTGTCGTCGGCGCCGATGTCGTACAGGCCCGACCAGGCAAACGCAGCGCCGGCCAGCACGGCGCCGATGGCAACGGTGGTCAGGGTGAACAGGCTTCCGCGGGTGACGATGGGCATCGCGATCTCCTCAGAACCAGAACCGCAGGCCCGCGACGACGCGGGTATCGCTTGCCTCGTCGCCGGCAGCACGGCGCAGGCCTGCCGTGCCGCCGAAGGACTGCTCGCGCACCACGCCGATGTAGGGCGCGACGCGTTGGCTCACCTGGTAGCGCAGGCGCAGGCCCGCCTCGACGCTGTCCAGCCCGGCGCCGAGCCCGCGCGCCGCGTCGCCGCGTGCGGACGCATTGAGTTCGAGGTGCGGCTGCAGGATCAGGCGGTTGGTGAGCAGCACGTCGTACTCGCCTTCCAGGCGCAGCGCCGCGCCGCTGTCGCCGCCGAGGTAGGCAGTCGCCGCGACTTCGTATTTGTAGGGTGCGGTCCCCATGATCCCGATCGCGGCGACATCCTGCGCGTGGCCCGGATCGAAGTCGTGGCGAAGCCCCGCAAGCGCCGTCCACCAGGGCGAGATCGCGCGGCCATACAGGACTTCGAGTTCGGCGCGTCGCGAGGCGCCGCCGACGCGCTCACCCTCGCTGCGCAGCCACAGGCGCTGGATGTCGCCGCCGATCCAGGCCTGGCCGCGCCAGGCCTGGCCGCGTCCGGGACTGGCGTCCCAGGCTTCCAGTTGGTCGACCAGCACGTAGCTGTGCACGCGCGACGCGTCCATCGCATGGCCGCCCGCCGGCGGACGCGCGGCGGCGCGATCGGCGTCGGTGAGTTCGGGGATCGGCGTCCGCGGCAGCTTGCCACCGGCCGATGGTGCCATGGCGTGGTCCACGCCTTGCATGCCCTCCATTCCCTCCATTCCCTCCATGCCTGGCATGGCCGCGTGGTCCATCGCGGCGTGATCCGTGCCTTCCTGTCCGGCCGGGGGCGCTGGAAACGCGCTCGTGGTTGCCGGTTTCTTCGCCGCCGGCTTATTCGCCGCCGGATGCTTCACTGGCGGCTTGGCGGGCGCGACGCTCTTCGGTGCCGGCATCGGCATGTCCATCGGCATGTTCGGGTCCATCGCCTGCGCGAGCAGCAGCGACGGCGAGGCGAAAGCGCAGAACGCAACGGCCCGCAGGCCGTTGCGCGAAGTCGCGTGCGCACGGCTCATGCCTTGCCCTCCCCGACCTGCACCGTGCGCATCATGCCGGCCTCCATGTGGTAGAGCAGGTGGCAGTGGTAGGCCCAGCTGCCCAGCGCATCGGCGCGCACGCGATAGCTGCGCCGCGTGCCGGGCGGCATGTCGATCGTGTGCTTGCGCAGCATGAAGGCGCCGTCGGCGTCCTCCAGGTCGCTCCACATGCCGTGCAGGTGGATGGGATGGCTCATCATCGTGTCGTTGACCAGGACGATGCGCAGGCGCTCGCCATAGGTGAAGCGCAGCGGTTCGGCGCCGGCAAAATCCTGGCCATTGAAACTCCAGGCGAATTTTTCCATGTGCCCGGTGAGGTGCAGCTCGATCTCACGCCCGGGCGTGCGGCCGTCCGGGTCGTCGAACTTGCTGCGCAGCATGGAATAGCTGAGCGCCTTGCGGCCGTTGTCGCGCAGGCCGATGCCCGGATCGTCCAGCCGCGACGTTGGCGCCGTGGCCTGCATGTCCACCAGCGGGTTGTGCGCTTTGCTCGCTGGATGGACGGGCGATGCGACGGGAGCGTGCTCCATGCCAGCCATTCCTTCCATTCCTTCCATGCCAGCCATTCCTTCCATGCCGCCCTTGCCGGCCATCCCGCCCATGCCCATGCCCATGTCGGCCATGGACAGGATCGGGCGCGCATCCACTGGCGGCACCGGCGCGCGAAGTCCTTCGCGCACCGCGAGCGTGCCGGACACGTAGCCCGTTCGCCCGAGGTCCTGGGCAAAAACCGTGAAGGCGTCCTGCCCGCTCGGCTCGACGATCACGTCGAACACCTCGGCGGTGGCGATGCGCAATTCGTCCACCGTCACCGGATGCACGAGCTGGCCGTCGGCCGCGACCACGGTCAGCTGAAGGCCGGGGATGCGCACGTCGAAATGGGTCATCGACGAACCGTTGATCAGGCGCAACCGGACTTTTTCACCGGTTCGGAACAGTCCAGTCCAGTTGCCGACCGCCGTCGTCCCGTTCATCAGGTAGGAGTAGGTGTGCGCATTGACGTCGGACAGGTCGGTCGGCGTCATGCGCATGCGGCCCCACATGGCGCGATCGGCGCGGGTGGCCGCCGCGCCGTTCGCCCGCGTGTCGCGCAGGTAGTCGCCGACGGTGCGCTTTTGCAGGTTGTCGTAGCTGGAGTCCTTCTTCAGGCGCGCGAACAGCGCCTCGCCAGCCAGGTCGGTCCAGTCGCTGAGCAGGACGACATAGTCCCGGTCGTAGCTGAAGGGCTCGGGCTCGACCGGGTCGATCACCAGCGCGCCGTACAGGCCGGACTGTTCCTGGAAGGCGGAATGGCTGTGGTACCAGTAGGTACCCGCCTGGCGCACGTCGAAGCGGTAGGCATAAGCTTCGCCGCGATGGATGCCGTCGAAGCTCAGGCCGGGTACGCCGTCCATGTTGGCCGGCAGCAGGATGCCGTGCCAGTGGATCGAGGCCATGTGGCCGTGGACCGAGCCTTCCGGAAGCACGTTGCGCACGCGCAGGTTCACCGTCGTGCCCTGCTTCCAGCGCAGGATCGGCGCCGGCAGCGATCCGTTGACGGTGATTGCGGCGCGGGTGCGGCCGGTGAAGTTCATCGGCGTTTCACCGATGCTGAGATCGAACTCGGTGCCAGCGAGGACGCCGGGTTGCGCGGGCGCCTGCAAGGCCCAGCTCGCACGCGGCCAAAGGCCGAGCCCGGCGACGGCGCCGCCGGCGGCCAGGCCCTGCAGGAAGCGGCGACGCGAACTGGCCGCGCGCGCGGCATCGGAATCACGAATGGACATGTTGACGCTCCGGGAGGACGGACGGCATGACGCCGTGGCTGCGCCCGCGGCGGGCGCGGGCGCGGCGGGACGGGCGCTAGGCGCCCTGGACGGCCGGTGCGCTCGGAGGTCGGATGAGGCTGGGCAGCAGGGGCTCGCGATGACCCATGCGCAGGCGGGTCGCAACCGCTGGGTGACGCAGGGCGCCGGGCAGGGCGGTGGCGGTGCCAGTGCCCAGCTGCGCGACCTGGACGAAGGCACAGTCACACTTGCCCGGGGGACAACAGCCATCGCCGTGGCGCGGCATGTGCTTGCCTGCAGCGATGGGGGCCGCGGCGGCGGGTATTGCGGCAGCGGCCATGGAACCGTGCGCGTGGCAGGGCATCGACACCTGCGTCGACGCCTGTGTCCGCGACGCCGTGGCATGCGCATTGGCCGCCGCGGCGACGTGGGCGCCGCCGCTGCCGATCCGCGCCATCGCCGGCGCGGCACCGCCCAGCGCCAGGGACAGGCTGAGGAACACGCGGAGCAGGATGGACGCGGGGGACATGCCACCAGTCTAGCGCCACCACGTCGGCGCCGTGTCATCGCGCGCCCGGCCATTCACCCCCCCGCTTGGCTGGCCCGTGGCAAGCGCTTGCCAGTTATTAATTTGTGATTTAATATTTTCCGATGCCTGCTGCCCGGACCCGTTCCCCGCCCCGTCGCCGCCCCGGCCGGCCGGCCCAGGGCGATGCGGACTTGCGCGAGCACCTGCTTGACGCGGCGCTGGCCGCTTTCGCCGCTGAAGGCATCCGCGCCACCTCGCTGAAAGCCATCGCCGCGCGCGCCGGCGTCACGCCTGCGCTGGTGCACTATTACTTCGGCAGCAAGCAGGCGCTCCAGGACGCTGTCGTGGAGGAGCGCTTCATGCAGGTCGCGCTTGGCCTGCGCACGCTGCTGGGTGCGCCCGACCAGCCACCGCGCGAGTTGATCGCCAGCTTCGTGGCCGGGGTGCATGCCCTCGTCGAGCGCTTCCCCTGGCTGCCGGTGATCTGGGTGCGCGAGATCCTCACCGAGGGTGGTGCATTGCGCGAGATGCTGCTGTCGCGGGTGGCGCCGATGGTGCCCCGGGCACTGGCCGAACGATTCGCACGCGCCCAGGCACAGGGCGCCATCAACCCGCGACTCGACCCGCGCCTGCTGGTGGTGTCCCTGGTCGGACTCACCCTGTTCCCGCTCGCCGCCGAGGGCATTTGGCGCCGGGTGTTTCCCGATGCCGGGCTCGACCATGCCCTGTTGCGCCAGCACACCCTCGCCCTGCTCGATGCCGGACTGGAGAATCGCGATGCACGCACCTGACACGCCCGCGCCCGCGCGGCGCGCTTCCGCCGCCGCGGTCCTGGCCATCGCCGGCATCGCGCTGCTCTCCGCTTGCCACCAGGACCAGGCCGACGCGCCCCTGCTCGGCACGCTCGAGTGGGACCGCATCGGCGTGCCGGCCGAAGCCAGCGAGCCGATCCTGCGCATCGCGGTGCACGAGGGCCAGGCCGTGAAGCAGGGCGACCTGCTGCTGGTGCTGGACGACCGGCGCATGCAGGCGCGCTTGGCCCAAGCCGATGCGGCGGTGTCGCAGGCCCGGGCGCGGGTCGCCGAACTCATCCAAGGCAGCCGCGTCGAGCAGCTCGATGCCTCGCGTGCGGCGCTCGCCAGTGCCCAGGCCAGCCAGGTCGAGTCGGCGAAGCAGTACGCGCGCCAGGCCGACCTGGCGGCGAAGCAACTGGTCGCCCGCGCCAGCCTGGACGCCGCGCGAGCCACCCGCGACCGCGCCACCGCGCAGGTCGCCGCGGCCCAGGCGCAATTGCGCGAACTCACCCACGGCACGCGCCCGGAACAGGTCGCGCAGGCCGAGGCCGCGCTCGCCAGTGCGCAGGCGGCGCAGCAGGCGCTGGCGCTGGACCGCGCGCGCCTGCAATTGCATGCGCCGCGCGCCGGCCGGATCGATGCCCTGCCCTTCAAGCAAGGCGACCAGCCGCCGGTCGGCGCCACCCTGGTGAGCCTGCTGGTCGGCGACGCGCCGTATGCGCGGGTCTACGTGCCGGAGTCGCGCCGCGTCGGGCTGCACGAAGGCCAGCGCTTCGACCTGCACGTGCAGGGCAGCACCGCGCTGCGCCACGCCAGCCTGCGCAGCATCGCGCGCGAGCCCGCGTTCACGCCCTACTACGCGCTGACCGGCGACGACGCAAGCCGCCTGGTCTATCGCGCCGAGCTGGTGCTGACCGACGCCGATGCCGCCAGCCTGCCCGCCGGCGTCCCCGTGCAGGCGCAGGTCGCGCGCTGACATGGCCGGCCACGCGGCGCCGCCACGCTTCCTGGAACCCGTCGCCATCACGGCGCGCGGCTTGACCAGACGTTTCGGCACCCTGGTGGCGGTGGACCACGTGGACCTGTCGATCCCGCGCTCGCAGGTCTATGGCTTCCTCGGGCCCAATGGTTCGGGCAAGTCCACCACGCTGCGCATGCTATGCGGCCTGCTGACGCCCAGCGAGGGCGAGGTGGAAGTGCTCGGGCTGAAGATCCCCGCGCAGGCCGAAGCGCTCAAGCGCCGGATCGGCTACATGACCCAGAAGTTCTCGCTGTACGAAGACCTCACGGTGCTGGAGAACCTGCAGTTCCTCGCGGCGGTGCACGACCTGCCGCGCGCCCTGGCCAGGCGGCGCATCGACGAGGCCATCGCGCGCTACCACTTCGGCGACCGGTTGAAGCAACTGGCCGGCACCCTGTCCGGCGGCCAGAAGCAACGACTCGCGCTGGCCGGCTCGGTGCTTCACGAGCCCGAGCTGTTGCTGCTGGACGAACCCACCAGCGCGGTGGATCCGGAATCGCGGCGCGAGTTCTGGTCCAGCCTGTTCGAACTCGCCGATGCGGGCACCACCCTGCTCGTGTCCACGCATTACATGGACGAGGCCGAGCGCTGCCATCGCCTGGCGATCCTGGAGAGCGGGCGCCTGGTTGCCGATGGCACCCCGGCCGAACTCACCGCCGCCCTGCCCGGCCGCGTCTGGCGGCTGCGCAGCGCCCAGACCCGCGTCCTGGACAAGCGCCTGCGCGACGCGCCGGGCGTGCTGGGCGTGGCACAGATCGGCAACGACCTGCGCGTGCTGGCCGCATCGTCCATCGATGAAGCAGCGCTGCAGGCCCTGGCGGGTGACGCGCCGCTGGGGGCGATCGACCTGGTGGCGCCCAACCTGGAAGACGTGTTCGTCGCCGCGACGCGCGCGCCTCCGGGCGATGGCGCAGCGGTGCGCGCAGTCGGCGGCGGTGGTGGCGACGACAGCGGCAGCGGTCGTGGCAAGGCCGCGGCATGAACACGACCCGCCTGCTCGCGATCGTGGTCAAGGAACTGCGGCAACTGCGCCGGGACCGGCTGACCTTCGCCATGATCCTCGGCATCCCGACCATGCAGCTGCTGCTGTTCGGTTTCGCGATTAATTTGGACATCCGGCACATCGACGCGGCCATCGTCGACCAGGCGCAGACCGCCCGATCGCGCGAGATCGTGGCGTCCATCGAGGCTACCGGGTTGCTGACGCTGCAGGACGTGCCGGCGGACACGCCGCAGCAACTCGGGGATGCCCTGCGTCGCGGACGGATCAGCGTCGGCATCGTGTTGCCACCCGACCTCGACCGCCGCCTGGAGCTCCGCGATCGCGCGGCCATGCAGGTGATGGTCGACGGCTCTGACCCGACCGTGCAGTCGGCGGCGCGGCAACTGGCGGCCCTGCCGCTGCCGGGCGGGCGCGCCAATTACCAGGGCGTCGAGGTCGTCAACTTCTACAATCCGGAGCGCCGGGCGCCGGTCAACACGGTGCCCGGGCTGATCGGGTTGATCCTGACCATGACTCTGGTGATGTTCACTGGCATGGCCCTGGTGCGCGAGCGCGAACGCGGCAACCTGGAGATGCTGATCGCCACCCCGGTGTCGCCCTGGGAGCTGACGCTGGGCAAGGTGCTGCCCTTCGTCGCCATCGGGCTGGTGCAGGTGACGGTCGTGCTGGTGCTGGGCAAGCTGGTGTTCGCGGTGCCGATCCGCGGCCTGCTGGTCGAGGTCTATGCCTCGGCCCTGCTCTTCATCATCGCCAACCTGTCGCTTGGCATCTTGATCTCGACCCTGGCCAAGTCGCAGTTCCAGGCGATGCAGCTGGCGTTTTTCACCTTCCTGCCGCAGATCCTGCTGTCGGGCTTCATGTTCCCGTACGCCGGCATGCCGCGCGAGGCGCAGTGGCTGTCGGAAATCCTGCCGATGACCCACTTCATCCGCCTGATCCGCGGGATCATGGTGCGCGGGGCGCGCTTGTCGGACCTGCCCAACGACATGCTCGCGCTGGCGGCGATCGGTGCGGTGCTGCTGACCATCTCGACGCTGCGCATCAGCAAGCGCCTGGACTAGGGCGGGGCCGGTTCAGATGCGGCTGAGGTGTTCCAGCGTGCCGGCGTTGTCTTCCCAGCGCACGCCGTCGAAGGCCTCGATGTCGAGCGACTCGACGGTGCCGGGGTCGAGGCAGCGCGCATTGACGTCCACCCCGTCGGGGTTGGAGCGCGGGATGTAGAAACTCTTGACCCCGCAGGCGCGGCAGAAGCGGTGCTTCGCCACGCCGGTGTTGAAGGTGTATTCGCTGAGGTCCCCCGCGCCGGACAGGAGCCGGAACCGGGATGCCGGGACGATCAGGTGCAGGAAGCCACTCATGCGGCAGAGCGAACAGTTGCAGTCCTGCACCTGCAGGCGCGCGGGCGCATCGACTTCGAAACGCACGCGGCGGCAATGACAGCCGCCGCGATGCGTCACCAGTTCAGGTGCAAGCTCGGTCAATGGTTCTTGCCCTTGCCCTTGCCCTGGCCGTTTCCATTGCCGTGTTCCTCGCCGTGTTCCTTGCCGTTTCCCTTGTCCTCGTCGCCGCCATTGCCATTGCCGTGCGACTTGCCGGACTTGCCCGGGCCGCCGTCGTCGTACTGGGTGTTCATGGCCTTGTGCGGGTTGCCGTGCTTGTCGTCCATGCGCATCGGGTGCGATCCCGAATAGCTCGAGTAGCGGCCATGGGACTTGCCCAACTGTCCCTTCAGCGCGTGGAACTCGGCCGAGCCCGGCTTGATGCCCATGCGCTGGGCAACCACGCCCCAGCCCTGGCCGCGGTTCTGCTCGTACATGTTGGCGACATCGCCGCAGGGGCGGCGCGCCTGGTAGGCGATCGCGCAAGCGTAATAGACGTCGCCCGGGTTCCAGCGGCGGGTGGTCAGCAGGTCGTTGACCAGGTAACGCGGCGCGCCGAAGTTGGAGACGATGTCGTCCACGAAGTTGTCGTTGTAGCTGCGGCCGTAGTCATTCATGTAGCCGAGCTGGTTGTCCACCCACACGTCGCCGCTACGGGGGTTGTAGCTGATGACTTGCGCGTTGGCCGCGCCGGCAACGCCGAGGCCGAGCGCAAAGGCGAGCAAGATCTTGTTAGTGTTCATGGGACGGTCCCTCCTTGGGGTCGGGAGAAGTCTGAACGGGTGCGATGAACCGCCCTTAAGTCAGTCCAGCAGCGTCCCGATGGCCGCTTCAGAGCCGCTGCAGGCGATAGGCCAGGACGTCGGGGGGCGGCTTGCCGTCGCCATCCAGCAGTTCCAGGGCGCCATCGGGCTGCAGCGAGAAGCGCTCGCCTGCGCGCTCGGGATCGAGCTGGTAGACGATGGTCGCTCCACCATCGGCGGGGACCTGCGCCTCGGTCCAGGCGCCCGCGCGACTGAAACGCTTGCCGCCATCGCTGGCGAGGTAGGTTTCGGTCATCAGGTAATCGCGGCGCGCGCCCTGCACGCGCAGCACCAGGCGCGTGTCCACGCCTTGGCAATCGCTGCAGGGCAGCAGGCCGACCCAGGTGCGTTCGGTGTCGCCCTCGGCGAGCGCTGGCCCGGCGGGACCCGCGCCATCGCTTGCCGCGCCGGCAGCCTGTCCATTCGGTGCAGCCTCGCGCCCGCAGCCGGCCAGCAGAAGGCCGGCGACCAGCAGCGCGGCGGCCACGCGGTCGAGGCCGCCCCCGGACCGGGCGGAGTTCGGCGAATGCAATCGGGAAACACAGCGTCGGCGCATGGGAAGACCTCGGCCACATCCTAGCGCGTCGCCACCGATTCCGCTGCGGCGCGGACCGGGCGCGGGATCGCCAACCCCATCGGGCGCGCACGCGCGTTCACCGCCTTGAACCCACCGCGGAGAGCCCTGCCATGGAACGCGCCCTCGCCCTGCCCGCCTCGCCCCTCGCCGCGTTGGCGCAGCTCGATCCCAAGCGCATCGCCGCCACCAGCGTGGCGATCGCCGTGCACGTGGTGGTGCTGATGACCCTGCTGATGCCGGTGGCGACGGCGCCGGCGCCAAGCGTCGACGACCAGGACATCGTCGTGGTTCCGATCTTCAAGCCGAAGACGCTGATCCCGGTTCCGCTCCCCCCGCATCCGGTCACCACGCAGGCCCTGCCCAGGCCGCGTGCCGCGCCGGTGCCGATCCAGGATCCGCCGCAGGTTCCCGTCGATGACTCGACCTCGCCGATCGATCCCTACGTGGACCCCACGCCCGCGCTACCGCCGACGGGTTTCGGCAGCCCGTCGAGCGAACCGGTGATCGCCCAGATCGCCGCGGACATCGCCCCGGTGCCGCCTTATCCGGCGCAGGGCATCGCACGCCGGCTGGCCGGCGAAGTCGTGCTGCGCATCCGCGTGGATGCCGGTGGCCATCCTGTCGAGGTGACCATCGAGCGCAGCAGCGGGTCCACCCTCCTGGACGAAGCGGCGCGGAAATTCGTCCAGGCGCGCTGGCATTTCGTGCCGGCGATGCAGGACGGCCGCGCGGTGGAAGCGTTTGCCTTGCTGCCGATCAACTACACGCTTCCGCGCTGACCAGGCATCGATCCAGGCGCCACGCCGGCGCCGCCGCGGTCGCCCGCTCCGGGTGGCGACCGCGGTCGGCCGGGCTCAGCCAAACAGCATGCGCAGGGTCCATGCGCCCAGGCACAGGGCCGCCAGCCCGAATGCCAGCGCGGCGACGAGGGAGCCGAGGTAAAGCAGCTTCGCCATCCGCCGCTGCGCCCGGCTGAGCACGTGGTAGTTGCTGCCATAAGCGGTGCCCGCCGAAAGGCCGAGGAAGGCAAAGCCGGCCGCACTCAACCCGGCGGCCAGGGTGGCCAGCGCGAACAGCCACCAGGGCAGGTCTGCCAGGCTCATCGCGCGCGCGCGATCCGTGCATCGGGCGTGGCATCGAGCGCGGCCACGACATCCACCATGGCGTTGGCCACCGACACATAGAAGTCGCGGTCCACGCGCGCGAAGGTGTCGGTGGGGCGATGGTAGTCGGGGTGGTCCTCGACGCCGAAATACAGCCAGGGAATGCCTTTGCCCGCAAAGGGTCCCTGGTCGGAGCTCCGGGTCCAGTCGTCGTCGTCCCAGACCGGGCGTGGATGGTCGTGTCCGTAGAGGATGGTCGGCACCGCGCGCGCGCGCACCGGGTCGATCACGGCCTGCAGTTGCGGATTGGCGTACAGGCCCGACATGAAGAGCTCGCCGTGCGGATTGCGGGAGAGCATGTCGAAATTGATGTTTGCGACGATCGATGCCAGCGGCACCGGCGGCCGGGCGACGAAGGCCCGCGAACCGCGCAACCCCGCCTCCTCGCCGTCGAAGGACGCGAACAGCAGCGTATGCCGCGGCGGATGCGCCTTGAACCAGGTCGCCACCGCCAGCATCGCCGCGACGCCCGACGCGTTGTCGTCGGCGCCCGGATAGATCCTGCCGTCGCGGATGCCGAGGTGGTCGTAATGCGCACTGACCACGATCACCTTGCCTGGTTCGGCGCTGCCCGGGATCCGTCCCAGCAGGTTGACGCCAGCGACCGGCGGATGCGCCTGCCACCAGGCCTTGCGCCAGAAACGGATGCCACGCCCGGGCGCGAACTGGAACGGCTGCGCGTACGACTGTCCTGCCGCCGGCGCCAGGCCGATGCGGGTGAAGCGCGCCAGCAGGAAATCGCGCGCGCGCACACCGCCCGGCGTGCCGACCCCGCGGCCTTCCATGGACGGATCGGCCAATGCATCCTGGTCGCCGAGCAGCACGGCGGCATCCACGCGCGGCGGCAGGGCGGCGCGGCTACGCTGCGCGAGTTGGGCGCGCTGCGCCGGAACGGCTTCCGCCTCGGGATGGAACTGCCGTGTGTACACGAACAGGCCGATCGCGAACGTCGTGGCGACCAGGAGGCGAATGCGCCAACGACGCCGGCGACGTGCGGCCTTGTCCTGCAGGGGCATGGAAACTCCGGAAGTCGGTGCGGGAAGCCGGGTGCGGGAAGGCGGGTTCGCGTGTGCCGGGTGCGGGCGCCCCGCGATTCTCGCCCGCTCAGCCCGCGGCCGCCAATGCCTGAAGTCGTGCCAGGGCCGTCGGGATGGCCGCCGGGGCGTCCACCTGCAGCACGCGCGCGTGCGAGGCATCGATGCCTGACTCACGCTCATGCGCCCAGGTGACGTGGTAGGGCATGTAGATACCCCAGCCGCCCAGCGCCACCACCGGCTCGATGTCGGAACGCAGGGAATTGCCCACCATCGCGAAACGCGCGGCGGGCAGCTCGAATTCGGCGAGCAGGCGGCGATAAGTCGCATCGTCCTTCTCGGACACGATCTCGATGCGGTGGAACAGGTCGCCCAGTCCGGATTGCGCCACCTTGGCCTCCTGGTGGAACAGATCGCCCTTGGTCACCAGCACCACGCGGCAATCGCAGGCGACCGCCTCGACCGCGTCGCGAATGCCGGGCAGCAGCTCGACCGGATGCGCCAGCACGCCCTTGCCCAGGTCGAGCAGGCGGCGGATGCCCGCCGCGTCGATGCGTGCGCCGGTGATCGCGATGGCGGTCTCGATCATGGACAGGGTCATGCCCTTGGCGCCGTAGCCGAACAGGCGAAGGTTGCGCCGCTCGGTGGCCAGCAGGCGCTCGTGCACGCGCGTGTCCGACAGGTCGACGTAGCGGCCGAGCAATTGCTCGAAGTCGGCGTGCACGGCCTGGTAATAGCCTTCGCTGTGCCAGAGCGTGTCGTCGCCGTCGAAACCGACCATTTCGATCACCCCAGGCTCCCCGCATGCCAGTGCTCGACATTGCTATCGCAAACGCCTTGCTCACGACAAGAGCCCCGGCCCCCCGACAAAAAGCAGGCCGGCGGGGCCGGCCTGTCCGTTTCAAATATGGAGTTGCGAGTGCGCATCGTGGGTGGCGCGCTCTGGGTCGCGCTTGCCCATCCCTTGTAACGCTGCCGCGCGCCGGGAGCGGCCATCGCCATCAGGGCGTGGCGGCGGGCGGAACGGCCGGTTCGGAAATTCGCGACAGGGTCCAGTGGTTGCGACTGCTGCCGCCACCGAACTCGACCTCGCGCACATGGTCCAGCGACAGCGGCAGGCCGGTGGCGAGGTCGAGCACGACCAGGGCCCGGTCACTGAGTTTCACGCCAGCCGGCAGTTTGTCGCGGGCCTCGGGCGGGATCGGCTTGCCCGTCGCCGCCTCCACGTTCCTGATCACGACCTCGCGCGCCTTCTCCGGATCCATGTCCTGGGTCCAGCGGATGCTCACCGTGCCGGCCTGCTTGTCCACTGCGGCAATCTCGAAACTGCCGTGGGTCGGGATCAAGTCGCCGCTCCAGGGACTGGCGACGTTGTCGTCATAGTCGCGGGTCTCCCCCGGGGTCATGCCTGCGCCGGTGAAGTAGTTGAAGATCGCGGCCTCGCGGCCGAGGCTGGCATTGGTCGCATTGCGGCCGCTGTTGCGCACCAGCACCGGTTCGATCCGGGCGCGCAGGGTCGCTTCGTCGATCGTGGCGGTCTCCGGCCGCTCATGGGCCTGCGCCACCAGCGCGGGCAACAGGACGGCGCGCATGGCCGTCGACAGCGCCTCCCAGTTGCGCAGGCCCTGGAACTCGCCCCGGGCGTTCAGTTGCACCTCGTAGGGAATGGCGCCGACGTTCTTCGCCAGCGCCTGCGCGGTCGCCAGTTCGCGCGCCAGGTTGGGCGCGTCGCCGCTGCCTTCCACCACCGGGTCGTCGTTGTGCCAGACCTGCACGATGCCGTCATCGCCGGCCTCGGTGACTTCGATGCGCAGCGTCTCGGTGGTGCGCAATTCCTGGTGCGTGCCGGCGCGCGACTTCTCGCTCACGGCCTCGGAGCGATAGGCCACCTGCGCGCCCTTGGTCCAGGGCAGCGGCAGCTTGATCGGCGCCGCCGCCTGCGCCCCTAGGGCGATCGGGCAAAGCAGTGCAGCGAGCAAGAGGGGCAAACGGACGGCAGGGCGCGGCGAGGGCATGGGCGACTCCGGGGGACGGCGGCATGTTGCCAGAAATTCAGCAGGCCAAGCGGCCGTTCACGAACGCTCAGGTAGTGTCCAGCCTATCCGGGTAGCCAAGGAGAGGTGTAGTGCGCAGGGACTATTTGCAATCCGCGGTGCTCGCGGCGGGAATGATGCTGCAGGCGCCCGCCAGCTTGGCGCAATCCACCGCTGCCGCCGAACCACCCGTCGCGAAGGCGCCGATGGTGAAGCCCGCCGTGCCCGCCGTGCCCGCCACCGCGCCCGCGAAGCCCGCTCCGCCGGCGCAAACCGTTGCGCCAGTGCAGGCCGCCACCCCTGCCGCACCCGCGTCGACTGCGGCAGAGGCCGCCGCCAACCAGGCGGCGAACGATGCCAGCCTCACCGGCGCCGTGGGTCCCGCTTCGAAGGGTGCGTCGGTACTGCGCGCGCAGATCCTGCTCGACCGCGCCAACTTCGCGCCGGGCGAGATCGACGGCGCCTTCGGCAGCAACATGGGCCGCGCCATCAGCGGCTTCCAGGCCAGCGCCGGCGTGCCGGTGACCGGCCGCGTGGATGCGGCCACCTGGGCGGCGTTGAACAAGGACGGCGCGCCGGTGCTGGTGCGCTACACGACCTCTGCCGCTGATGTCGCAGGACCGTTCGCGGTCATCCCGACCGACATGATGGAAAAATCCAAGCTGCCTTCGCTCGGCTACACCTCGGCGCTGGAGGGACTGGCCGAGAAATTCCACGCCAGCCCGAAGCTGCTGCAGAAGCTCAATCCGGCTGCGACCTTCAGCACGGCCGGCGAAGCGCTGGTGGTGCCAGCCGTTACCGACGCGGCGGCGATCGGCGCGGTGGACAAGGTGGTGGTGGACAGGTCCGAACACACCGTCTCGCTGGTGGATTCCGCCGGCAAGACGCTGGCGCAGTTCCCCGCCTCCACCGGCAGCGAACACGACCCGTTGCCGATCGGCAACTGGAAGATTCAGGGCATCGCCCGCGATCCCAGCTTCAACTACAACCCCGCGCTGTTCTGGGACGCCAATCCCACGCACAGCAAGGCCAAGATCCCGGCCGGCCCCAACAATCCGGTCGGCGTGGTCTGGGTGGACCTGTCGAAGCCGCATTACGGCATCCACGGCACGCCCGAGCCGTCCAAGATCGGCAAGACCGAATCGCACGGTTGCATCCGCCTGACCAACTGGGACGCGCTGATCCTGGCCAGGCATGCCAAGCCCGGCATGACCGCCCAACTGCAGGATTGACGGCATGCGAACGTTCCTGAGCTTCCTGCTGGGACTCGCGCTCGGTGCAGTGGCGGTGGCATGGGTTGACCGCCATGGCGCCGCGCCAGCTACGCAGCCGGCCATCGCGCGCACGTCGCCGTCCGCCGTGCCGCCGATTCCGGCGAACGTGCGGATGGAGTCGGAGATGGACGCGGCCGCCTGGCCGCCGCCGGTCGCCGCAAAGCCGGGCCCCGCGACAGCGGCGACGGCAGCGGCCGCTCCGCCCGTTGCTGCCCCGCCCGTGCTGGGCATGCATGGCGTCGATCCCGCGGGCCCCGCCTCAGCACAGCCGGCCGCGGCCCTGCCCGGCACCGAAGCGGGTGCGGCCGGAACGGCGATGGGGACGGCGAGCGCGCCGTTGCCAAGCCAGGGCCTGCTGTTGCCGGTAGCGGGCGTGCAGCCCGCGCAACTGGTGGACACCTACACGCAGAGCCGCGGCGCCGGCCGCAGCCATGACGCGATCGACATCATGGCGCCGCGCGGCACGCCGGTGTACGCGGTCGAGGACGGCCGCGTGGCCAAGCTGTTCCTGAGCAAGCCCGGCGGCATCACGCTGTACCAGTTCGATCCGTCCGAGCGGCTGGCGTATTACTACGCGCATCTGGACGCCTACGCAGACGGCATCGTCGAGGGCAAGCTGCTCAAGCGCGGCGAGCTGATCGGCTACGTGGGCAGCACGGGCAATGCCGATCCGTCGGCGCCGCACCTGCACTTCGCGATCTTTGCGCTGGGGCCGGACAAGAAGTGGTGGCAGGGCACGGCGATGAATCCCTATCCGCTGCTGGGCGGCCACCCGCACTGAGTTTCCGGTCGCGCGCGCGCCGTCGGCCGCGCACCGCGTCGGCTGGCGCGCTTCAACCCGACGACGGCACCTTGCACTGCTGCGCGACCCAGGCGTACAGGCGTCGCACCTGTTCCTCGCTCAGGCCAAGCCAATCCTTGTCGCGCACCTGGTTGGCGAAGGCCTGCGCGTCCTGGCAGGCCTGCAGGTCGGGGTTGGGCGTGGCGGCAGCGGCCGGCGGCGGCGGGAGATCGGCATCCTTCTGTGCAAGGGCCTGTCCGTCCCGTTCTTCCTTGAGCTGGCGTTGGACCTGCGCCGACAGCTCGCGCACCGACTGCTGGTCGCGCAACTTCCTGGCCTCGGCCTGCGCTGCCTGCTCGGGGGTAGGCGGCGCATCCGGCGTGGCGTCGCGCCGCCAACTGGTGGTGGCGCCCGCAGGACAGGCATTCGACTGGATGCTGACCACGCCGGCCCTGTCCACGCACTTGTAGAGCACATGCGACCCGGCGGCAGCCGTCGCGACGACAGGCAGGAGGGCGAACGCGACCAGCACCGACAGCGCGATGGCGCGGCGACTGGCCCGGGGCGGCGCGATCTGGGACTTGGCGGGCATCGTGGAATCTCGCGGCGGTGATGCGGCGATGGTGGCCGCCGGTCGCCCGGTCTGCAAGGGCGCTGGCCTGAATGGCGGCAGGCGCCGGCTTCAGTGCCTGTTAAACCATGCTTGGGCAGATTGGAGCCACGCGCGGCCGTTTGCCAGCGCGACCGACCGCGCGCAAAGGATTGCCGTCATGTCCGCCTCCGTCCACCAGTTCGTTCCCTCGCCACGTCCGCGCGCCCGCGATCCTCGAGCTGTGGGCGCGGCTGGCCTGCCGCCCCAGGCCGGTGGCGGGGACCGCCCCAACTGGTTCGTGGACCTCGCTGGGCTGGCGCATTGCCGCGCGGTGCTGCTCGGACACCAGGACCAGCTCGAACTGCACGTGCTGGGTCGACGGGGGATGCAGCTCGCGCCAATGGACGTGCCGCCAGCGTACGACCGGTTCTGCCACACGCATTTCGCCTCGGTCCGCCGCCTGCATCCGACCCTTGAATGGATCGATGCCTGTCCGGCCTATGCGATCGCGCTCGCGGCGCATGCCGCCTTGTGCGTGAGCTTCGACGAAGCGCAGGAGCGCTTGCTGGAACGGCACTGGGACCGCATCCGCGGCGAGTCCCGCTTGGGCTGGACGCAGGCACGCCCGCTGATCGCGGCGGGCTGCTCGGCGCTGGACCGCATCGATCCGCTGGCGATGCATCGCTGAACCAGCGCCCCGGCGGCGACGTCCCGGCGGAACGGAACGCGCAGCCTATGCCGCGGGCGCGGACTCGTTGCGCGACAGCAGGTCGGGCATCGCCTCGCCCACTTCGGTGAAGCTGAGCGATACCGAGTTTAGGCAGTGCCGCTCCCCGGTGGGCGGTGGCCCGTCGGGAAAAACGTGGCCAAGGTGGCTGCCGCAACGCGCACAGACGATCTCGGTCCGGATCATGCCGTAGCTGGTGTCGCGGATGGTGCGCACGTGCGCGTCGTCGTACGGCGCGAAGAAGCTGGGCCAGCCCGTGCCGGAGTCGAACTTGGCGCTGGAGCGGAACAGCGGCAGGCCGCACAGCCGGCAGCAGTAGACGCCGTCCAGCTTGTTGTCCAGGAACACGCCGCAGAAGGCTGCTTCGGTGCCGTGCTCGAGCAGCACGCGCCGCTCGTCGCCGGACAGGCCCTGTTCCAGGACCTTGCGCTGTTCCGCACCCGGCGGGCTGAGGTCGAATGTCGGCATGGTGTTTCCCTCGTTTGCCACGGCGATGCGACTCAGAACGTCGCGCTGTAGAGCAGTCCCACGCCCACCAGCGCGAGCGCGATGTGGCCAAACATCAGGCCCTTGGGCAACGGCTGCTGCCGCCAGTGGTAGAGCAGGTTCAAGGCACTGCCTCCGGCCGCGGCGGCGAGCAGGATCCAGGTCGCGGTGGCCACCACGCCACCGATACCACCGGCGATGACCGCGTAGAGCAGCAAGGTCAATCCGGCGCCGGCCAGCAACCCGTGCGCGTAGGCGATCGCGATGGGCGGATTGCGGTTGCCGCCAAGGCGGATGCCAGCCATCAAAAGGCCACCAGCCGCGGCGGTCCCGAAAATCCAGAACGCTGCCCGCACCATCGACATTGCGTCCATGCCAGTCTCCGTTGCCTGTCACCAACTTTGGCACCCGGCCGCGCAGGCCGCAAGCGCGGCCGTCGCGTCGACGGCCTGCGACGGTCTGCGACGGGCGGCGGCAGCGGCGATTCACGCCGACGCGGCGCGCGGCTGCTATCGTCGGAGGCCCGCGTCGGAGTGCCGCCATGCCACTGCGCACCGCCTGCCTGCTCTTGCTGGGTGCACTCGTGCTGGACGCCTGCGGCAGCGACGCCGGAACCGGCGCGGCGAAAGCCGCCGTGACGCCCGGCGCTGCACCCGAGGGCGCAGCAGCCTGGACCGCGGTGGTGTCACCTGACGACAGCGCCTCGCCGCCGTTCGCGATCGCCGAGGTCGCCGACTTCGACGAACCCTGGGCGATGGCCTTCCTGCCCGACGGCCGCATGCTGGTCACGGAAAAAAAGGGCCGCCTGCTGCTGGTGGACAGCGCCGGTGCAAGAACTCCCGTCGCCGGCGTACCGGCCGTGGACTACGGCGGCCAGGGCGGGCTGGGCGACGTGGCCCTGCATCCGAAATTCGCCGACAACCACCTGGTGTACCTGAGCTTCGTCGAAGCCGGCGAGCACGACACCCGCGGCGCCGCCGTCGCGCGCGCGACCCTGGTGGAGGATGCGACGGGAGCGCGCCTGGACGGCCTGCAGGTGATCTGGCGCCAGCAACCGAAAGTGGATGGCCGCGGGCATTTCGGCCACCGGCTGCTGTTTGGCGCCGACGGCAAGCTGTGGATCAGCTCGGGCGAGCGCCAGCATTTCGATCCCGCGCAGGACATGGGCGGCAACCTCGGCAAGATCCTGCGCTTGAATGACGACGGGACGCCGGCCGCCGGCAATCCCTTCGCCAGCCAGGGCGGCGTGGCCGCGCAGGTCTGGACCCTCGGCCACCGCAATCCGCTAGGCCTGGCCTTCGACGCCGCAGGCCGCTTGTGGGAGCTGGAAATGGGTCCGCAGGGCGGGGACGAACTCAATGTCCTTGCGCGCGGCGACAACTACGGCTGGCCGCGCGTGTCCGAGGGCGAGCACTACGACGGCCGCAAGATCCCCAACCACGCAAGTGCGCGGCAGTACCACGCTCCCGCGATCGCCTGGACGCCGGTGATCGCGCCGGGCGATTTCATCATCTATTCGGGTAGGCAATTCCCGCAGTGGCGGGGCCAGGCCCTGATCGCAGGCATGAAGTCGGAAGCGCTGGTCCGCGTGCAGCTCGATGGCGAACGCGCACGCGAAGCGGCGCGCTATCCGATGGGCAAGCGCATCCGCGAAATCGAACAGGCGCCCGATGGCGCGCTGATGCTGCTGGAGGATGGCGCCAACGCGCGCATGCTCAAGCTGAGCAATCCCCCGTCCGCGCAACCCTAGCGGGCGGGCGTCGTCGCGACGCTAGTCGAGCGGCTGGGTGGAAGGGCCGCGCAGCACGTGCGGATTGCCGCGATAGTCGCGCACGATGCCAAGCGCCTGGTCGGGCGAGTCCGCGTCGATGCGCAGGATTTCGCTGACGCCCGGGCTGCGCTCGACTTCCACGTAATAGGAAACCAGCGCGGCGGCATCGGCGGGCGGCGCCGGCGCATCGCCAGCCTGCGCGGTATCTGCGCCGCCGCCGGAATCGCCGGCGGCGCTGTCGGCGTCGGGCACCGGCGCATCGGCGGCTACCGGATTGCCGTCGGCATCGAGCGCGGGCGCGTCGGCGTCCATGACCGCCGGGTCGGCGCCAGTGGCGTCGGCGTCGGCGGTCGAGATATCGGCCGTGCGGCCAGGCGTGGGGGCGCCGGTGATGCCATCGAGCACGCCGCCACCGTCGCCGATCGCCTGATCGGCAGCCTGGCCGGCGGCGACGGTTGCGTTCGCACCCGAACCTGCGCCCAGCGACGGCTGGAACGCCCACCAGCCCAGGAACAGCAGCAAGCCCGCGATGAAGCCCGCCGCGACCAGCCGGCCAGGCCCCTGGTATTTGCCGAGGAATCCGAGGCGGGCAAAGCGCGGCAGGCGGTCGACCAGGTCCATGCTGCTTGTGGTTTGGCGTTTCATGGGCAGCCATGATCGCACAGGGTGCGCAACGCGCCGATAACGCGCGCTTCTCAACTCCGTCACCTGCCTGACTGCCGTCCTTCCGGAGTATGGAAATCCGGCCGCGCTTCAGGAGCAATTAACCGCCGCGGGCCCATGGTGGATTCGCAGGCCACGGGACGTTCCCGGCCCGCGAACGACGACTTCGAAGGAGAGGCAGATGAGCACGGAAACCGATCGCCAGTCCCCCCGCAAGGGCAAGCAGGACCGCAGCCTGACCGAACACCTGGACGCCACGGACTTCTTCCCGCCCGGCACGGGCTGGAACACCGACGCCGCCCCGGTCCCGGACCCGCAGCGTCAGGATGAGCGTCCTGCGCCGCAGACAATCGATCGCCCCGGCCACTGAGCTGCGCTGGACAAGAAAAGGGCCGCTTTCGCGGCCCTTTTCCTTTGCTGCTACCCGATCCCGCAGGCGGCGCGCGCAAGGCGCGCCGGCGTCATTAGGCGGCGGCGTCCTTCAGCTTCTTGAGCGGACGGACCTTGACCTTCACCGAGGCGGGCTTGGCGGCGAACCACTGCTCTTCCTTGGTGAACGGGTTGATGCCCTTGCGCTTGGCCTTGGCCGGCACATTGACGACGGTGATCTTCAGCAAGCCCGGCAACGTGAAGGATCCGGCGCCCTTCTTGTGCACGGAGTTGGCGACAGCGCCTTCGAGTGCGGAAAGCACGGCGCGCACATCGCGCGCGGCAACACCGCTGGTCTCCGACACGTGGGCGACGAGGCCCGACTTGCTCAGCGCTTCCTTGATGGGCTTGGGAGCGGCGGGCTTGGCGGCGGGCTTGGCGGCAGCCTTCTTCGGCGCAGTCTTCTTGCTTGTCTTCATATGGAAAGGTCCCGTGTGACTTGGGTGGGTGGAAAGGTTTACCTGGAATTCCCCTAGGCAGGCGAAATGTAGGCCAAGAAAGGGCCGTCGCCAAGTCTTTTCGCGGGAAAAGTGCAGGTTTTTTTCCAGCACCTGCAAAAACGGCCCGGCGCGCCGCAACGCAACCGGCGCGCCGGACCGGCCAGGACGGGGCCGCGCGCGCCGCTGTTGGAAGGGACGATGGTGCGACGCACGCGCGGGACCTGCGTCGGCAGCAGATGCCGGGCGCCGGTGCATGAACCAAGCCAGAATCTGCCGATCGCTGTGTGCGCAAGCGAACGGAGACCCTCGCGCGCCAGCACTAACCTAGGCGCAGATCAAGATGATCGTAGGACGTTTCCTCCCAGAGGGAAGCGAGTTGGCATGGAAGCCAACAAACCGCCGCCTGCTCGCCCAGGCGGCTTTTTTTTGCGCGAATGCAGGGGTTCCGTGCCCACCTGCCCTCACATGTCGGTGGCGGCGGCGCAGCGTTCTTGGACAAGCTTCGCGCCGCTGGCGGCGCAGGACTTTGCCAGCGCGGCGTCCGCCAAGCCTGCGTCGGCGCGGGACAGCACGCCGGCCAATTGGGCCCACGCCGCCCGCGCGGCCGGATCGCCGAGCGCGGACAGCGCCCTTGCACGTCCGCGCAGTGCGAGGCGACGCTGCGGCGCCGCCTTGAGCACGATCTCGTACTGGGCCAGCGCCGACCTTGGTTCGCCTTGCGCCAACAGGATGTCGCCATGCAATTCATGCGCCGGCTTCGACGTGGTGGGCGGCCCGAAGTCGAAGGGCAGCGTGTCCCAAGCGGCATCGGCGGACTCCAGCAGGCGCCGCGCGCCGGCCTTGTCGCCGGCGGCCTGGGCGATCGCACCGGCGAGCATGTCGTGCATCACCGCCAGCTGCGTATTGGTCTTCGCCTCGCCCGCCGCGTCGGCACGGGCGTCGGCCTGCACTACCTCGAGCGCGGCCAGGTGGCGCCGCGCCTGCGCGACATCGCCATCGCCGGCGCGCTGGAGTCCGCGCGCCAATGCCGCCCAGCCACGCATGCTGCCCACGTCCGACAGGTCGATGTCGCGTGACCCCGCGGCTGCCCGCTGCGCGCGTGACTCGATCATCGCCGTGCCGCGCATCTCAACCGTCGATGTGTCAAGCCGCGCCTTGAACAGGGCCGGCGTCCTGGCCGAGCCGATCGCCAGGTCGGGATGCGCCTGCGACCAGGCGATCGCGGTCGGCGCGGTCCGCAGGCAATCGTCCAGCACGCGCATGCCGTCGCGCTCGCGCCCCTGCTGGAAATAGGCATACTCCAGCCATTCGGCGTAATGACCGCAGGCATAGTCCGGCTTGCCCGCGGCCTTCAACTGGGCACGGACCACGCGCTCGGCATTGACGTTGGCTGCGACAACGTCGTCCCAGCGACCGAGCGCCATGAAGATATGCGCGGTCATGTGCTGGGCGTGGCCGGCGTCCGGCGCGATCCTGGCCAGCGTGCCCGCCGCTTCGAGTGCGCCCGTCGCGTGTTCGGGATCGTCCATGCCGTGGATCCAGTAGTGCGCCGCGCCGGGATGGTCGGGATTGCGCCGGTAGACGGCGCGGGCGATGTCGGCCGCCTGCGCGAACGGAGCAGCCTGGCGCTCGCCCTGCCCCAGGCCGAGCAGCCACAGCGCGTGGAACAGCTTGGCTTCGTCGTCGCCGGGGAAGGCATCGGACAGGCGCGCGAAGGCCTGTTCAACCTTCTCGTCGCGGGACAGCTTGCTGCCCTCGCCGTAGAGCAACTCCGCTGTTTGCAGGTAGGCGCGTTCGCGCGCGGTCGGCGCCCTGGCGGCGCGGGCTTCCGCCGTCGGGCCGAGCTTGGCCAGGGCCGCGCGCCCGCGTTCCATGTCCTGCTGGTTCCAGACCGGATGCGTGGCGCACATTGCCTCGCCCCAATAGGCCAGCGCGAAACCGGGGTCCAGCGCCTCGGCCTTGCGGAACGCGAGTTCGGCATCCGAGTACTCGAACACGTGCATGAGCAGCATGCCGCGCAGGAAGGCAGCGCGCGCCGGCGCCGAGGACGACGAGGTCGGGAAGTCGAGGCTGCCGAGGCCGTCGACATGTTCCGGTCCGGTGGCGTGGGATGGCGCGCTGGCGAGCGCGAGCAGCAGCGCCAGGGAGGTCAGCAAGGTCGGCAGGCGCATGGCGGTCTCCGCATCCGGAGCCGGTGTTATCCGCCACGCCGCGCGCCCATGCAAGCGCCGGGGTCAGGGGCGCGCCACCAGCACCCGGTCGCGGCCTTCGTGCTTGGCCCGGTACAGGGCCTTGTCCGCGGCGGAGACCAGCTCGGCGGCGTTGTGCGTGCTGCCCCGAGATTCGGAAATGCCGGCGCTGAAGCTGACGCGGAAGGGCCCACCGCGGCCGGCGAACTCGACCTGGTTGAAATGCCGGCGGATGGAATCGATGATGCCCGCCCCCTTGACCGCGGGGCAGTTGGACAACACGCAGAGGAACTCCTCGCCGCCTAGCCGTCCGATGCCATCGATCACGCGCAGGCGTTGCCGCAGGAGCGCCGCCAGGGTGCGGATCACCAGGTCGCCCGCGGGGTGGCCATGCTTGTCGTTGACGGCCTTGAAATGGTCCAGGTCGATCATCACCGCGCAGGTTGGCGCGCGCAGCCGTTGTGCGCGCTCCAGTTCCGCGGCCAGGTGTTCCTTGATGAAGCTGTGCTTGAGCAGCCCGGTGAGCGTATCGCGCGACGCGGACTGCACCATCTGCCGCGCATGGCGGCCATTGGCGCTGACGGTCGCGATCAGCTCGCGCGCGTCGATCGGCTTGGCCAGGAATGCCTCGCCCGCCTTGCCGGTGGCCAGCAACTGGTCGGCGCCGTCGCTCTGGCTGGACATGTAGACGATCGGCACGTGCAGCCACTCGTCGTCCAGGCGCATCACCTGGGCGAGTTCGGGGCCCGTGCACTGCGGCATGCGGATGTCCATCACCACCACTTCCGGGCGGAAGTCGGCAAGCACTGCGAGCGCTGACGAGGGGTCATCCACCGTGGCTACTTCCATGTGCACGTTTTCGAGGATGGCCTTGCAGGCGGCGAGCAGGTCGCGGTCGTCGTCCACCAGCAGCACGCGCAGGCCGTCGCGGCTGCGGCGCTCGATCAGGTAGTTGAGCCGGGATTCCAGCCGCGGCAGGTCCACGGGCTCCGCGCAGTAGCCGTCGGCGCCGCCACGCACCGCGGCGACCGCGTCCTCGAATCCGGCGCGCGGCCCCACCAGCACCAGCGGCACCGGGTCCGAATCGCCGGCGCGCAGGCGTCGCAGTGCGGAGCCGGCGAGCGCGCCGGGATCCACGCGCGCGACGATCGCCGACAGGCCGGGTCGCGCCGCGCGCGATGCGACGGCATCCAGCGTGTCGAACAGTTCGACCGCATAGCCGAAGCCCTCGAGCGCCTGGCGCAGCTTGTAGCGGAAGCCGTCTTCCATCGCGAGCACGGCGACCAGGAGGACATCGGGTTGCTCACGCGGCTCCTCCTCGGACGGGTGGATCGGCGCGGGAGCCACGGGCGCTTCGACGCGACGCAGGGGCGTGGCGGGCGCTTCGTCGAGGTCATGCGGTAGCTGGTGCAGGCCTTCGCAAAGGGCCTGCAGCCGCAGCGGGTAATCGGCGTCGCTGCCCTGCTGCAGCATGCGGCACAGGCGCTCCAGGCGCCGCGCGCGCAGGCCCAGGCGATCGAGCCCGAAGGTGCCGGCGCTGCCGGCCAGGCGATGCAGCAGGTTGGACATGGTCGCCAGGCTGGCCTGCGCGCCCGGTCCCGCTGCCTTCTGCACCTCCGAACACAGGGTGGCGAGCGTGGCGGCATCGAGGCGCGCGCGCAACAGGAAGCCATCGCGCAGTTCGCCGAGGCCGGCTGGCAGCGACTGGCCCATCAGCGTCCCCGGATCTCCCCGAGCCGCCCGGCCAGCGCAAGCGCGTCGAAGGGCTTGGCGATCAGGGCATCGGATTCGGTGCGCAAGGACGCCAGGCTGTCCTCGTCATCGAGCCCGGTGGCGAACACCACCGACACATCGTCCAGCGACATCCGTTCGCGCAGCGCGCGCACCGTCTGCAAGCCATCCATGTCGGGCATCAGCGCATCGATGAGGATCAGGTCGGGACGGAAGCCGGGAATCACCGACAGGGCCTCGCGGCCGGACCCGCAGGACGCGACTTCACAGCCGGCGATCGCCTCGAGCACATGGCGGACCAGCAGGCGCAGGTCGGCGTCATCGTCCACATGGGCTACGCGCATCGGGGGGGAAGGCATGGGAGCCTCCACGCTGGGGGAGCCCCAGCATGCGGTGCGCCTGCTGAACCCGGGCGGGCGCGTTCGCCATGGCGACCCCCGCCGTTCAGCGGGGGAGGCGCCGATCGGCCTGCCTCAGCCCAGGAAACGCGTCGCGGTCTCGAGCACCGGGGGCGGAGCCAGGGCATCGTCGGCCAGCAGCACCCGGTCGCGGCCGCCCTTCTTGGCGGCGTAGAGCGCGGTGTCGGCGCGCTGGAACAGGTCCGCCGGGTCGTAGCCGCGCTCGGCATTGGCTTGGGCGATGCCCATGCTCAGGCCGAGGCCCTCGAGCGGCGGCTGGTGCCGCGCGGCTGCCGCCGAGACGCCGCGGCGGATGGCTTCGGCCAGCGCCGCCGTGGCTTCGATCGGCTGGTCCGCACAGGCAATCAGGAATTCGTCGCCGCCGAACCGCCCGAACAGGTCTTCGCTGTCCAGGTGCTCGCGCGCCACGCCCACCACCAGCTTGAGCGCCTCGTCACCGATGGCATGGCCCAGGGTGTCGTTGATCTGCTTGAAGTGGTCCATGTCGAACAGCACCAGGTTCAGCGGGCGGCGGAACCGGGCCAGGTGTTGCAGCACGCGATTGAGTTCGGTCGAGAAGGCCTGGCGGTTCATGGCGCCGGTCAGCGGGTCGTGCACGGCCAGCTGGCGCAGCTGTTCGGAGCGATCGCGCAGTTGGCTGTGCTCGGCGCGCAGCTGGCGTTGCTGGCGGGACAGGCGCTCGGTTTCGTCCGACAGCAGGCGGGTGCGCCGCGAGGCCGCGATCCAGCCGAGCAGCAGCACGACGGTGGCGCCGGCAAGCAGCCAGGGCCAGCGTGGAAAGCGCGCGGCGCTAGCGTCCCGTGCCGCGGTTGATGCGCTTGCCGTCGGGGCGATCGGTGTCGATGTAATTGGCGTGGGTTCGGCGGCGACACTCGCCGGTGGCCCGCTGGTGGCATCGGCCGACGCCGGCGGCGCCATCGCGCCCCAGGGCGACTGCGGCGCGGGCGGCGGCGCGGCAGGCGCAGCGACGGTCCTCGGTGCCGATGCGGGCGCCACCTGCGTTGCCACCGGGGCCGGGACGACCGTCGGTGTCGAGGGCGGCGGCGCGGGCGTTTGCGGCTGCGTTTGCGCCTGGAACTGCCCCTGCGCTTGCGACTGCATCGGCGGTGGCGGCGGCGGAGGGGGCGGTGGCGGTGGCCGCATCCCGGGCGGTGGCGGGTAGCCAGGCGGCGGCTGCGGTGGAGCACCACTCGCAGGCGACTGCGCCGCCACGCTCCCGGCCAGCAGCAGCGCCATGGCGGCCGCGGCGATGGCGCGCCCGATGCGGGGCGGGCGCATCAGTGCAGCGCCACGATCTGCGACGGCTCCGTCGACCTGGGCCATGGCGCTCGCTCCGCAGGGCTGTGTCTGGCTGGAGTCTACATCCGCGGCTCAGCGTCCGCATTGGGCCCCGTAGCGGATCCGGCTGCCCGCCGAACGGCGCCCGATGGTGCTGTCCATTACCGCCAGTTCGAAGGCGGTGGCGACGCATTCGTCACGCTCGCCCGCCAGGTGCGCCGATTCGTGCACGAAGCCCTGCGCAAGGATGGCCACGGCCTCGGCGCCACCGGCGCGCGCGTGCGGGCGGACATCGTCGCAGACGAAGATCCGCCCCGGTTCCCGCTCGCTCACGAACAGGCTGTAGCTGCCGGCGGCGCAGGCGCGCAAGCTCAGGCGGTCACTCGAGGCCAGGAAGCGCGCGGCGGCCAGTTGCGACACGGCCATGTCGGCGATGCGGGCGTTGCGCCCGGCCAGCGCGGGGCGCGCACGCCGCAGGAGGTCCAGCGCCAGGCCGCGGCCCTGCTCGTAGTTGCGCTGCTCGAGCGAATTGGCAGGCAGGGCGCGGAAGCCCGGCAGGGCCCGCGCTGGCGGTGTCGCGGCAGCCATGAGAACGGCGAGCAGGGCGATGGCGATGGATTTCATGGGAACAGTGTTACCCGAAGCGGCCGAACTTGCGCTTAAACTGCGGCCGACACCCAGGCAAGGCCGGCCAGCCTGCCTGACCGAGCGTCGCCCCCGCCTGCGTTGGCAGGAGGGACGGCACAGGAGAGTCCCGTGGGCGGAACCAATCCTTTCGACATTTCCCTCGACAAGCTCGCCCTGGAGCCGGTGGATTCCGGTCCCACGCCGATGGCCGACGCGCCGCCCCCGGCCAAGGCGCAGTTCAAGGTGGACACGCGCAGCGGCCGTGACCGGCGCATGCAGGCCGACCGCCGGGTCGAATTCCGCATGACCCCCGACCGCCGCTCGGGCAAGGACCGGCGCCCGCGCAAGACCTGGGAGCCGGGGCACAACCTGTGATGCAGGACGGTCGGGGCGGCGTGGACCGCTCCGCCCTGCGCCGTGCGTCCGGCGGATTCACCGTGACGCTCACGCCGCAGGCAGCCGAGGACGGCATCGGCGATCCGGCGATCGGCCGCATGGGGCTGCACAAAGTCTTCGACGGTCCGCTCGCCGGCATCGCACGCGGACAGATGCTTGCGCTGCGCACCGACACGCCGGGCTCGGCCGGCTATGTCGCCATGGACCGGTTCGAGGGCACGCTGGACGGACGCAGCGGCGGCTTCAGCCTGCAGCACAGCGGTTCGATGGACCGCGGCACGCCGTCCCTGTCGATCCAGGTCATCCCCGATTCGGGAACCGGGGACCTGGCGGGACTACGCGGCAGCCTTGCCATCCGGATCGACGCTGGCGCGCACTTCTACGATCTCGACTACACCCTGCCCGTGGGAGCGGCTCCAGCCGCGATGCCGGATCGCGGCTGAAGCCGCTCCCACGTCGGCTTGCTGCGTCAGCCGTGTTTCTTCAGCCAGGCGTCGACCTGGGGCAGGCGCTCGCGACGCACCTTGATCCCGTACTCGATGTTGACGATGGTGCTGTCGGTCGCGCGCCGCGAACTCGCGGCCACGTGCGCGTCGGCGTAGGCCTTGAGCTTGCCGACCATCGCCGGGTCGTGCGAGCCGCCGGCAAGGCCGGGGTAGTAGCGGCTGCGCGACGTGGTATCCACCCGGGGGTCGATCTGGGCCAGGTGCGCCATGGCGAAGTCGAAGGCCATGTCCGGATGCTCGCCGGCCACGCCACGCAGCATGCCCGCGCTGTTGGTCTCGCCCGGCTCGTCGGTGAGCGACAGGTCGAGCGCGCGCTGCGCCAGCTTCTCGTCCTCGGCGCGGGACAGCAGGCCGTAGTACTCGTCGCGGATCTGCGCGGTCTTCTCCGCCTGCGCCATGCGGTGCAGTTCGTCCCAGGTCGCCGCGTCCGCATTGTGCGCGACGATGCCCAGCACGGTGCGACGCAGCGCCGCCGGCATCGCGGTCGGGTCGCTGTTGCGCGCGGCGAAGCGACGGCGCGCCTCGGCCACGACCTGCGCATCGCCCATGCCGCTTAGCGCGCCGATCAGGCGGGTGCGCAGCAGGGTGGTCGAGCTCGACTCGCCCGGCTTGGCCTGCCAGCCGAGCGGCGCGAACACGGGCGTCAACCGGGCCGACGCGAACTTGCGCAGGCGCGCCTGCGCCGCCGGGTCACCCTTGAACATGTCGTCCAGGCCGCCGAGGTTGCCGGCGATCTGCGACCAGACTTCCGGCGCGGCATCCACCGGCGTGGCGGCAATGAAATCCAGCACCGCGCTGATCGATTCCTGCCCGGCCATGCCGAGCGCCCAGTTGTCGCTGATCAGGCCCAGCTGGTCGATCGCCGGTACCTTGGCGAAATCCTTGCGCAGCGCATCGATCTGCGCAGGCGCGTACAGGGTGCGGTAATAGCCGCTCTGTCCCGAGTTGACCACCACGGCGCCGCAGCCGGGAACGCGCAGCGTGCCCTTGCCGCCCTGCACCAGCGTCCGCGCGGGCGCGCCGCCGATGGAGGCCGCGGTGACCGGCACGTCCCAGGACAGCGGCGCCTTGTCCGGATGGTCCTTGCTGTACTCGCCCTGCGACAACTGCAGTTCCGTCTGGCCGCCGACGCAACGCGCCGCCTCGACCCGGATCATCGGCACGCCCGGCTGCAGCGTGAACTGGTGGGCGATGTTGGTGATCGGCTTGCCCGCGGCGGCCTCGACTTCGCGCCAAAGGTCGTCGGTGGTGGTATTGGAATAGGCATGCGCCTTGATGTAGCGGCGCACGCCCTCGCGCCAGGTGTCGGCGCCGACATAGTCCTCGAGCATGCCGATCACGGCCTCGCCCTTGGAATAGGTGATCGAATCGAAGGCCTGGCTGGCCTGCTCGACCGTCTCGACATGCTGGACAACGGGATGCGTGGTGGCGACGGCGTCCTGGCCCATCGCCGACTCGCGCACGCCGACGCGGTTGAGAACGCTGTTCCATTCCGGGTGCAGCTTCTGGGTCGTGCGGCCTTCCATCCAGGACGCGAAGCCCTCGTTCAACCACAGGTCGTCCCACCACTGCATGGTCACCAGGTCGCCGAACCACTGGTGCGCCATCTCGTGCGCCGAGGTAGTGAAGATGCGCTGGCTGTCGCCGACCGTGGAGATGTCGGGGTCGAACAGCAGGCTGTTCTCGAAGGTGAAGATCGCGCCCCAGTTCTCCATCGCGCTGAAGAACTGGCTGCGGCCGGGCGAGGCGATGTTGTCGAGCTTGGGCAGCGGGAAGGGCACGCCGAAGTAGTCGTTGTATTCGGTGAGGATGGCGTCGGCCGAGTCCAGCGCGTAGCGCGCCTTCTCGATCGACCCGCGCTGGGCCACCACGCCGAGCTCGGTCTTGCCGTTGAAGCGGGTGTCGCGCTCGAACTCGCCCACCGCGAAGAACAGCAGGTAGGTGGACATCTTCGGCGACTGGCCGAACTGCACGCGGGTCAGCCCGTTGCCCAGGTCCTTGCGATCGATGATCGGCAGGTTGCTGACCGCCATCTGGTCGGTCGGCACGGTCGCACTGAGCGAGAACGGCGTGCGGAACGCCGGCTCGTCCCAGGACGGGATGAACTTGCGCGCATCCGAGTTCTCGAACTGGGTGAACAGCGCGCGCTTCTTGCCCGCGGGCGTGGTGTAGTCGATGGCGAACAGGCCGTTGGCCTGGGTGCCGATCTTGCCGCTGTAGTCCATCGACAGCTTGTAGGCGCCCGGGACGATGTCCCTGTCGAAGCTGAAGCTGGCGGTCTGGGCCGCGTCGTCCAGCACCACCTGGGGCGCCGCGCGCACGACCTTGCCGGCCGCGTCACGCAATTCCACCTTGGCGAAGCGCATGTCCACCGCGTTGAGCACGATCACGCGGCTCGCTTCCAGTACCTGGATGTCGATCACGATCTTGCCGTCGAACGCCATCTTGTCCGCGTGCGGGGTGACGTCCACGGTGTAGGCGGTCGGCCGCACGTTGCGCGGCAACTGCGTGGTCACGGTGGAAACGGCAGCAGCGGGGGCGGCGGGGACGGTCGGAGCGGCGGCCGGGGCGACCCCGGCGGCGAGCGACAGGCAGGGCGTGGCCAGCGCCAGGGCAATGGCGGAGACGAGGAGACGGGGCATGGGCAACCTTTGGGGATGAACGGACGAAAGCAGGCAGACTGGCCCCTGCTGCCCCGCGCTCCATGGGCCAGAAGTCATGCCGGCGGCATCCGGTCACGCTTTCGGGAGCTGGCGCCACAAAAACGAACGCCGCTTGGGGCTAGCAGGCGGCGTGGGGTCGGCTTCCTTGCCAACCAGCGTTACCGAGGGGCGGGGTAACGACGATCGATCCTTCGATCTGCGGCCAGATTACCGGGGGTGGCCCGAGGGCTCGGTGCGTTCGCCAACATAACGGGATGGCGTTTGGCATTGATTCATTTCCACCACCACCGCCCGCCAGCGTCCAAAACTGCCCGGGGTTGGCCCGGGCGGGGGCATCATTCCGAAACATTCAGAAACATTCACGATTTGGATCTGGCGCAGGTCGTTCGAAGGCGAAACACTCGGCCAAGGCAAATTCTTCGACCGGACGCCGCCATGCGTATCGCCGCCACGATCCTCGCCCCCTGCCTGGCCCTCGTCTTGGGGATGACCGGCAACCCCGCCCAGGCCCAGAGCACGGACGGTTTCCACGCGGCGATGGTGTTCCCGGTGGTGGTGGACACCGCCTCGTTCGTGCAGCGCTTCAACTTCCGCAACAACAACGATGTCGCGGTGACCATCGCGCCCAAGTTCTTCCCCGCGGACGGCACCACCGCCGTGGCGACCGCCTGCCCGACGATCTTCATCAACCCGGGCGCCCACCGGACCCTCACCAGCCTGCGCGCCATCTGCCCCGGCCTGCCGGCGGGCAGCCAGTTCGGTTACCTGCAGCTGCTCAGTGCCGGCGCGAGCGGCGGCAGCGCCCTGACCTTCGCCGCCTACTCCCGGGTCAGCAACGCGGCCGGCGCCGGGTTCTCGGTCGAGGCCTTCCCGCTGACGACCTTCACCTCGGCGATGTCCGAAGTGCACGGGCTGCGCCGGCTTTCCGCCACCGCCGGTTCGCCCGCCTACCAGACCAACTGCTTCTTCTCCGACCTGGCCAAGGTCGACACCACCACGCCGGACGTGCCGACCACCATCCACTACGCGCTCTACGACAACGTCATGACCCTGCGCGGCAGTGGCGACCTGCCCCTGGTGCCCGGCCAGTTCGTCCGGATCCTGGATATCTTCGCCGCGGCGGGCCTGGTCGGCGACTGGAACGACATGGTCCTGCGCGTGACGTCCACCAGCACCGAGCTGCCCGGCCTGATGAGCTTCTGCACGGTCCAGGACAACACCAGCTTCGGCGCCGACTTCCGCATCGCCAAGCAGTTCGTCGGCAACTCGCCGCTGAGCGCGACCACCAACCACGGCGCCCAGGACATCTTCGCCACCCGCGACGTCTGGCTGTCGCACGATTCGCTGAACCGGCCGTTCGAAATCGGCCCGGGCGTGAATTCCAACACGCACGTGGTTTTCTACCACAGCAACGATTTCCTGGCCTGCGAGCTGATCAACCCCGCCACCGGCCTGCGCGCGCTGCAGTCCTACGGCCTGGAGGTGCGCACCGTGGACCCCGACGAAACACCCGGCGCCGGCGGCAACAACGCCACGGCCATCCCGGACACCGGCTACCTGTACACCGGCGACAAGAACGACGGCGAACAGGGCGCCAATGGCCGCGCCATCATCGAGGTGGAGGACAACGAAACCAATTCGGCGGCAACGCGACCCTACATCCTGCATTGCAAGACGGGCAGCGGCACGACCGGCTTCGACATGCTGCGCTACAAGGAACCGATCGGCCGTTTCTGACCGCCATCGGCCCAACCGCCACGAGGCCGGCACGGATCGGCAGGAGAACGCCTTGAATACATTCACCCGCATTGCCGCACGCGTCCTGCTCGGCGCCGCCGCCCTCCTGCCCGCGCTCACGGCCGCACAGACCACCGATGCCTACCACTCGATCCAGGTCTTCCCCGTGGTCGTTGACACTGCGTCCTTCACGCAGCGCTTCAACCTGCAGAACAACAACGACTACGATATCGACCTGCGGGTCAATTACTATCCGGCAACTGGAACCACCGGCGTGGCGATCACCTGCCCGCACGTCTTCATCAACCTCGCGTCCGAGAAGGTCTTTACCAGCCTGCGCGCGCTGTGCCCGGCCCTGCCGGTGGGATCGCAGTTCGGATTCCTCGTGCTGACCGACCAGACCGTCGGCAATCCAGGTGTCAACACGTTTTCCGGGTTCTCGCGGGTCAGCAATCCGCAGGGCAACGGATTCAGCGTGGAGGCCTTCGCGGCGAACCAGTTCAACTCGGCCGCGTTCGTCGTTGTGGGCCTGCGCCGACTGGCGGCCACGCCCAGTTCGCCGTCGTTCCAGACCAACTGCTTCTTCGCCAACATGCCCCTGTTCGATGCCGGGAATACTCCGGCCAGCACCAACGTCCATTACACGCTAACCGACAAGTTCGGATCCCAGATCGGAGCAGGCGATATTCCCTTGATGCCCGGCCAGTTCACCCGGCTGCTCGACATCTTCGCCGCCGCCGGGGCCCCTGCCGGGGACTACGACGACGGAATGATCCGGATCAACTTCACCACGGTTTCCCAGGCCGGGCTGATCAACTTCTGCACCGTGCAGGACAACACCAGCTTCGGTGCCGACTTCCGCATCGCCAAGCAGACCGGCGGGCACACGCTCTTCAACCCGGGCCTGACGCCGTCGGCCAAGGACATCCTGGCCGTCCGTGACGTGCTGGTCGACCATGACGCGCTCGGCCGGGCCTTCGAGATTCCTCCAGGCGTGTTCAGCAACACGCATGTGATTTACTTCCGCCTCCCCGACTACGTCAGCTGCGAGATCATCAACCCGGCCACCGGCCTGCGCGCCGACCCCTCCTACGGATTGGAAATCCGCAGCGCCGGGCCCGCCGAGGAAACCTATGGCGGCGGCAACAACGCGGTCGCCCTGCCGCCGTCAGCAGCCCCCGGCTACCTGGGCGATACGCAAAATGGCGCCAACGGCGAGAGCGCCAACGGCCGCGCCATCATCGAGGTCGAGGACAGCGAGACCAATTCCGCCGCCAACAGGCCCTACAAGCTGCACTGCCGGACTGGCAGCGGCACCACGGGCTACGACATGCTGCGCTACAAGGAACCGATCGGACGGTTCTGATCCCGGGACAAATCAGGGGCCTGGTCCGGCGATAATGCCGGACCATGGCCGCGCCCCCTCTCCCGCCGTCAACCGCCCCGCGCCCGGCCGGAGCGGCGGCGCCGACGGCGCCGGGCCTGCCGACCACCGGTGCCTGGGCGCCGCTGCGCTATCCCGACTTCCGCTCGATGTGGCTGGCCGTGCTGGTCGGCAACATCGGCACCTGGGTCAACGATGTCGCCGCCGCCTGGCTGATGGCCGGCATCGGCACGCCGCTGATGGTGGCGGCGGTGCAGTCAGCCACCACCCTGCCGGTCGTGCTGCTGTCGCTGAGCGCCGGCGCGCTGGCCGACATCGTGGACCGGCGCAAGTACCTGATCCTGACCCAGCTGTGGATGATCGCCGCGTCGACCGGACTGGCGCTCCTGGCAGGCGCGCACAGGCTGGACGCGACCAGCCTGCTCGCGCTCACCTTCGCCCTGGGCATCGGCGCGGCGATGGGGCGGCCGGCACAGGCCGCGGCGACGCCGGAGCTGGTGCCGCGTTCGCTGCTCGGGCCCGCGGCGGCGCTGGGTTCGGTGAGCATGAACATCGCGCGCTCGATCGGGCCGGCGCTGGGCGGCGTCATCGTCGCGCAGTACAGCATCGCCGCCTGCTTCGTGATCAATGCCGCCAGCTTCGTCGGCATCGCCTTCGTCTGGTGGCGGTGGAAGCCAGCGCCGCGCGCCGATGCGCTGCCGCCGGAACGCTTCGCCGGCGCCTTGCGCGCGGGCCTGCGCTATGCCGTGCATGCGCCGGTCTTCCAGGCCGTGCTGGCGCGCGCCTTCCTGTTCTTCCTGCCCGGCAGCGCGATCTCGGCCCTGCTGCCCATCCTGGTGCACACCACGCTGCGCCAGTCGGCCGGCGTCTACGGCATCCTGCTCATGTGCATCGGCGTGGGCGCCGTCACCGGCGCGGTGCTGATGCCGAGGCTGCGCAAGCAGCTGGACCTGGACCGCATGATCCTGCTCGGCGCGCTGGGCAATGCCCTGTGCACCGCGCTCGCGGGCGTGGTCGCCTCCGTGCCCTTGCTGTGCGCCGTGATGCTGGTCAACGGCTTTGCCTGGATCACCGTGCTCAGCTCCTTGCAGATGGCGGCGCAGACCTCGCTGCCGCCCTGGGTGCGGGCGCGTGGGCTGGCGCTTTACATCATGGTGCTGTCGCTGGCGATGGCGGTCGGCAGCCTGGTCTGGGGCGCGGTCGCGCAACATGCCTCGATGCAGTGGGCCATGGGTTCCGCGGCCGGCGTGGCGGTGCTGTCCGGCCTGTGGTCACGGCGCTGGAGCCTGGGCCGCGCCGAGACACTCGACGTGATGCCGTCCGCGCACTGGCCCGAACCGGTGCTGGCGGTCGAGGCTGAAGGCGACCGCGGGCCGGTGATGGTGACGGTGGAATACGACGTCGCCGCCGCGCACGTGGACGAGTTCCAGGCGCTGATGCAGCACCTGGGCACCGCGCGCAAGCGTGACGGCGCGATCGAGTGGGGCCTGATGGAAGACACCGCGGCCCCGAACCGTTTCCTGGAATATTTCTTCGCGGCGTCCTGGCTCGAGCACCTGCGCCAGCATGGCCGCGTCACCGGCGAGGAAGCGCGCCTGCAGGCGCGCGTGCGGCATCTTCTGGTGCCCGGGTCACAGGCAGTGATCCGGCACTTCCTGGGGCGTTAGCGCCTCAGGACGTTCGGTTGGCGCCACCCAGGACACTACCCAGCACGCTGCCCAGGTCGCCCCCGTTGCCGGCCATTCCGGCGAGGTCGGAGAAATCCACCTTGCCGTCGTGGTTGCGATCCAGCACGGCACCGAGCAGGCCGCCGCCGAGGCCGCCCTGCTGCTGGATCTGCGTGGCTTCGTGCCCCAAGGTCCGGCCGAGGTCGTCGGCGGTCGGGGTTGCCGCATGATTGTCGGCCGCCACGATGCTGCCGGGGCCACCGGCGCCGGCGGCATGCCCCTGGCGCGCGTCGAACATGCGCTTGGCGATGTAGGCCATCGCAATCGGGGCCAGCCAACGCAGCAACATGTGCGCCTTGTCCGGGGCCAGGCCCGTCGCCGAGCCCAGGCCTTGCGCCGCGATGTCCTGGCGTGCACCGAACATGTGGCCGAGGATCTCGCTGCCCTGGCCGCCGCCGCCCAGCGCGCTGCCCAGGACGCTTCCAATGTCCTGGCCGCGGTGGTCCTGCAGGGCGCCGAACAGGGCGCTCGCGCCCTGCGGCTGGCTGGCGTTGCGGCCCAGCGTGCCGATCAACAGGGGCAGGGCTGCGGCGATGGCCGTGCCGGCCGTACCGGCGTCGATGCCAAGCTTCTGGCTGATCTGCTGCAGCGGATTGCCCTGCAGCTGCGACAGCAAACCTTCGGTGATCGAGCTCATGGCGGGGCGTCCTCTAGCGGGGGAGTTCCGATGTTAGGCGCGCGCGCCTGTTCGCGCGCTGAACCCCGACTGCACGCCGGCAACGCAAATCGCCAGACTCCCTTGCCAGCAAAGCGCCCGGGGCGAATAGTGCAGGTCAGCGAACGTCAGGAACGCATGGACATGCACAACGCCAGGATCCTCATCGTCGACGACCAGCCGGACATCTGCGCCATGCTCGAACAGGTGCTGGGGCCGGCCGGTTACGACACGACCAGCGTCAGCAGCGGCAAGCTGGCCATTACATCCATCCTCAACGAGGCGCCCGACCTCATCCTGCTCGATGTCAGCATGCCGGACATGGACGGCTACGCTGTCGCGACCATGGTCAAGTCCGATCCCGCCACAGCGCGGATCCCGATCATCATGGTGTCGGCCCAGGTGGGCCGTGGCGCGCGCGTCGTCGGCCTGGGTACCGGCGCCGAGGACTATCTCACCAAGCCCGTGGATACCGCCGAGCTGGTGCTGAAGGTTCGAAACCTGCTGCGCCTGCGCAAGCCGCTGGGCGGCAGCAGCGGCGGTGGGGCGGGCTTGGGCGGCGACGCCAAACCGCACTGAGTCGCCAGGGATCCGAATGGCGCACGAATGTGCTGGCGCCACGGAATGCGCGGCCCAGGCCGTCAGCCTGCCCTGACGTAAGGCCGCACCGCGCCGAAGCCGCCATCCAGGCCGATCACCTGCCCGGTGATCCATCCAGCCGCATCTGATATCAGGAAGGCGGCAAGTGCCGCGGCATCCTCGGCCTCGCCATGGCGACCGAGCGGATATTGCGCCACGACCTGCTTGACCGAGGCCTCGTTGCCGAGCATTCGCGCGGTCATCGGCGTGCGGGTCAGGCCGGGCGCGATGCAATTCACCCGCAGGCCCGACGCCGAGTAATCCGCCGCCAGCGCACGCACCAGCGCTTCGACACCGCCCTTGGCGGCCGCGATCGCCGGGTGGTTGGCCACGCCCGTGCCGGCGACCACCGACGAGAACATCAGCAGCGCGCCCGGCTGCTTGCCGCCGGCCAGGGCCGCGGCATAGGCCTTGGCGACGAAGAAGCAGGTGTCCAGGTTGGCGGCCAGCACCGCGCGGTACTGCGCTTCGCTGGTGCGGGTGATCGGGGCGATGAGCGTGCTGCCGGCGCAATTGACCACGGCCGACGGCGGGGCGCCGAAGCAGTCCGATGCATCGCGAAGCGCTTGGGACGCGCCGGCTTCCGTGGACACGTCGGCCGCGCCCAGGATGAAGGCCCCGGCGGGCGCGGGTTCGCCATCGGCCGCGGCATCGCGCGAAACGAGCGCAACCCGCCAGCCGGCGTCGGACAGGTGGCGGGCGAGCGCGCGGGCGATGCCGCTGCGGGCGCCGGTGATCAGTGCGGTCTGCATGTGCGCATGCTACGAGGCCCCCATGTCTGCGCGCCGTGAACCAGGCAGGCCCCGGCTGGCCCGCCATTGCGCTGGCGTGGAGGCCGGCGGGTGCAGAATGGGGCCATGGCGCAACGCGAAGGAGGCAACCGGGTGGTGTGGGCGGCGCTGGCCGCCAACCTTGCCATCGCCGTCATCAAGTTCGTGGCCGCCGCCCTGACCGGCAGCTCGGCGATGCTCAGCGAGGGCGTGCACTCGCTGGTGGACACCAGCAACGAGCTCCTGCTGATCTACGGCCGCCGCCGTGCCGCCCTGCCCGCCGATCTCGCGCATCCCTTCGGGCACGGGCGCGAGCTGTATTTCTGGAGCTTCATCGTCTCCCTGCTGGTGCTGTCTCTGGGGGCCGGCGTGTCGATGTTCGAAGGCGTCGCGCACATGATGCATCCGCACGCGATGGCCCGTCCGCTGGCCAACTACGTGGTGCTCGCGATCGCCTTCGTGGTCGAAGGCGCATCGTGGTGGATCGCATTGCGCGCCTTCCGCGCCGCGCAGGGCAAGCTTGGATTCTACGAGGCGTTCCGGCGCAGCAAGGATCCGACCACCTTCACCGTGCTGTTCGAGGACAGCGCGGCCCTGCTCGGCGTGCTGATCGCCTTCGTTGGCATCGCCGCCGCGCAGTACTGGCACATGCCGACCCTCGATGGCCTGGCGTCGGTACTGATCGGCTGCGTGCTGGCGGCCTCGTCGCTGCTGCTGGCGCGCGAAACCAAGGACTTGCTGCTGGGCGAGGCGGCGCACCCGAAGGTAAGGAATACGATCCTGCGAATCGCCGGCCAGGACCTGGGCATCCGCTGCGCCAATGGCGTGATCACGGTGCAGTTGGGGCCGGACACCGTGATCGCCTCGCTCAGCGCCGAGTTCGAGGACGCGCTGGACACCACGGCCATCGAGCAGTGCGTCAACCGGATCGAGTTCGCGGTGCAGGCGGCGCATCCGAGCGTGCGCATGCTGTTCGTCAAGCCACAGACGGCCGCCACCTGGCGCGAGCGCACCATCGGGCTGCACTGAGGCGGGCTAGCCGCGCGAGACGAAGCGGTTGCCTGGCACGATCCAGCGCCAGGGCTGGTCCACGGCCTTGCTGATGCCGATCCGCGGCGTGGCATGCGCGTGTGCGTCCGCCGGCGGCGGCGTGCTGTCGTCGAGCAGGCGAAAGCGCGCCGCGCGCGCCAGCAGGTCGGCGCCATCGTCGTCGCCGGTGATGCCCATGGCCTGCGACAGCCGGCCGGGGCCACGGCACAGGTCGCGATCGCTGCGGGCAAGTGGGCGCGCGGCGCGCATCAGGGGCAGGCCGTCCAGTGGCTCGAGCGCGCGCAGCAGGACGCCCGCGCCGCTGCCCACCGCGGCGCAGACGATGTTGGCGCACCAGTGGATGCCATAGCTGCGATACACGTACAGGTGCCCCGCTGGCCCGAACATGCTGGCGTTGCGCGGCGTCTGGCCGCCGTAGGTGTGGGCGGCGGGATCGTCCTCGGCATAGGCCTCGACTTCGACGATGCGGCCGCGCCGGCCGTCGCCGGCGACCAGTACCTTGTTGAGCAGGTCGGGCGCGACCAGGCGCGAATCGCGCGCGAAGAACGCACGCGCAAGCTTCATCGTCAGCGCAATTCCTGCGCCAGGTCGAAGCGGTCGATGCGTCCGCCCAGCCAGACCACCGCGCCAGCCAGCTCCACCGCCAGGGCCAGGCCCGCCAGCACGCCGGCCACCAGCAGGGCCGCCGGCATCGGCGCCAGCCAGTTGACCAGCAGGAAGCCGAGGCCGCCGACGATGGCGGCCGGGATCAGCGCCACGACCATGGTGGCCAGGTAGGCGCCGAAGAAGATCAGCCGCTGGCCCATCACCTCGACGCCGGCTTCGCGGCCACCCGAGGCCACGGTCCAGGCCGGGAACACGATCATCCCTGCGAACGGCACGCACAGCATCAGCGCGCACATCGGCAGCGCCAGCAGCGCGATGCCGATCGCGCCGCCGACGATGTTCGGCCCCGACAGCAAGCCGGCGCCGGCATGCGGGGCGAAGGCCATCACCAGCAGCAACAGTCCCAGCCATTGGCCGAACGCCATCATCGCGACCGGCGTGAGCAGTTCACCCAGGGCAATCTGCCAGCCACGCAGCGGACTGCCCTTGAGCACATCGAGGTATTCCAGCGTGCCGCGCAGGCTGCGCTGCAGGAACATCGGCCCGGCCACCAGCAACCACAGGCACAGCATCCCGCCCAAGCTGCCCAGGATTTGCAGCAGGGGGCGGCGCGCCGGATCGGCGCCGATCCACAGCGAGCCCGCGACGACCAGGGCGCTGGCGATCAACCAGGTGCGCAGCCGCCAGAACGGCCCGGCCGCGATCAGTCCCTTCCACAGGAAGGCGATCGGCACGAAGCCGGTCGCCTTCAGGACGAACGGCGCGCTGCGCGGCTTCTTCGGCCCATTCTGGTTGCCCAGCTTGCCCTCGCGCCGGGCCTGCCGGCGCTCGGCGCGCTGCCGGGCGCGATCGATGGATGCTTCCTCGAAGCTGACGTGCGAGCGCACCACCCACAGGTAGTGCGCAACCAGCAAGCCGAGTGCAGGCACCAGTGCAAGCAGGAAGGCGCGCAGGTCAGGAGCGAGGAAGGGCGCGACCAGCCACTGGAACGGCACCAGCATCCAGGACAGCGGCGGCTGGGACAGGATGCTGCCGGTGTAGTGCGCCACGGCCGCGGCGTCCGCGAGGTCGCCCTTGCCGGGTAATGGCACGTGGCTGGCGATCCACCACCAGGTGGCGATGCCTGCCAGCAGCACCACCGCGCCGACCAGCACGCGGCGCAGCCAGGGTCGCACGCCGAAATCGAGCAGGCGTTCACGCGCGAACGACGCACCCATCAGGTGCAGGCGCGCCGTCGCCAGCACGATCCAGATCGCGAAGGCGTGTTGCACCGCATGCCAGCCCAGCGAGCCACCGCGGCGCAGCAACAGCGACATGATGAAGGCGGAAAAGAAGATCGCCAGCTGCGAGCGCAACAGGCTGAACTGGATCAACGCCGTGCGCGACAGCGGCGCGGGAAACAGGAACGCCACCTCGGCCTCGGTGAAAGCCAGTGCGGCACGACTCCCTGGAAGCAGCCAGGCCAACACCGTGAGCACCAGCAAGCCCAGCGCGAACAGTCCGGCGACGACGCCGGCGAACGCCGCGGGCGTGGAGCCCGAGACGCCCGGCATGCCATTGCGCTCGAACAGGTGGCGGAAGGCGAAGAAATACATGTAGGCGCCGCCCGCCAGCGCACCGAACAGGTACTTCGGCTGGCGCAGCCGCTGCAGCCGCACGCGCACGCCGTTGTAGACGCTCAGCGCCTGCAGGTAGGCATAGGCGCGCAGCATCGGCCGCGCCCCGGAGGCGAACCCCGCACTCAAGGCAGCTTCGCCTCGTCGGCCTCGCCGGTGGCGCGGAAGAACACGTCTTCCAGGCTGGTGTCGGCGTCGTCGGCGAAACGCGCACGCACCTCGGCCACGGTGCCGTCGGCCATCTTGACGCCGTTCTTGAGGATCAGCAGATGGGTGCAGACCTCTTCCACCAGGCCCAGCAGGTGCGAGCTGAGGATGATCGCCGCGCCCTCCGTCGCCAGCCGGCGCATCACGCCCTTCATGCGGCGCATGCCGATCGGGTCCAGGCCGGTCATGGGTTCGTCGAAGATCACGACCTTCGGCTGGTGCAGCAGGCCGCAGGCGATGGCGAGCTTCTGCTTCATGCCGCGCGACAACTCGGCGGGCAGGAGCTGCTGCTTGTCGGCCATCTCCAGGTCGGTGAGGATCGCCTGCGCGCGCGCCTCGTAATCGCCGAGGTCGTACAACCTGGCGACGAAATTCAGGTGCTGTGCGACGGTGAGGTAGTCGAACAGGCGCGGCTCGTCGGGGATGAAGGCCATCTGGCGCTTGGCGCCCACCGGATCGGCCACCACGTCCATGCCGCACAGCCGCGAATGGCCCAGCGTGGCCGGGATGATGCCGGTCAGGCAGCGCAGCGTGGTGGTCTTGCCGGCGCCATTGGGGCCGACCAGGCCCATGACCTCGCCGGGGCGCACGGTGAAGCTGAGGTCGTCCACCGCGGTGAAATCACCGTAGCGCTTGGTGAGGTTGCTGACTTCGATCATGTTCTGGCCAATCCCCTGGGATGGGGGATTTCACCATGCCCGGCAGCGCGGCGCCATGAACTTTCGGCACGGGTGGATTGCCGGCCCGGGGTTACAATCCCTCGCATGCCCGGGGTCGAGACCGCCAGCACGGATGCCCAGATCGACGCCTGCTACCCGGTGATGGCCCTGCTGCGGCCGCACCTGGCGCGCGAGGAGTTCGTCGCGCGCGTCCGCGGCATGGAAGCGCACGGCTATCGGCTGGCGTTCGTCGCCGACGCCGGTGGCGTGCAGGCCGTCGCCGGCTATCGCATCACCGACATGCTGCGGACTGGCGCGATGCTCGAGGTCGACGACCTGGTCTCGGCCGAAGCCGCGCGTTCGCGCGGCTTCGGCAAGATGCTGCTTGACTGGTGCATGGAGCAGGCTCGCGCCGCGGGCTGCAGCGTGGTGGAACTCGATTCCGCGGTGCA
>JANXUD010000005.1 GCA_025352045.1 Gammaproteobacteria bacterium | reverse complement strand
CGCCGCGCCGGCGCCGGGCCGCACAGGCGCCGCCGGGTCGGCCGCGCCGGACCCCATGTCCCTACGCGACGCCCGCGGGGCGCAGCGAGGGGCCACGCTTTTCGCGCATCAGCCGGCCGACCCGCAGCTGGAACAGCAGCTTGGTCACCAGCAGGCGTTCTTCGATCGGCTTCTGCACCAGGTCGTTGGCGCCGGCGCGCAGCAGGTCGGTCTGGTTGGCGGAATTGGCATCGCCGGTCATCACCAGCACGGGCAGCAGGCCCTTGGGGTAGCCGAACACGCGGCGGATGGTCTGCACCAGGTCCTTGCCGGTCAGGTCGCCCTTCAGGTACACGTCGGTCAGCACGACATCGGGGCCGGGAATGCGGTTCTGCGCCTTCATCGTCTCCAGGTGCGCCACCGCGTCCTCGACGCAGGTGCAATGGATGACCTGCAGGCCGTGCTTTTCCAGCATGCGCCGGGTCGCCAGCGCGACCACGCGGCTGTCCTCGACGTACAGCACCTCGCCACCGGGCTCGGACTCCGGCGCGACATAGCCCTTGATGAAGGCGGCCAGCGCGTTGAAGCCGAGCGACTTGTCGAAGTAGTCGGTGACGTTGTCGTTGAAACTGCGGCTCTCGAGCCGCTCCTGCACGTCGCCGGACACCACGATGATCGGGATGTAGGCCTGCGGGGTGTGCTCGCGCAGGTGGCGGGCCAGCGCCAGCCCATCCATGTCGGGCAGGCGCAGCGCGGTGGTGACCAGGCTGAAGGCGCCGTTCTGCAGCGCGGCCTTGGCTTCCTCGCCGGTTTCCACGCCGATGAATTCCATCGCCGGCAACTGCTGGCGCAGCACGCCTTCGATCATCTTGCGCACGACCTTCGAGCCGTCCACCACCATGATGCGCGGGGTGACTGTTTCGGAAAGTCGGAAACCGGGGCTGCTCATTCGCGTGCTCAAAGGTCCGTGGGTCGAGTCTGCCTCAGATGGTGGCCGCAGGCGAGCCAGGCCCCAAACCATCCCAGGCCCGTTGCCAGCGCGAGCACGGCGGCGACGCCGCGCAAGCCGGGGCTGCGCCAGGCGAAATCGCTGCCGTAGCTGGCCACCAACGCCGACAAGGTCGGCTGGAGTAACGCGGCTGCGATGGCGAGCAGGCCAAGCGCGAGCGCACCCGCGCCCAGTCCATACCATGCCCCGAGGTAAATGAATGGCCTGCGAATGAAGCCATCGGTCGCGCCCAGCTGTTGCAGGACTGCGATTTCGTCGCGCCGATTGCCGATGTCCAGGCGCACGGTATTGCCGACCACCAGCAGCACGCCCAGCCCGAACAGCGCGGCGAGCACCCAAGTGAACTGGGCGCCGAAGGCCAGCCAGGCCGACAGCCGGCGACGCCAGGCGGCGTCGTGCTGCACCAGCTCCACCCGCGGCTCGTGGCGCATCGCCTCGGCCAGCGCGGCCCCGTCGTCGCGCGGCGTGACCAGCAGGACGCTTGGCAAGGGGTTCTCGCCGAGGATGGCCAGCGCCCCGGCCAGCTCGCTCATCTGGCGGAATTCTTCCAGGCCCTGCGCGGGCGTCTTGATCGTGACCTTGGCCACATCGGCGCGGCGGCGCAGTTCGTCGGCCAGCGTGCCCGCCTGCGCGGCGCCGACTTCGGCGTCGAGGAACAGGCTGACGTCGCGCGATTCCTGCACCGAGCCGGACAGGCGCTCCAGGTTGGCCAGGCCCAGGCCCAGGCCCAGCGGCAAGGCCAGCGCCACGGCCATCACGCCGATGGTCATCAGGGTGGCGAAGGGCCGGTTGGCGACGCGCCCCAGGCTCGACACCAGGGACCACAGGTGCTGGTCGCGCCAGGCGCGCAGGCGGGCGCCCAGGCCGGGCGACTTGCTGCGCTCGGCGGCGGGCTTGTTGCCGGCAGGTTTCACCGGTGGCGCCGGCGCCGGCGACGGGGCCGGCACCTGCGCCCCCGGGGGCGGCGTCGGCCGCGGGGCATCGGGCGGCGGCGTGCTCACGCGGCGAGATCCTCGGGCGAGATGTCGTCCACCAGCTTTCCGTGGTCGAGCACCAGCACGCGCTTGCGAAGGCGCCGCACCAGGGCCAGGTCATGGCTGGCGATCAGCACCGCGGTGCCCTGGGCCTGCAACGCTGCGAACAACTGCATGATCTCGGTGGCGAGTGTCGGATCGAGGTTGCCGGTGGGTTCGTCGGCCAGCAGGATCGCCGGCTGGGCGATCATCGCGCGGGCGATGCCGACCCGCTGCTGTTCGCCGGTGGACAGTTGCAGCGGCCGCGCTTTCTCGCGCGCACCCAGGCCCACCTTGTCCAGCATCGAGCGCACGCGGCGGCTGATCTCGGCCGACGGCAAGCCGGCGATGCGCAGTGGCAGGGCGACGTTGTCGAACACGCTGCGCTCCAGCAGCAGGCGATGGTCCTGGTGCACCACGCCGACGCTGCGCCGGTGCAGGGCGACGTTGCGCCCGCGCAGCTTGGCCAGGTTGCGATCGGCCACCAGCACGGCACCACGGGTCGGCCGTTCGCTCAGGTGGATGAGTTTCAGCAGGGTGCTCTTGCCCGCGCCCGAATGGCCGGTGATGAACAGCATCTCGCCGGACTCCACGGCAAAGCTCACGCCTTCGAGCGCCTGCTGCCCGCCCGCATAGCTCTTGCCGACATTGTCCAGGCGCAACAGGCTCATGCCGGGCTCCCCACGCGGTCCGTTGCGCCAGTCTGCCGCGCCGGGCTCAGGATTTCGACGGTCCGACCAGCGACTTCACGCCGCGGGCGAAACGCTTGAGGAAACCTTCCTTCGACACGGTGGCGGGCGTGGCCGGCGCGCCAGTCGGGCCGGCGGAGCCTGCACGCATCGGCGCACCATCGCCACCGGCGGCCTGGCGCGCGGCGATGTTGACGTTGGCCGGGTCGCCCTCGCGGCGGGGACCGCGACGGCGGCGGCGGCGCGCCTCGCCCTCGGCATCGGGCGCCGCCGGGTCGCGCGGCGGGCGCGGCGGGCGCGGCATCGACGCAGCTCCGCCGCTTGCGTGGGCATGGCCGTTGCTGGCGTGGCCATTGGCGGCGTGGCCGTTGGCAGGATGGCCGGGCGCGGCGGCGGCCGGTGCGGCGGTATCGGCGGCATCGGCGGGTCGCGGCGCGCGCGGTTCTCGCGGCGGGCGCGGCGAAGACGAAGACGACGAGCCGCCGTCGCGGCGCGGGCCGCCCGGTCCGCTGCGCGAACCGGAAGCACCCGGGCCACTGCGGCGCCCGCCACTGCCGCCCGGTCCGCTGCGGCCGCGGCCGCTGGCCTCGGCTTCAGCGCGGGCCTCGCGGAACAGGTCGGCGATGCTTTCCACCGGCTGGCCATCCTCGCCCAGCACCGGCTCGCGCCTGGCGCGCGGGAGCGCACGCAGCAACTCCGCGGTGACGGTGGCGACCGGGATCTTCTGCTCGATGTAGGCCTCGATTTCCGGCAGCGACTGCGCGTAGATCTCGCAGGCGAAGCTGACCGCGTCGCCTTCCATGCCCAGGCGCGCGGTGCGGCCGATGCGGTGCACGTAGTCTTCCGCGTCGAATGGCAGGTCGAAGTTGTAGACGTGGCTCACCGCGTCGATGTGCAGGCCGCGGGCGGCGACATCGGTGGCGACCAGCACTTCCAGCTCGGCGCGCTGGAACCGCGCCAGGATGCTCTGGCGCTTCTTCTGCGGCACGTCGCCGGACAGCACGCCGACGCGGTATCCGGCCTTCTCCAGCGCCCGACCGACCCGCTCGACCCAGGCCTTGGTGTTGACGAAGACCATGGTCCGGTTGGCGTCGGTGCGCGAGAGCAGGCCCAGCAGCAGGGGCAGCTTCTCCTCGTTGGACGGGAAGTACACGACCTGGCGCACGCGCGAGGCGGTTATCGTCTCGGTCTCGACGATGACTTTCTCGGGCTCGTTCATGTGCTCGTAGGCGAGCTCGAGCACGCGATGGCTGAGCGTGGCCGAGAACATCAGGGTCTGGCGCTCCTCGCGGCGCGGCAGCTTGCGCAGCAGGAAGCGCAGGTCCTTGATGAAGCCGAGGTCGAACATGCGGTCGGCTTCGTCGAGGATGCACACCTCGCAGGCGTGCAGGTGCACGACGCCCTGGCGGACGTAGTCGATCAGGCGACCCGGGGTGGCGATGATGACGTCGCAACCCTGGGTCAGCTGGGCGCGCTGCTTGTCGTAGTCGACGCCACCGTAGATAAGGGCGAATTTCAGACCCAGGCCAGCGCAAAACTTCTCCGCGTCCTTGTGAATCTGTATCGCTAGTTCTCTGGTCGGCGCCAGGATCATCGCGCGCGGATCGGCCGGGCCGCGATTGGCCAGGGCCGGGCGGGTCATCAGGCGATTGACCAGGGTGATAAGGAAGGCGAGGGTCTTGCCGGTGCCTGTCTGGGCCTGGCCGGCGACATCGCGCCCGGTCAGGGAGATCGGCAGCGTCATCGCCTG
>JANXUD010000002.1 GCA_025352045.1 Gammaproteobacteria bacterium | reverse complement strand
GCGGGACACGCCGCAAGTACGTCCCTGTAGGCTAATCGGCGCCGTCCATGGCGCCGATTGTCCCGCCAAGGCCCCTGCACCAAGCCGCCCAGGCCACTCCACGATCGCGCCTGTTGGATGGGGTTCCGCAAGCTGCACCAGCTGAAGCCTGCGTCACGTCCGCACCGCCATGCCGCACCCAGGCGCAAGCGCAGCGATGCGTGCTCAGTGGCCGCGGAGCTCGATGGCGCGCGAGGCTTGCCGTGCATTGCGACGGTTGGTGGGCGCGCGGTGCCGTGCAGTGCGATGGGTGGGCGCGCGATGCGGTGCCGTGCAGTGCGATGGTGCGTGGGGGGCGCGGATGCCGGCAGCCGCGCCATCGCCGAAACGCCCGCGCCGCAAGCATAGTTACGGAGCGATCAGGTCGGCAAAGCGAAAGCTGTGCGGGTCGCGATAGAGCAGGGATCGCAGCCCCGCAGTGCGCTCGAACGGCGCCCAGGCGCCTTCCTCCTGCGCCAGCCGGTTGGCGATGATCCACAGCACGGCCGGGTTGGCGCCCATGCCCAGGTGGGTGGCGCTGACTTCGATGTTCTCGGCGATCTTCGATTCTCGCGCCAGGCTCATGCGCCAGTTCACGATGCCGTCGGTCTTGCTCATGATCGAGGTGGTCGGCACGCTCGGCACGCCGTTGACCAGCTCCATCAGGCGCTCGTCGTCTGTGCGGAAGCCGCTCACCAGTTCGAACACGCGCCAGGCATTGGTGCCCTTGGGATGGCCCGTCAGCGGCGACCCCAGCGTCACCACCTGCCGCACGCGCTCGGGCATGCGGAGCGCGAGTGCATTGGCCATCGCGCCGCCCAGCGACCAACCGACGATGCTGACCTTCTTCCTGTGTTTTTTCTGCAGGGCGCGGACCTGGTCGACCATGCCCTTGATCACGTGGTCGCGGGGGCCGAAATTCAGGCCTTGGCCCCAAGGTCGCGCGTCGTAGCCGAGCTCGCACAGGAAACGGCGAAGCGGCGCGGTGCTGGCGTCGCCGGCGATCAGGCCTGGCAGCACGAGCACCGGATGGCCGTCGCCGCGCGGGGCGGATTTCAGCAGCGGCCAGGCAAAGGCGAAGGATGCCCACTCGAGCATGGCCCGCCCTTCCATCGCGAGCAGGAGCGCTGATGGCGCCTTGAGCGTTTCGTGGGTGGCCGGGCGGCGGGACGCAGTCTGCTTCATGGAATGCCTAGTTGCAGGTCGGCAAGCGCCGCGGCCATGGCCGTGGCGACGATCTCGGGACGGGGAACCACGTCGCGCGCGCAAGTCAGGCCGCACTCGAGGCTCCCGGCATAGCTTTGCACGGTCAAGTTGAACGCCAGCCCATGGGTCACGATCGACACCGGATAGTAGTGGCGCAGGCGGGCACCAGCCAGGTAGAGCGGGACCGGTGGGCCCGGCACATTGGAAATCGCCACGTTCGCCAGGGCCGGCAGGCGCTCGGCGATCGAGCCTGCCGCCCACAGGCGCGACAGGCCGGCGGCCCAGAGCGGCGCCGCGAAGCCCGGGAAATCGGTTGGGATCAGGCCCTTGAAGGCGGCGACGCGGCGCTTGAGCTGGGCGGTGGAAGCGCGGATGGCCTGCAGCCGTGCCACCGGGTCGGCCACGTCGGTCGCCAGCGAGCACTGGACCATCGAGACCTGGTTGTCGACGCCGGTGTCGCCTGCCTCGCGCAGGGACACCGGCATCGCGGCCACCAGCGGCTTGCGCGGCAGGGCGTCTTCCTCGAGCAACAGTTCCCGCAGCGCGCCCGCGCACATCGCCAGCACGACATCGTTCAGGCTGACGCCGTGGGCGCGCGCGACCGCCTTCACCTCGTCGAGCGGGAAGCTGGCCGCCGCGAAACTGCGCGCCGGCCCGATCTTGCGGTTGAACACCGTCTTGGGTGCGAACAAGAGGTTCTGCCGCAGGCCGGCGAGCAGGCCCGCGGCTTCGCGCACGCCGCCGATGGCGCGCAGGGTGGCGGGAAGCGCGCGCAGCAGGTTGGCGAACTGGAGCACGGTCGAGCGCGTGGCGACGCGGGCCAGGTCGGCCACGTCCGGTCCGTCGCCGGCACGCGTGGACACTGGCGATGCGGCCGCCTTCGCCCCGCGTGCGCGCGGCTTCGACTTGGCCGGCGGCGCGACATCCAGGATGGCTTGCGCCAGCGCGATGCCGCCCTGGCCATCCAGCAGGGCGTGGTGGACCTTGGAATACAGCGCCACCATGCCGGGTTCGACGTTTTCGACCACCACGAACTGCCACATCGGCCGCTCGCGCGACAGCGGCTCCGCGTGCAGCTTGCCCACCAGGGCCATCAGCTTGTCGTGGCCGCCCTTGCCGGGCAGGCGGCGCCGGCGGATGTGCCGGCGCAGGTCCAGGCGCAGCGCATCGCCCCACATCGGGTGGCCGAGGTCGAGCGGGGCGTCGTGCAGGACGCGGCGCAAGGCGGGCGCGCGTGGCAGCCGCGCGGCGATGTGTTCGAGCAGGCGGGGGTGGAAGTCGCCGTGCGCCGGCGCGTCCAGCAGCATCAGGCTGCCCACGTGCATCGGCGTGCCCGCCGATTCCAGGTAGAGGAAGGCGGCGTCGAGCCCGGAAAGTGGGGTCAGGGTTTTCGGCACTCGCCGGACGATATCAGAAGTCCCCGGGCGCCATCCGGAGCGTGCTGTCGTCCAGCGCTTCCAGCAGGTCGGCATCGTGGCCGACACGCGGAAGCTCGTGGCGGAAGAAGAAGTCGCAGGCGGCCAACTTGCCGCGATGCAGGTCGGCGTCGCGGCCGGGCGTGCGTTTGAGCGCGGCGGCCGACACCTGCGCCTGGCGCAGCCAGGTCCAGCCGACCAGGGCGTGCCCCAACAGGTCCATGTACGAGGACGCGTTCGCCAGCGCCAGGCGCGCGTCGCCGCGGCCCATCGCCGCGCGTGCGACCCCGGTCACGATTTCGATGCGCCCAAGCAGCGCGCCCAGCGTGTCCGCGTGCGGCCGCAATGCGTCATCCGCTGCCGTCGCCGCAAGGGTCTCGCGCACCACGGCCAGCATGGCGCGCAACGCCGCGCCGTCCTGGGCCATCGCCTTGCGGCCGAGCAGGTCGATCGCCTGGATGCCGTTGCTGCCTTCGTGGATGGGATTGAGGCGGTTGTCCCGCCACAATTGCTCGACCGGATACTCGCGCGTGTAGCCATAGCCGCCGAGCACCTGGATCGCGAGGTCGTTGGCTTCGGTGCACCAGCGCGCCGACCAGGCTTTCACCACGGGCGTGAGCAGGTCGAGGCGGAGGCCTGCGTTCTCCCGCTCGGAGGCATCGGGCGATGCGGCGAGCTGGTCGACCTGCCGCGCTGCATACATCGCCAGCGCCAGGGCGCCCTCGACCAGGCATTTCTGCCGCAGCAGCATTCGTCGCACGTCGGCGTGCTCGATGATCGGCACCGGCGGGCTGGCAGGATCCTTCTGGTCCGGCTGCCGGCCCTGCCGGCGTTCGCGCGCGTAGTCCCGCGAGTACGCATAGCCGGCCAGTCCCATCATCACCGCGCCCATGCCGACGCCGATGCGCGCCTCGTTCATCATGTGGAACATCTGCGCCAGGCCCTGGTGTGGCGGGCCGACCAGTTCGCCGATGCAATCGCCGGCCTCGCCGAATTTCAGGAAGGTGTTGACGATGCCGCGCTGGCCCAGCTTGTGGTTGAGCCCGGCCAGGCGCACGTCGTTGCCCGCGCCCACGCCGCCGTCGTCGCCGATGCGCTGGCGGGGCACGATGAACAGGCTGATCCCGCGCACGCCGGGCGGGCCGCCCGGGATCTTCGCCAGCACCAGGTGGATGATGTTTTCCGCCAACTCGTGTTCGCCGCCCGAGATCCACATCTTCTGGCCACTGATGCGGTAGCGCCCATCGACCATCGGCTCGGCGCGGGTGCTGATGTCGGCCAGCGACGAGCCGGCCTGCGGTTCGCTCAGGCACATGGTGCCGAGGAAGCGGCCTTCCAGCAGCGGCTGGCGATAGCGCGCCTGTTGCGCCGGCGAGGCGAAGGCGCCCAGCAGGTTGGCGACGCCACGCGCGAGCAGCAGGTAGCCGGCGGTGGAGGCATTGGCCGCGAGCAGTTGCGCATCGCACAGCAGCACCACGCTGTAAGGGAGTTGCAAGCCGCCATCGGCGGCGTCGGCGCCCAGCGCACAGAAACCGGCGTCGCGGTAGGCGTGCACCGCCTCGCGCACGGCGGCGGGCAGCACCACGCGACCGTCGACGAGGCGCGGTTCCTCGACGTCGCCGATTTTCCAGTGCGGTGCGAAACGCTCGCGCGCCAGCCGCGCGGCCGCATCGAGCACGGCGTCGACCTGGGCGCGGTCGTGGTCGGAAAAGCGCGGCAGGCGAAGCAGGTCGTCCAGCGGCCAGAGCTGCTCGTGGACGTAGCGCAGCTGGCGCGGATCGATCAGGGGCGGATCGAGCGGAGGCGGAGCGCGATCAGAGGTCTTGCTGGTAACGCACGTAGGGAACGCGACCTTCGTCGTCGTTGCCCTGCGTCGCGCGCGAGTCCTGCACGCCGAACGGATTCTTGCCGCGCGACATCAGGTTCTCCGCGCCGACCGATAGCTTGGCCTTCCACGGCGTGCGCCAGGTGACGCCGGCGCCGAGCGTGGTGTAACGGCTGGGCTGGCCGGGCACTTCGATCGACTGGCCGGTGATCTCGCCGCCGAAATTGCCGACGCCGCCGCCCAGGCTCAGGCTGCCGGCATCCCACTCCGGCGGCAGGCCGCCGTGCATTTGTTCGGTCGGGATCAGGCGCACGCGCGCCAGGGTGCCGCCGATGCTGACCCAGCTTTGCTTGCCGATCGATACCTGGCCGATCAGGCTGGCATTGCGCCGATCCAGGCTGGCCGCGTCCGGGCCGAGCAGGCTTTCGAGCAGGCGACGGTCCGCTGCCTGCTTGCCCACGGTTCCGGTCCCGAGGCCAAGCGCTTCCGTTCCGATGCCGAGGCCACCGGTGACCGAGGTCTTGCCGCGCTGCAATTGCAGCAGGCCGTTGACGGTGCCGTGGCCGCCATTGCGGGGCGGGCCGAGGTTGACCAGCATGCAGTGGCCGGCCATGGTGCTCAGGCCGCTGGCGATGCTCTCGTCGTTGCACAGCACGCCCATGCCCGGGTTCGCTTCAAGCGAAAGGCCGGCGCGCAATTGCAGGTTGTTGTTGCCGATGCTGCCGCGCGCGCCACTGGCCGGGCGGATGATCCGCTGCGAGGGCAATTGCGGCAGCATCGAAGGTTCGATCAGCAGCAGCGCATCGATCTGTCCGTTTCTAGTATTCCACAGGGGCAGGACCGTGGTGTTGCTGCTGGCGTTGACCGGCAGGACGAGCGTGTTCGATTGGCCAAACGCCGAGGTCGCCGCGAGGGCGAACAGCAGGCAAGTGAGCAATCGCATTTTCACGTTTCTCGTCCTCGTCGGGGGCCGTTACTCAGAGCCTGGGCCAAGGACTTAGTTCCCGGGCCTGATACTGGTATTTACGTTAATTTAACCAAAATCCGGCCGCAACGCCAGCACTACTGCAAGGTCTCCGGCCCCGGGGCATTGGCCCCGGCGGCCTGGAACAGG